>JAIUOX010000055.1 GCA_020160955.1 Pseudomonadota bacterium
GTGACCAGCACCGGCTTGCCGTCGACCACCTCGACGGCGCGCTCGGTGGCCTCGACCTTGCGGACCTTCGGCCGCTCGACCGCGACCGAGTATTCCTCGGTCGCCATGACAGGATCGGCGCAGAGGAAGCCATACCGCCACGGATCGAGTCCCTCGGCTTCCAGCGCGTCGCGCACGTCCTGAGCGACATAGCCGACATGGATGCGGGCGGCGTCACCCTTCTCGGCGACAGACTCGGCGAGCTGGTAGAAGACGGGACCCTTGTCGAGGATGCGGCGGGCGGCGCGGCGCTCGGCGTCGATCCCCGAACGCTTGCGGACCTTCGTCTCGCCGTCCGACGTGTTGATCGCAGCGGTCGCGGAGTAGATCACCGACCACCGATAGGATGCATGGCCCATCGACTGCCCATTGTCAGTGCCTGGACGGAAAATCGTCGGGGTCATCACAAGGACTTGCCCAGCCCCGATTGTCCAGACGTGCGCGCCGCTGGCGTAGCCGACTTGGTAGTAGAGACCAGCCGTCATTCCTACGCCGGTCTCAATACAGCCGAATGGCGTTCCCGAGTTCTTCTTGGCTGACACGAACGTGTAGGCGTTGCCGATATTTGCGAGGTCGCACAAGAAGCCAGCGACCGCATTGTTTCCGGTCGAGGCATTGGTGGAACGGAGGTAGAGCTGATTGTCGGCAGAGCCCCAGAACTCACCGAACGCACCGGAGGTCACGCCATACGCCGTGAAGCCGTGCGCACCGCTATCCGCGACATAGCTCATGCCGGTCGTGGCAAAGCCAACGTAGCCCTGACGGACCGAGTTCTTCTGGTAGAAGCCGACATAGCCTGTCCTCGTGGCGTCGCCGCCTTCCATCGAGACAAGGCCCTTCGTGGCTCCGGCCGTGCTCGTGTACGCGCCGCGCAGCGTGAGATTGCGCGTCAAGCTCACATCGCCGTTGTCGTCCTCTACGAGCATCTTCGACGCTGGTGCGACAAGCGAGATTGTCTTGGCGCCGACCGAGAAGCTCACTCTGGCGCCACCCGCACTCGACCGCAGGATAGTGCCGCGCGAAAGCAGGTTGCCGGCCGCGCCGAAGGTGGCGAGGCAGAGCTCGTACTCGCCTGTCGTGTCGTGCTCGAAAAGGACCCAGGCAGTGGCGCCATCATCCATCTCCGAGTCGAACGTCCTGCGACGGATGGGAGCGCCCAGAAGCACCATGTCGCCGAAGCCGACGGAGTTGCTGGTCTCCTGCACCAGGTCGCGCTTGATATGGGACATCGTTCAGCTCCGGAGTTGGGTCAGCACGGCGATCACGTCCGGCCCATCGGCTGCATGCCGTAGACCTGCTGCAGGGCACCCGAGACCGGACCGCGGCGATCGATGATGCCTTGCGCGATCTGGGTTTCGACCCGTTCGAACATGACCATGATGCTTTCGCCGCCACCGGCCGTCGGCGTGCTCTGCTGGCGCGCCTGCATGCCCTGGGGCGTGTGGATGTGGATCTCGGTCTTGCCGCCGCCCTTGCCGTAGCCGGCCGCTTCTTCCTGCGTCAGCACCCGCTCGCCGCGCCGCGCGATGATCGGCACTTCGTCTGCGCCGAGCACGATGCCGCCGGTGTGGTAGCGGCGGGCGCCGGCGAACAGCCAGGACGGCAGGTCGCGGCTGGGCCCGGCATCACCCACGAACCCGCCGGCATGCTTGCTGGTGGTCGACCAGATACTCGGCTCGAACACGGGCGTGGACCCCTTGGCGACAGCGGTGCCGTTGGCAGCGCTGCCGCTGGAGCCGAACAGCCAGTCGCCGATGCCGCCGAGAGCACTTCCGAGCGCGCTGGAGAGCGGCCCCGTGATGGACTGGCGGATGGCCAGCCGTGCGAGGTCGGCGATCATCGAGTTGACCAGGTTGGCGAAGTCGAGCTTGCCAGTCGTGGTGAACTGAACGAGCGCGTCCTCCATGCGCTGGAAGCTCTGGTACATGGCGTCGGCGACCTGGCGGCCAGCGTTCGAGGCCTCGTCGGCGTAGCGGCTCAGACCCGCCTGCATGCCATCAGTGGCATCACGGGAGGCATCGAGCGCTTCCTGCTGGTAGCGCCGGGTCGCCTCGGCGACCGTGCGCTCGGTCAGCACGCCCTGCTGCTGGAGCGTGCGCAGGCCCGCCATGCGCTGCTGCAGTCCGACCTGCGGGTCGAACTGGACGTTGAGCTGGTTGCCGGCTCGCTGGCGATCGACCTGCAGCTGCTGACGGGTGAGGTCGGCATAGGCCTCGGCCTGCTGCCGGGCCTTCTCGATCAGCACCGGGCTGTTCGTCGCGGCCGCGGACGCGCGTAGTGCCTCGGCCACGGCCGCCGCCTTGTTGGCCGCTTCGGCCTCGCGCGCCGCCTCGCTCGAAATCTTCTCTGCGGCGGCCACCCGGCGCATGCCTTCGATCTCGTCGGCGTAGGCCCGGTTCTTCTCCGCCTGTGTCGCGATCGCCGCGCCGGCCTGCTTCTCCAGCATGATCTGCGCGAAGGCGGTTTCCTCGCCCGACATGATCTGGCCGGCGAGTGCAGCGGAGTGCGCCTGCTGGACCGCAACGGCACGCAGGCCGGCCTCCCGGGACTTCCCATAGGCATCGGCCACCATCAGCGAGGCTTGGGCCTCGGATGCCAGCGCCTCGATCTGGCGGGCCGTGGCGGCGGCCTGCTCGGCGATCGCCGCGCCGACCATGCGGCGCTTCAGGGCCTCGGCCTCGAGCGTGTTGAGGTTGCGCTCGCGGATGATCGTCTCGGCCTGCATCTCGGCCTGCAGGCGCGGGCGATCTCCAGGCGCGGCCGTCGCGACACGTTGCTGCTTGTCGAGGTCCGACAGCAGCCGGGTCACCTCTTCGCGCATCGCCGGTGCGGTTGAATACGGAATGCCGACCGGCGGCAGGCCCTCGGCCGTCGGCCGCTGGGCGGCCGCATCCTCGATCCGCCCCGCTGCCCGGTCGAGACGCTCTACCTCGCTGCGGGCCTTCTCGACCAATGCCTCGAGCTGGGCGCGAATCGAGTTGGGCGCACCGAAGCCGAAGCCCGGTATGGTGACCTCGGCATCCTGGCTGCGGTAGTTCTTGGTCGCCTGGTTGAACTTCTCCAGGCGATCAACGGCAATGGCCAAGGCATCGCGCGCGGCGTCCTCGGGCTTGGTGGGCGTGAAGCCGATGTTCTCGGCCACCCAGGCCGCGCCGCCGACCACGGCCTGCGCCACCTGCAGCGTGACCTTTGCCACGATGCCCTTCGACATGGCGGTGACCAGCCGGTCCCACGATGCCGAGAGGCTGTTCACCGACTTCTCGGTCGGCGATAGGCCGCGGTCGCGCAGGCCAGTGACGCGGGTCTCCAGGGCGCCGAGCGCGATGGTTAGCGCCTCGGACTGGCGCCCCTGCTCGGCCAGCAGGCGGATATTGTCGCGCTGCGAGACGCTCAGGAAGCCGCCGAGCGCGCGGTCGAGCTTCATGATGGCGTCGTAGCCGCCGCTCGCCAGCTCGCCGAGCTGCCGCGCCGCATCGCCCACGCCCGTGCCCATGGCCGCGGCGAGGTCCGGCGCGAGACGGCTGAAGCGACCGATCTGGTCGGCCGGCACGTCCGGATTGCGCAGCAGCGAGGTCACGACCGCGCGTGCATCCTCGCGGGCCGTGCCGGCCTGGCGCATGCGATCGACCACGCCGCCCAGCTGGTCGGCCGTCACCTCGCCCTGGCGTCCCATGGCGGCCAGCGCGACGTTGAACTGGCGAACCTGCGAAGCTTCGGCCGCCGCGCGCGAGCCGACGATGCCGATCGGCAGGGCGACGGCGGCGATGGCGGCGGCGGCGGCGAGCGCAGGTACCGGGATCAGTCGCAGCGTGTTGCCCAGCCCTCCGAAAATCTGCGTGATCTGCGGTCCCTGCTGGACCGCGGTGCGCACCACGCCCTGGCCGCTGGCCAGCTGGGTGAACACGTCGTTCAGCTGGAAGCTGAGCTGGGTGCGCTGGAAGTTCGTGAGCTGACGGGTCACCCGGTCGACCGAGGCGGCGACGTTGTCGTTGGCCTCGCCCAGCACCTTCGACGACTGGCTGTAGCGGCGCGCGGCCGGATCGATGTCCGGCAGAGCCGGCGCCGGCACCTGCGCCGTGCCCTTCTTCAGCTCCTCGGTCGCGCGCGCGGCCGACCTGGTCGCGCCCTCGAACTGCGAGGCGTCGAGCGTGAGCCGGCCCTGGACAACGAAGTCGGTCACGCGGACCTCCAGGCGTAGTGTCGCGCGACGCTCACTGCGCCAGCACCTGCAGGGCTTCGGCCTCGAGGAAGCGCAGGTCCTCGAACAGAGCGGGCGTCACCTTTAGGCGCGCCATGCGCAACGCCGCTGCAGCGGCCGCATAGTCCAGGCCGACCCGACGTGGCCGGTCCCACGCAGTGGCGATCCATCGCCACTGCGTGGCGCAGAGCGTGAACGCACGGACCGACGGCTCGATCTCGGCCGGCAACACGAGCCGGCCGTTCTCGACGGCATGCAGCCAGTCTTCGTCCGAAGTGTCGCTCCTGCCGGTCCATGTCTCCATCACCGCCTGGGGATCGCCACCGAGCGCCACGAGCTCGTCGGCGATCGAACTGCGTTCGACCTTCCGCGCGGCGTCGTCGGGGCTGGTGCGATCGCCGGCCCACCAACGCGCCGCGCGCGTCAGTTTTTTTCGCGCCAGCCGTTCACGATGCCGAAGTAGGCCTGCATGATCGGACCGCGCAGCCAGGGCTGATCGATCACGGCGGCAATGTTCTCCTCGGTCGGCGCCAGCGGCTCGCCAGCCTCGTCGAGCAACTCGCCATCCAGCCAGCCCTTGAAGGCCTCGCGCGCGATCGCCTCGTCGGCCCGCTCCGGGCGCTCGGCCAGCAGCTGGTCGAGGCGGGACTGCGGCAGCGCCACGAAACGTGCCTTGAACTCGAACCCTGGCACGACGCCCTCCGGCACCTTCACCGCGGTGGTGAAGGGGAACACCTTTTTGAACACGAACATGATCGGTCTCCCGGTGGCTCCTCAGAGCGCGCTGATGGTGAAGTCGGGCGAGCCGACCTTGAGCATGGCGGTGATGTTGAGCATCGCCATCTTCTGGTCCTCGGCGCGCTTGACGTCCTGGACCTGCAGCGTGCTCGAGGCGAGCTGGATGATGTTGCCGGCGACCGTGCCGTGCGTGAGCGCCAGCGCCACGTTGGCGCCCGACATCAGCGCGAAGAAGTTCTTGGTCGCGAGCGGCAGTTCCTCGATCGTGGCCGAGAAGGTCGGCAGGCGATCCTCGACCACGATCTCGCGCAGGTTGATCAGCTCGCGGTAGCCGACCTGCAGGCCGCCATCGAGCTCGACGTTGCTGCCCTGCACGGCCTGACCGTCGATCGTGAAGGTCGGCGTGTTGGCCTTGCTGACCGGCAGCGGGTCCTTCCATGCCGTCAGCGTCTGCGACGGGTAGGCGACCGAGGTGTCCGACACCCACAGGCCGGTGAGCGAGAACTGGATCTGCGGCAGCTTGCCCTTCGGCAGCATCAGCTTCGCCGAGCCACGGCAACCCAGCAGGATGGTCCGAGACCCCTCGAGGTTGAAGTAGATCGCCACGCTCTCGAAGCCCTGGTCGACCGGCGTGTAGTCGACACGGGTGCCGGCGGTGACCGTTTCGGCGAGCGCGCAGGCGCGCATCAGCGGCCCCCAGGCCGGCGCGGTGCCGGCGGCGCCGGAACCGGCCAGGTCGACGGTCGCGGTGAGCGTCACCCGGCGGCCGAACAGCAGCGTGCCCAGCTGCCCGAGCCCGGTACGCAGGACGTCGCGCGGCAGTCGCTCACCCTGGGCGATGTCGATGTCGACGCCGCGCAACAGGACGGCGTTGGCCGCGCCGGTCGGCGTCGGGTCGGTGCCGTAGGTGGTCTCGATCTTGGCGAGAACGACTTTGCGTTCGAAGCGAATGCCCATCGGTTACTCCTGTTCGGCGGTCGTGGCCGGCGCGGCCGGCGCGGTGGGGTGCGGTTCGTCGGCCACCGGCACGTCCGGCGCTTCGACCAGCTTCAGCGACTGGTCCGGCTGGCGCTCGTAGGAGCCGCCCGACTTGGGGAACTCCGGCTGCTGCTCTCGTGACATCGTCTCGTCTCCCTAGTTGCGCGACCGTCAGGCTCGGACCGTGTGGTCACGGAAGAACACCATCTCGCTGGTGAAGAAGGTCGGCTGCACATCGAGCAGGCGCGACGCGCCGAACAGCAGCGCGCCCTGGTCCGCATCCGGCTGCCAGCCCAGCAGGCTGGTCATCACGGCGTCCTCGACCGGTTGCAGCGGGTTCACGACGTCATCGCCCTGGGGTGCCCGGGCGGCGATCATCAGCACGACCCTGAGGTTCTCGCGGCCGGTCTGCCGCACGCTGGCCAGCAGCCCGCTGGCGCCGTAGCCCGTCTTCTCGTGCGGCAGCACGAAGGCCGCCGGCATCTTGTCGATCGGCGGCTGCTGCAGCGCGTTGAGCGCCAGCAGGCCCGCGACATAGTGGAGCGTGCCGACCGTCCTGAGGCGCGGGATCGCCAGCTGCACGAGGTCGCTCATGCCGCGCCTGCTGGCGGCTGCGCGGCAATCGCCTTGAGGCGTGCCGCCACCGCATCGATCACGTCGCGCTCGTCGTCGGCGTCGAAGCCGATGAACGGGCGCGCCGGCATCACCACCTTGCGCGCGAAGCGCAGGCCATCGTCGCCGGACGCTTCGGCCGCGGGCAGGCCTGGCAGCCTGAACACCAGCCGGCCCTTCGGCCCCTTCGGCACGATCGTGCCGCCGAACTGGTGGATGCGGGCGCGCCGGTCGGCGGTTCCCCACTCCACGGCGTCGTCCGTGACCTGGTAGGAGATCGAGGCCATGAGGTTGCCGTGGTCGCGCAACGTTTGTCCGCCGAACAGGCGGACCCGCAGCGACTGCTTCCATGACGCGCCACCCGGCCCCTTGCCGGTCTCGAAGCGATGCTTGGTGTTGGCCTCGAGGATGCCGCCGACCGCGTCCAGCACGGGGCGCTTCTCGCTGGCCGCATCGTGCAGGCGCGCGAGCAGCGCCGACAGCGGGGCGCTGTTGAACTCCAGGCGGGCGCTGACCCCGGCCATCAGAAGCCCTTCAGCCCGTCTAGGGTGAACATCGGATCGTCCGCGGCCGTGAGGACGTCGTTGGTAGCAGGACCCGCGGCCACGCTGATGCGTGCAGCCGTCAGGTCACGTCGGCCAGCGGCGATCTCGGTGAGCAGCGCGCGGGCGACCTTGGCCGCCTCCAACACGCCCTCGGGCAGGTTGGTCGGCGCCACGTACAGGCGCAGCAGCGCGAGATCGCAGGCGATGTCCACGATCACGGGATCCACCGGCGACAGCGGCACGGCGTAGAGCCCGCGCACTGCCAGGTCGATCTCCGCGCTGGCGCTGGCGATCGCCTGCGCGACCACGTCGGCGTCGAGCACCTGGTCCTGGTCGCGGTCTGCAAGCAGGAGAAGGTGCGCGAGGCCGAAGCGGACCACGAGGTCCTGCTGGGTGCAGTAGGTGCTCAAGGATACTCCGCTTCGCGCTAGGCCCCGCCGCCGGGCCCGGCAGCCGCAACGCGCCGCGGTAGTGCCGCGACGCGCCGGCTGGAGCTGGTCCCGGCGATCGGGTCAGCCATGTGGACCTAGTTGCTGGCCGGATCGGCCGGCGCGGCAGGGTCCACGTGCTCGACGGCGCCGAGCTCGAGCAGCGGCTTGGCGGCCGCGACGTCGAGGGTCACGGGCTCGCCGGGCTGGTAGACGACGCCGTCATGCGACAGCGCCGAGCGAACGGGCGTGTAGACCGCCTGGTCGGAATACTTCTTGGCCATGATCAACCTCACGCCACCGCGTTCTGGAAATAGAGACCGACGTCGGGGGCGCAGACGATCTCCTTCACCCGCTCGCCGACGCGGACGATGGTCGAGCCGGTGAGGCCCAGCCGCTCGTCCGACAGGCTGCCGGCGAACTTGGTCCCGAACTCGGCGGTGAAGCCGAAGGTCACGCCGGCCTGCGGGCCGGCCGCGCGGTCGCGGTAGATGAAGGCGGCGTGCTTGCCCCACACCCGCGACATGCTCGTCGTCTGGCCCTTCTTCGCGTTGTTCACGAAGCCCGCGCCGACGTAGACGTCCTGCAGCTCGAACAGGTCGGCGATCTCGCGCCGGCTGACGATGCCGGCGCCCTGCGCCGTGCCGCGGATCGCCTGGACGACCTTGGGGTGGCTGCGCAGCGCGCTGTAGGTGGCCTGGCCGAACACGCCGATGTTCGGCCGGACGATCGGCTGGTCGAGGCCCGAGAGGATCGCCTTGACCGGGTCGGAGTTGGCGGTGTCCGACCACTGGCTGGTGCCCGACAGCGTCGACACGTTGCCCGCGTTGTAGCTGGCCGAGTTGAACACCAGGCCCGCCACCCGGATCTCGCGGCCGAGCTGGATCAGGTTGGTGAGGTACTGCGTGGCGATCATTTCCGGGTCGATGCCCTGGCCCTGGTCGCGCGCGACCTGGATGTCCTCGTTCGGCACGATGTCGTCGAGGCCGAAGTCGGTGCAGCGATCGGTCTGGTCGGTCGCGCTGAAGTCCACCTGGTTGGGCAGGCTCTTGCGGCCGACTCGGGTCTCCGGAACCGTGAAACCCTGGGCGAGGTCGTACTTCAGCCAGCGGAACTCGTAGGAGGTCGGCGTGCGCGGCAGGACCTGGTCGGCGATCAGCGCGATGTCCTGGTTGCGGTAGGCCAGCGCCACCGACGTGAGGCGGGCGACGACGGGGAAATTGCGAAGCATTTATTGAGCCTCTTGAAGAGAGTTGAGCCGAAGGGTGGCCGGGGAACGCTAGAAGACGCCGGGCGCCAGCAGCATCGAGCCCACGTCGCCGACCACGCCGGAGACCTCGGCGAAGCCGATGACGCGGTTGGTCGAGGCCGCCGGCACCGCGCGCCCCGAGGCGTCGGCGGTCAGCGGCTGGCCGCGGGTGACCGTGGCGCCGTACAGCACGTCGGCGATGCCGGCGCGGACGATGTCGACGCGCTCGCCCGACGCGGCGGGCACCGAGTCGTTGACGCCCATCAGGAGATCGGTGGCGGCCGCCGCGGCGACCCAGCCGCCGTCGGTCGCGCCGTACTTGACGATGGTGTAGGCCGGGATGGTGCCCTCGGCCGTGCCGTTGGTGATGAAATCCGAACGCGCCATGTGACTAGGCTCCCTGGTTGCCGTTCTGCTTCAGGACGTGGGTGACCGCCTCGGCCGCTGACACGACGATGTCGCGCTTGGCCTGTTCGGCGATGTAGTCGGCGGCCGCCGCGCTGATCGCCTGGGCGTCCTCGACATCGAGGCTGCCGGTCGACGGCGTGGCCGAGGCGCTCGCCACGCCCGGCTTCAGGACCACCGGCGCCGTCTTGAGGAAGTTCGACACCGGGTCGACCGAGCCCGCCTGGGTGCAGAGGTCGATCCAGGTCTGCTTGCCGGCCGGGACGATCTTGCCCTGCTTCACGCCGTCCTCGACCGCCGCCGAGATCTCGCGCGTCAGCCGATCCTTCGCGGCGGTCTGCTGCTCGGCCACCAGGCGGTCGCGCTCGTCGACCACCTTCTTGTGATCGGACGCCGACACGTAGCCCTCGACCGCCTTGGCGCGGAGCGCGGTGATCACGTCCTCGGCCGCTGCCGCGGAGGTCACGCCGGCCGCCTTCGTGATGGCGTTGGCATTGGCCGTGAGGCCGCGCACGATCTCGACGAGCTGGTCCTCGGTCGCGCTGGCGGAGATCGCCAGGACGCCGATCAGGCGTTGAAGCAGGTTCACGTCATTCTCCTCGGAGGGTTGGCGGTGATCGGCCTGCGCGGCCGCGATGGCCGGCAGGTCGGTGATCGCGGGCTTGTTGGTCAGCCCGAAGCGGACCAGGGCCAGCACGTTGTGGCCGGCGTCGTAGGCGAAGCGCGGCGACACGTAGCGATATTCGCGGTTCTCGATGTGCTGGCGGGCGGCCGAGGTCCATTCGACCCGCGCCATCACGGCGCCGCCCTGGTTCTTCAGCTCGCGGATCCAGCCCGACGCGAGCCCCTTCACGCCGGCTTCCGGCGGCGCATCCATGTGGTGGTCGTAGTCGCCGGCAAGGTCGACGGTGCCGCTGCGCGCCAGGCTCGCCGAGATCACGGCGTCGGCGTTGAAGTTGTGGAACGGCCCGCGGCCGTCGACCAGGCTGAAGGTCCCAGCCGGGATCAACGTGATCCACTCCGGCGCCCGGCCGGCCTGCAGCTCGAGCGGCTGCGTCGCGGCGGCCGACAGTTCGGCGGCGATCGCCTCGTGGCGCGAGCTGGCGGAGAGCTCGGCCGTCGTCAGCAGCTGCCGCCCGCCGAACACGCCGCTCAGCGCGGCGGCGAGCACCTGCCACCTGGCGGTCATCCAGGTCGCGACAGAAATCGTCTTGCGTTCCGAGCCCATGACGGCGACCGTAAGCGCCTGGCGCGCGGCGGTTCATGCTGGAACAGGTCGGCGGCAGGGGGCTTCCGGGCCGGCAGAGACCGACCAGCTCGCCCGATCGGCCCGGAGGTCGCCTCCGGGAGGGCATTCGGCCCCGATTTGGGGTCAGAACCCCGCCAGGTAGCGGGGTGACCCGCCGAGCCCGCTAGGGATAGCGAATAATTCACGATAATTCACGACTGAAGGGGGTCGGGCCGCCGGGACCCATCAACCCCCCAGCCGGAGCGAGATCGCTTCCTGGAGCCATTTACGGGCCGATTTGGTCGGGACCAGTCCGCCACCCGGCTTGCAGGTGGTGCAGGACAGCCCTATAGGTGCCTTAGGCGGGTGCGACCGGGCGATTTATCCTGGCCACCCGAGCACGGCGGTCACACCCGACGGAGCAAATTGTGGGGGCGAGCCAGGCCCCACCACCCGCCACTTTCATCCAGCGGTCCCTAGCGACCTACCTTGCCAGCAAGGCGCGCAGAGCGGCGTTGTCCCGGATGGGAACCTCGGCCAGCGCCGCCGCCACGGCGGTGGACTTGAGTCTATAGAACGTGACCACGAAGAGCGCCCGCCCTGTGCCAGTGCGCTTCACGACAGCGATGACCGGCCGGTCGCCGTCGAGCAATCCAAGGATGCGGATGCTCGCATCGGTCTCGTCGGCCACCACGATGCCCTCTCCAATCACCATGGGCAGCTGCCGGTAGTCCTCCAGCGTCAACTCGGGATGATTGAGGCTCTGCTTGGCCAGCGTGTCGCTCGACAGGTCGACGCGGCGCACATCGGCGTTGAGCGCTGCCTGCAGCGTGTCGTCGACCCACGACACCGGCGCCGTGCCTCGGACCTCGCCCGCGACCAGGCGGGAGAAGTTGCGGCTCTGCACCGACAGGCGCGCGGCCTCGCGCGCCAGCTCGGGCTCGCTGTACTTCGCCGGGTCGGGGAAATGCGCCGTCTCGCCGACGTTGTACCCGAAGCTTGGATCCACCCCCGGCGGAACCTTGAAGGTCTCGCCGGTGCGCTCGTTGACCACCGTCTGGTCGGGACCATCGTAGGGACCGTCCTGCATCACGTGCAGGCCGGCGCGGTCGACCTGCGCGGCCGTCATTGGCACGACGGTGCACCTACAGTTCCAGCCGTTCGGCGGCAGGTGCGTTTGCCACCACGGATGCTCGACCGGCAGGATCACTGGGAACTTCGGATCGCCCCAGCGCCGGTGCATCGGCCGCGTTCGGCTGTCGAGCACGGCCGAGTAGCGGAGGAACGGCATGATGTCCTTGTTGCGCTGCAGGCGCTGCCAGTGACCAGCGGCGTAGGCGGTTCGCAGGTTGGTGTCGAAGATGGTGCGCAGCCGGCGCGAGCGACTGAGGTCAACCGTCTTGGTCTCGCCGGTTGCCGGGTCCTTCACCTGCACAGGTCCCCACCAGCCCTTTGAAGCCAGCTTCTGCCGAACGGCCTGCTTGAACTCAGCGAAGGTGCTGCCGTCGCTCACCGCCTCGTCGACCGCCGATCGCACGTCCTGCAGCACGTCGAGGCGCGACACGCCGGCTACCGTGAAGGCGTCGCTGTGCCCGGCCTGCATGAGGTCGCGGTAACTGTAGGTCAGCCGGTAGCCCTTCTGGCGGAAGAAGGCGATCGCCTCCGCCGGCGGCAGGGCCTTCAACTCGACAGGGTCAGCCATGCCGCGCCCCGCCGATCACGTCGGGCCGATCGGCGCGCCGACCTCGCCCGCCAGCCGCGCGTTGAACATGGTGGTCGCCAGCGCATCGATCAGCCGTGCGCTCGCCGGCCCCTTCGCGAGCCCGGCGATGCGCGCCCGGAGGTCGTCGGCGGAAGTCGAGAGGTCGATCGCCTCGTCGATCTGCCGGCGCAGTTCGGTCAGCAGGTCCATGTTGCCCGCCATCTCATCGGCCAGGGCGTCGATGCTGTCCCCTGCCGGTGCGGCCGGGTCGTTGGCCGACGCGCTCACGCTGCCCGCCGGGGCGGCGCCGTCCGCCGGTGCGGCAGCCGAGCGCGTGGCGGGCTTCAACAGCACGACGTCCTCGCCCTGCTTGGGCTCGGTCAGCCCCAGGAGCGGATAGACCTGCGACGCCTCGACCGGCAGCCCCCGATCGACAAGCTCGCCGATGCGCGAGAGCGTGACGTCGACGTCGCGCGTGTCGCCGAGGCCGATGCGAATCACCGGGTAGGCCTGTTGCGGCCCGAAGTTCAGGTCGACACAGGGCCGCACCAGGTCACGGTTGAGCGTGCTCGACAACACGATGCCGTCGTACAGGCTGATTGCCGCGCGCACACCGTCGTGCACGCGGCCGACCGCATAGCCGCCCTTCGACGCATCGGTGGTGCCGGTCTGTCCCACGACCAGCTTGGAAATCTGCTCGTCGAGGTAGGTGGCCTGGCTCTGGAACGCATCGCCGCGCGCCGCCGCCGCCTCGATGAACTCGATGGTCATGCCCTCGGGGATGGCCGCGGCGGCATCGGTGCCGAGCTGGCGCAGTGCACCCAGGAGCCGCGTCAGGTCATCTCGCTTGGTGCCGCCCGGATACTTCCCCAGCCGCAGCGGGTGGCCGTACTTGTTGAGGAAGATCGTCCACGCCTTGATGTCGAAGTTCTTGAACATCCAGGCCCAGCACGCCGCGCGGGTGAGGCCATCGCGCACCGGGATGCCGGTGCGAAGCCGCGCGCGATGCACGATCCACTTGTACGGCACCAGCGGCTGCGGCTGGCCCACGTCGTCGACCACCAGCGGCGTCGTGAGATCGACCCGGTCGTAGCGGAACCACGCGAGGTTGCGCATCTGGAAGCCGCGCGGCTTCCACTGGCCCATGCTGGTGTCCCAGTCGATCTCGCAGAACGCCATGCCGGGCCCGAGCGCCGAGCTGAGGTCCATGCGCACCAGCGAAAAGTCGGGGATGGCAACAATCGAGCGGATGAAGTCGGCGTGCCGCACGTGCTCGGCATCGTCGCTGGCGGGATCCACGGAGATCGGCAGCTGCGCAAGTGCGCTGCGCCGCTGGCTCAGCACGCCGCGGTAGTGCCACTCGCGCTCCTCGATGTCGTCGCAGAGCGCGTAGTACCGGGTCGGGTGCTGGCTCTCGCTCTGGCGCAGGATCGCCGCCAGGCCTTCCGGCGACAACCCCCACGACGGATGGTCGGGCAACGAGTGCCGCACGCCGGTGACCATGGGGCCGGCCTGCTCGCGCTGGAGTGCCGAGCGGTCGATCGGCGCGCCATCCGGGCCGTAGATGGTTACCTCGGGCATGCTCTCCTCACCACGTCCTGGGGGCCGACGCCGACAGGCTGTCGGGATCGCCGTCGCCGAAGTCGGCGTAGTCACCGCGCGGCTCGAACTGATCGCCGTCGCGCGCGACCGCGCGCTCGTAGCCGACCTCGAAGGTCACGGCGCGCGAAGCGGCGTAGGCCAGGACCGCGGCGATCGCCGTGTCGCCGTGCCGTTGGCCGCGCTTGGCGCCCTTCTCGGCCGTGCGCCTGTTCTCCGGCACCTTCGGCGTGCCCTGCACCAGCGTGACCAGGCGAAAGTCGGCGAAGATGTCGCCGTCCCGCGGGCAATCGGCGGTGCGGTCTTCGATCGCGGCGCGCAGTCGCGGGAAGTTCTCGATGTACCAGGCCGCCGTGAACTTCACGGCCTCGATGCGCTGCGCGCCGAACCGCTGCTGCATCCGCTCGGCAAGGTAGGCGCCGTTGCCGGTCGCATCGTACTTGCCGGCCTGGAAGCGCGGCAGGCCTTCGATCAGGGCGGCGTCAATCTGCTCCTGGTCGGTGAACGGCACATTGCGCATCTCCAGCACCAGCGCGGTGCGCCGGCGGCCGGTCGTGTCGGTGGCGTAGACCCAGCGGCTCGACACGTCGCCGGATCGAGCGAAGTCGCCACCGACCGCATATGGCAGGTCCTGGTCGAGTCCCTTGAGCACGGTGCGCAACTCGGCGTCGATCCAGAGCGCGGTGAGCCGCTGCCGCTCGTCATCGGTCTTCTGGGCGAAGGCCCCCGGCAGCTCGAGGCGAAGCACCGGCACCTGGTCGCTCGCCGCCACCTCGAGCGAGGCCAGCGTGAAGAAGGCGCCGCCGCCCTCCGACGGAATGCAGAACAGCTCCTCGCCCTCGTTCGGCGCGTAGTTCGCGATCAGCCCGTCGCGCCACGTCGTCTCGGCGGCCTTCGACCAAGCCTGGCCGGTCGACGTGCAGATGCGGCGATAGAGCCCGTCCTTCAGCGCGTCGTCGAGCGTGATGGTGTGGACTCGGTACGGCTTGCGTCCCTGCTTGCAGTCCTGCACCAGCTCGTTGAAGGCGTTCGCCGTGCCAAAGTGGGTGGAGATGATGCGCACCCGGCCGCCCCACATCAGGAGCGCCATGGCCGCCTTGATCATGCCGGGCAGATCGTCGTGGAAGGCCGCCTCGTCGAGGATGACCACGCCCTGCATGCCGCGCAGCGACCGCGGCCGGCTCGGCAGCGCGATGATGGAGAAACCCGACGCGAAGGCGATGCGGAAAGCCTTGATCTCGCGGGTCTCGCCATCATCGGCGGCGTCGCGAAACAGGAATTCGCCGGAGCTGCTCGACATCACCTGCTGCAGCTGCTTGGCCCACATGGCCGCGGCGGCGATGAACTCGCGCGCCATCTCGAAGTTGTAGCCGATGTAGAAGCAGTTCATGCCGCCCGCCGCGCGATCGGCGCCCGCGATGGTGACGCAATCGAATGCCTCCGCCCAGGTGAGGCCGATACGCCGGCTCTTCTCCGCCACCTTCACCGCCGACTTGTCGGCGACCCAGCGGCCCTGGTAGCCGAGCAGGATCGGCAGGCCGTCGTCGTGCGCCGGCGCCGGCGCCTGATCGGGGAGCGGCCCGATCACTGGCCCGATGACCGGCGGATCGGCCACCACCTCGGTTGCCGCCGGCTTCGACGTCCGCTGGCGGGCCATCTCAGGTCGCCCCACCGATGATGACGGCGCGCAGTTCCTCGACCGTCTTGCGGCTCATGCCAGCGGCCTTGGCCACCTTCTCGACCTCTCGGCCCGCGCGCTCGCGTTCCTGGCGGACCGCGCGGTCGCGGATCATCGCCTCGCGCTCGGCCGAAATCTTGTCGGCCGAGGCGATCGAGCGGACGGCCGACGCGAGGAATGTCATGTCGCGCGTGCCCATCTTCTCCATCTCGCCGGGCGTCATCGTCGACAGGCGGCGGAACAGCACGTTCTTGGTGAGCTCGCCCAGCAGGCGACTGGCCTGACCGTTCGGGTCCTTGCCCGCCTCCTGGACCACCACGCCGGCCATCCGCTGCATCTCGCGGACCTGCTCGAGTGCGCGCTCCTCGCGGACCTTGTAGCGCTGCACTGCCGAACGCGAGATCTCGGCACCGCCCTTCTCGCGCACCAGGTCCCACAGGTCATCGACCCGCATACGCCCTTCCGCGATCGCTTCGTTCAGGGCGTCGCGCACGTCCTTGGGCAGCAGGTCGATCGTGCTCAGCCGCCGGCGCTTCTTGCCGGGCCGCAACTCGACGACCTTCTGGTCGTCGCCGGGAGGGCGCTGGTTGTCGGTCATCAGCGCTTCCGCAACGGCGGCTTCTCGATGTCAGGATGCACCCGCTTGCCGGCGGCGATCGCCGCGCCATCCGCCAGCAGGGTGGCGAACATGATGCCCGCCACGTCCTCGATCTCCACGAAGCCGCGGTCGGCGAGCCATGCCAGCTCGCTGCGGATGGCGTCACGGTCCGACCCGTAGATGCGCAGCGAGTCGAGCACAGGCTCCAGCGTGATCTCGCTCGCCGCCGGCGGGCTGGCCTGCGACAGGATTTCGAGGATCACCCGCCGGCGCGTGCGGCGCAGCGTGGCGGCATAGATCGGATTGGTGTTCATGCTTACCCCGTTACCCGCAGAAGTCCCTGATCATCGACCCATAAGGTGCTGCTCGATGCGCATCACGCCTTCGTCGATCCGGTCGACCTTGCGATCGACCGACCGGAGCTCGGCCGCCAGTTCCTTGTGAGTGGCCTCCAGGTGGCTGGTCTTCTCGGCCAGGGCGTTGGTGACCTCGTAGGTCGGATAGCCGCGCAGGCGCTCCTCGAGCACATCGTGGCGGTGGTGCGCGGCGTCGGCACGGGCGTGCGCGTCGCGGAGGTCCGTCTTGCTGGCGAAGGAGCTGCGCAGCAGGAACATGAACGCGAGCACCACGGCCTGGGCGACCAGCAGCCCGAGCTCCGCCGCCTTGAACCAGGCTTCCGCGCTCATGCCGCCCTCCGCGCCTGGTCGGCGGCCGTTCGCGGGAAGGGCATGACGTTCCCGTTGATCGCCTGCTGGATGAGCGCGTTCTTCTGCTCGCTGCCGCGCGAGCTGCCGACCCAGTAGCTCACCACCGCGGTGGCCATCGTGCCCAGCATGCCGAGCAGAAGCTGGGCGCTCTGCGACTCGGCCTGCGGCGTGGGCCGGCCGATCACGAAATAGAGCATGGCGGCGAAGGCCAGCAGCACGATGGCGCTCACCACCACGACACCCCAGGCGATCGGCGAATGAGCCTGCGCCAGCTGCACCGTCTGCGAGCGGGCATCCTGCACGTCCTTGAGCTGAGCCAGCAGCTCGTCGTGCTGCTGTTGCTGCTGTTCGCGCAGCAGCTGCGCCTGGCGCTCGCGCTCCTCGGCCTCGGCCTTGATCAGGGCCAGCCGGAGCTGCGCGGCGAGCTCCGGGTTCGACGCGATCGCCTGCTGCACGGCGTCCGGACTGTCGGTGCCGAGTTGCTCGCGCACGATGGTCGAGACGGTCTCGACTGCCTTGCCCGTCTTGTCGCCGAAGATCCACGAGGCGACGGTTGGCGCCAGCGAGGCGAGGATCGGGATCAGGGGAAGCATGACAGGTACCTCGCAGCGATGCCGGTGAGCGCGAACAGGATTGCCAGGCCGAGAAACCCGGTCATGACGATGCCGCCGATGACGAGCGATCCGACGCCGCCCCGCAGGCCCGTCTGACGAACCGCGATGAAGTAGGCGCCGCTGCCAGCCAGGATGCCAGCCAGCGTCAGGGCGAGCGCGGCCTGGAACCAGCCGCTCACGCGCGCACCGGCCAACGGAAGTGGAATGGCCCGTCACCGACGCTGCGCGAGGTCGCCCAGAAGTGGTCGGGACCGTCCAGCATCACCTTCAGATTGCAGGCGCTGGTCGGCTGGTCACCCCACGACGCGACGATGACCGCGGGGAACTCCTGGCCGGCACGCACCTCGTTCGAGAGATGGACCTCGCCGGCATTCCGACGGCTCGCCTTGATGGCCTCGGCGTCCTGCTCGTTGAGCGTATAGAGGACTATGCGGCCGATGGTCGGAACAGGCTGGGTCATGGATGCTCCTGGTCAGAGGCCGAGCGAGGCGCGGGTGCGCGGCCCGACGATGCCGTCGGGTGCAAGTTCATGGTCGCGCTGATAGGCGATGATCTGTCGGGTCAGCGCACCGTCGAAGGCGCCGGTCTCGGAGAGGCCCAGCTTGCGCTGCAGCGCCGCCACGTCCGGTCCTACGCATCCGACCATCAGGAGGCGCGGCGCCGTCGAGGGCTTGCGCTCCTCGTCGGCCAACACCGCGTCAGCCGAGAAGCGCAGGACCGTGCGCAGCACGTCCATCAGCCGCTCGGCATAGGCCGGATCGGTGGCATAGCCCGCGCGCTGCAGCGCCTCGAAGTACTGGAGGTCGGACTTCGCGTCGAACACGCCGGCGCGGCGGTAGCGGTCGTTGTCGCGCAGGAACCGAAAGTGGTCCTCGATCGAGGCCTGTACCGAGGGATAGTCCCGGAACCAATCCTCGATCATCACGCTCTCGCCGTTGAGGACCTCGCGGGTCCACACCGAGCGCCGCGGGCCGGTCCAGGACGGATCGGCCTTGATGCCGAACACGTTGTTGCCGATCGACGCCGCACCCCAGGCCGACTCCAGGGCTGCCTGGGCGACGATCGCCTCGGGCGAGCACCCGATCTGCAGGGCCGTGCCCTCGGCCGCGCCCAGCATCATGGCGGTCCAGTCCGCCAGCCGCTGCATGCGGGGATCGGAATAGACCCTCGTGTTTTTCCAGATGCGCATCGCCGTCCGCCCCTGCATCGTGTGCAAGGCCCGACGCTAGAGGCTCGGTCGCGCCACCGTCATGCTGGCCTGTGTCGGCGTGCTGTTCTCAGCGCCGCTCGGTAAGCCGGTCGATCAGTTCCTCGAGGTCGATCACGCCGGTCTCGGCACGGCGCGTTGCCTTGGCGCTCAACAGTCCAGGCGCACCGTCGGCGCCGAGCAGCGGCCGCGGCGGGCGTCCCCCTCGAATCCGGTAAACGCTGTCGACCGATATACCATACTCGCGCGCGATCTGGTTGGCCGGGCGCCGATCAGCGCGGATCGCCACGCGCCGCAGCTCGGCCTGCAGCCGGCGCGCGCGCGGCAACGTCACGTAGTCGCCAGCGAAATTCGCTCGCAAGGCCTCGACAAGGCGCTCGCCGCATCGCCTGCGCACATCAACCATCGGCGTTTGGTGCGACACGTAGAGGCGTGTCCCGCCAAATGCTTCCAGCAGGCAGACCACGTCCTCGAACGACGACAGCTCCGCCACGGGACGCATCGCCCCGGGCAGCAGTTCGATGCGCGGGTCGATCGACTGTGGCATCAGGTGAATTCGACGCCTTCCGGTGCACCCTTGCCGCACCAGTCGCACCACTTCCGGAGCGCGAGGACCCCGCGCCACTGTTGCTTGGCCTCCGGCACGCTCGGCACCAGCAGCGTCTCGCCATCGTAGGCGTGGCGCGCCCGCACGCTGATGAACTCGCGCAGCGGCTTCGCCGGCCCCTTGGCGATCAGGATGGCGCCGACCGGGGTCACTCGTCCGAACTCGATGACGCCACTCGCCCAGCACCATGCCTTCATGACGGTTCCTTTCCGGCGGATGCGTGTCGCCGCCCGACCTTCAACTGTCTCGCCTCGGCGCCGAGAAGCGCGATGAGCCGGTCGAGGTGCTCGCCTTCGAACGCATCGAGCGGCCTAGCATTCGGCGTGATCCAGGTGGCGTGCGCATAGCCCGAGATGCCACCGTCGCCGGCGACGCGCGCCCAGCCGGCCTTATGCAGCCGCGCCCAGACCTCGCGCACGACCCGGCGGCGGGCTTCGAGCGGCGCGATGCCGGCGCACATGGTGACGCCGGCGCGCTTCAGCATCGCCTTCAGCGCATCGATCACCTTGCCGTGCTCGGCGTCGGTCGCCAGGCGCAGGTCGAGCTTGCCGGTCTGCCGCTCGACGAACGACGCCAGCGCGCGCTCGCTACCATCCTCGAGCTCGTCGAGCGCATGCAGGCTGATCCACATCGCCCGCGCCTTGCGCGCCGTGGGCGAGTCCGCGCGCGGCCGGCCGCCGACCTTCCGGCCGCCGCCCTGCCGGCGCAGGTCCATCACCACCTGGTAAAGCTGGACGTCGCTGCATAGCGCCGCCGAGCGATGCCCGGTGATCCTCTCAAGCAGGTCGCGGTAAGCCTCGTCCTGCAGGCCGATCTCCTTCACCATCGCGTGGATCGTGGCCAGCCGGCGGTTGCGTTCGCCACCGACTGCCGCGGGCAAGCGTCGAGCCTGGGCCTTCATTGACCGCGCTCCCCGGACCGGTTGACGATCTCGACCACGTCGGGCCACTGCAGCCCGGATGCACGCGCAAGCGCCAGGCACTGCTCGAACGCCGCGCGCGCGTCACCCTCGAACACCAGCCGGCCCGTCAGCAGGTCGACCATCGCCAGCCGGTTCACCTCGCTGTGGAGGTCGCGGTACAGCTCATGAAGCTCGGCCACCAGGTCGTTGCGCCGATGCAGGTCGCGGAACCGGCGCCACGCGACATCGAACTCCAGGAGCTTCTCGATCACCGGCTGCACCCCAAGCGCGGGGCGGGCGGTCGCGGCGGATGCGGTGTCGGGCATGGCGGGCCTCAGTGCACGACGGGATTGACAAGGTCCGCGGCCGAGGGCGCGGCGGCGATCGTGCAGGCCAGCTGGGCCGAGAGCAGCACCGCCGCCTCGACCGCGAGCCGGCAGACCTTGTCCTTGCAGTCGGCCTCGGTCACCTCGGCCTCGACCTGCTGCTGATGCGAGACGCTGCAGAACCGACCGTCGGCCAGGAAGCTCTCGACGGTCATCACGAACCATGCGCCCGCGGCCACGCAGAAGGGCCTGGTGATGAAGTGGTCCTGGGCGCCGCGAACCACGCGCCCAATGGCCTCCGGCGTCCTGGGCAGGGCGTTCTGAATGCCGAACGTGGCGCACACGATACCCGGATCGCCCACGAAGAAGGTCCGGAAGGTGTAGGTGCCCGGCGGCAGGATGGGTTGCGCGCTCATGGTCAGCTCTCCTCGCCGCCGGCCGCCGGCAGCGGCTCATGGACGCCAATCGACTTGGTCAGTTCGCGGGCAGCCGCGACCGACAGCGTCACGACGCGGTCCCGCAGCAGGTCATCGATCGTGTTTTCGGTCACGGCATCAACGAACTGCTCCTGCAGCGGAAAGCACAACTGCTGGCCACCGCCGAGCTCGTACTCCACTTGAACAAGCAGCCACGCTCCTGCGGGAAGGCATCGAAGTTTGCGAGGCATCCACTGATCGGCGACCCGCGACAGAGCACGCCCCACGTCCTCCGGCGAGATCGAGCACTTCCACTTCTGGCCAATCCAGGTGCTGACGGCGTGTGCACCACCGACCAGGAAGATTTGGACCACGTAGGTGCCAGCGGGCAGGATGGGTTGCGCGCTCATGGTCAGCTCTCCTCGCCGTCGGCCGCCGGCAGCGGCTTCAGCCACCAGTCGACCAGCTTGTCGATCGGCGTCTTCGGATAGGTCACGAACGCCTCCTGCCCCGCCGCCGTCAGGGTGCAGCCAAGCTTCTTCAGCAGGTCGCCGCTGAGCTTCGCGAGGCCGCCCTTCAGCACCGTCGTCTTGACCTTGAACACCGTCTTGCGCTGCGCAGGCGTCAGCACGTCCTCGGCGCGCTTGATCAGCAGCTCCTGGTCCGGCAGCTCCAGGCGTCCCTTGCCCTTGCGCCAGCCGACCTTCACGCCGTCGAACTCCATGCTCTGCGGGCGCACGAACAGCTGGGGTGCCCGCTCGACCAGTCGGATCAGGGCCAACTCTGCCTTGGCCGTGTCGGTCACCTTCTGGCGAAGCCGCTCCGCGCAGGCCAGGCGCACCTTCGCCAGCTTCTCGTCGGCGGCCTGCAGCTCCTCCTCAAGAGCCCGGCGGTGACGCGCCAGCGTCACGGCGGCCTGCTCGATGGCGTCGAGGTCGATCGCCGGCATGGGTTCGGTTTGCATCATGTGTTCCTCCTGGGCGGCGTCGCGGCCGCGATGGCGATCTTGAGAAGCGCGCGCCCCAGCGCCGTGATCGGCGCAGCGCGGTCGGCTGCCTTCAGGCCGATGCCCTTCGAGGGTGCGGTGTTGGTTTCAGCCATGGTGCGGCTCCCGCTGAACATCGAAGCGCGCGAGAACGGCCCGCGCCGCGGCGGCGACACGAGGCTCGCGGTCGAGGATGGCGGCGGCCCGCTTGCAGGCCGCCATCACCGTCGTGTGGTCCTTCTGGAAGGCCCGCGCGACCTGCGTCACGGTCGCGTGCCGGACCAGCTCGACGCACAGCCACATGCCGACCTGCCGGGGATGGGCGAGCGACTGGTTGCGGCGGATGCTCTGCAGGTCGGCGATCGTGAGATGCCGCCCGTTGACCGCGTAGCCTTCCTCGGCCAGCGCCCGGCAGTAGTCGCCCATGATGTCCAGGACGTTGATGGCAGGTCGCGCCCGCAACGGCCGCGCGGGCTGGAGGCCGGCCGCCTCAAGCCGGGCCACTCGGCGGCGCAAGGCCACCAGCTCGGCCTGGATCGCCTCCAGTTCCAGCTCGGCACGGCGCGGATGCGGCTCGACAATGGCCACCGGTTCCATTGCCGGCACCACGATCGGCAGCATCGCCGCCGGCCGCGGTGGCAGGCGTGTGCCCGTGTACCGGATCACAGCAGCCCCTTCTCGGCGGCGAGCCGCTCGGGCAGCGTGACCGTCCAGGTCCTGCCGCCGGCGTCGCGCTCGATCTCGACCGCCGACTTCGGCAGCCACACCGTCTCCGCGCCGCCGTGGTCGACCAGCACCGCGCGCTCGGTCTCGTGGACCAGCACGACGGAGATGTCGATCAGGTCGGACCGGCCGGCGCTCACGCCGCGCCCCCGTCGATCACGAGCAGGCGGCCGACGCCCGCCGGCGCGATCGGCACCACGTTGTCGGCGTGCGGCGGGTCCTGCAGGCGGCCATAGAGCCGGACGGCCGCACCGTCGCGCTCGTAGCGCTTCCGCACCGGGTCGCGCGCGTGCAACGCCTCGGTCCGCTCCAGGTCGCGGGCGAAGATGCCGAGCTGCATCAGCAGCTCCTGCAGCGCGCGGACCTGGTCGGGTGCGATGCGGTGACCCGGCGCCGGCATGCTGCGCAGCGCCTGGTCGATCATGCTGGAGAGCGGACGATCGTTCATGATGCCCTCCCTCACGAGTTGCCGATCGGGCCGGCGCCGACCCGGCTCCAGGCTTCCTTGAGGTGCGCCATGCCGCGCTTCTCCTCGGCGCCCGCGGCGATCGCCGTCGCGGCCACCATCGTCTTGGTCAGCGCGCGCAGCCCGCCCGGCTTGGAAGCCACCAGGCGCAGGAACTCGCGCTCGTCCTTGTCGTCGACCTCCCAGGCCTTCAGGAGAGCATCGATATCGCGACCGTGCGGCCGCTGGAGCGATAGCCGCATGCCGAAGCGGCTGTAGAGCTGCGCCAGCTGGGGCGTGCGCTGCGGATCGCCGAGCTTGCTCACGATCGACTCGTTGCCGACCAGCACCACGCCGCAGCGGGCCTTGTCGTGGATCGTGCGCAGCTGGTCGATCGCCGCGCTGTGGAGGTGCTGCGCCTCGTCGATGATCAGCAGAGCGTCCCGGTCGCGCAGCCGGCGCACCACGGCGTCGGAGATCGCCACGACCGAGCGCTCGCTGAGCCGCAAGGTGTTGGCAAGCTCGGTCAGCAGGTGATGCGTGCTGGCCTTCGCGGGCTCCATGGTCGCCACGAACACGTTGGGGTGCGCGGCAGAGTAGTACTGGATCGCACACGTCTTGCCGGTGCCCGGCGAGCCGATCACCAGGCCCATGTCGCGCAGCGTCTGGGCGAACTCGAAGACGTTGACCACCTGCTGCGCCGTCCTGGTCTGGATGAACGACGGCGGCGTCGGCACGATCGAGCGGATGCGGTTGCGCTGGCGGCGGGCGTCCAGCCACTTCGCCACGTCACCGCCGATCTTGACGTTGTCGCCCTTGTAGGTGCCGGCCAGCCAGGCGTTGAAGGTGCCGGCAGCTATGCCGGCCTCGTCGGCGCAGGCGCGCTGGCTGAGCTTGTCACCGGAGATCACGGCCCGGGCATCGGCCCGCAACCTTTCGAGGCTCGGCTCGTCCAGAGGGGTTTCAGGGGACTGTTCGGTCATGTAGACTTCTCCTGTTCATCTTCCGCTGTTGAACAGCCCGCTCACGCGGGCGAGCGGCGCCGACGGTCCTACCCGTCGGCGCCGTTTTCGTTGGGGGGCCGCACGAGCGTCAGGAACTTCCCGACGTTCAGCATTCCCCGATCCTCTTCGTCGTCTTCGATGGCTTCCACGTCCTGGCGCGGCACGAGCGCCAGGTTGCCGAACACCGGCCGCACCACCGTGGGTTCCGGCGGTTCGGGTGCTTCCACCTTCGGCAGAAGCTTCGCCACCTGCTCGGTCGTGAGCACCTTCTCAGCGGCCAGCTGCTCCCTCGTTGCCTTGAGATACTGACCGCGCGCGGCCGCGTGTTCGCGGGCCTTCTGCACATCGGCGAAGCCCGCCGCCTCGATCACTGGCGCGGCGCAGATGTACGAGCCGTCCAGCCGGTAGACGTGGACCTCGGTTTGCAGCGCCTGGGGGTCGAAGCGCACCGTGAGCTTCTGCTGCGCGTGGTCGACCAGCGCCTCGGTCCAGTAGCGATTGCCGAGCAGCTCGATCGAGCCATCGCGCCGCGCGCGAAGGCCCTCGGCCGCCAGCAGCCACAGCCGCCGCTGCTCAGCCGTCACGCGCCGGATCGGCGCCGCCTGGTAGGAGGCGAGGAACACCTCGTCGAACGACTGGCCCTGTGCCACGTCGGTGCGCCGGCCGGGCCGAGCGTTGTGCGCGGCGATGCCCTCGGCCACCACTGCCATGAAGGTGTCGATCGGCACCGCCTTCGAGCCGTAGTTCTCCGGCTTCGCCATCGGGTTGTTGCCGGTCCAGGCGCCGGCGAAGCGCGGGTCCTTGGCGATGTCGCTACAGAAGTCGCGGAAGGCGCGCTCGATCGGCTTGCTCTGGCCGCTGTACGGCGTGGTCCAGTGGATCTCGACGCCCAGCGTCGTGAGCAGGCCCGCGGGGTCTTCGTCCTTGACCTTGAAGCGGTAGCGGGTCGGCGAACCACCCGTGATCCACTTCGACGCGAAGCCCCGGCCGTTGTCGAGCCAGCAGAGGTCCGGCACGCCGAAGGTCGACACCAGGTCGCCGATCGCCAGCCGCACCGTCTCGGCGTTCTCGGTCCTGTCGATCCGCCAGGACAGCATCTTGCCGGAGTAGAGATCCTGGAAGGCCACCATCATCGGGCGGCCGATCGTGCCGTCCGACCACTTCACCATCACGTCCCACTTGTGGCCGTCGACGTTGACCGCCTGCAGGGCGTGGAACATCGAGCGGTCGCGCTTCTGGGCGGGATACAGGCGCTTCAGCGCTTCCATGCCCTGGCGGCCCGCGGTGCGCACGCTGAGCGGCAGCGCAAGCAGGCGGCGCTCGACCGTCTTCTTCGACGGCAGCTGCCAGCCCTTCTCATCGGCCACCAGCTCCAGGCGACGCCAGCAGGACTCGAAGGTCGGCTGCTCCAGGCGCAGCCAGTCCGACCGGATCAGGTCCCAGGCTTCCGGCTCCAGCTCCAGCTCACGGCCCTTCGCGCCGACGTAGTGCGACACCAGGCAGGCGGGCCAATCGTGGGTCGGCGCATCGCCCACGCGGGCGCGCCACAGACGCAGCGTCCGGTCGGCGATGCCAGCTTGCGACGCCACCATGGCGAAGGCGGCATTCCGGGGCAGGCCGCCGTCGGCCAGCCGCTCGACATCGCGCAGGAGCGCCGCGCGCTTCTCGGCTTCGGCCTTGCGGCTGTCGGGCAGCGCCTCGTATCGGCGCCACATCTCGCCGGCGGGCGCGGGCGCGGCGGCGACCTGGTCGCCCGCCTTCGGCGGCGATGCCGCCGCCTGCCCGTCACCCGCCGGCGCCGCCCCCTCAAGGTGAAGACGGGCCTCCGGCGGCAACACCGCTGTGCTGATCAGCACGCCTCCGCCGCGACCCTCGCGGCGACGCCAGGTGCCGGTGGCATCCACCGGCCACGGCTGGCCTGTCACCCAGTTCTCGCGGCGCGCTCTTAGCTGAATGGCGCGCGGTGAGACGCGAAGTGCACGAGCGACCGTCGTGAGGTCGATCCACTGGGTCATCGCGCACCCCGGCGCTTCATGCGGCGCAGCTGTAGCTGGCGCTCCAACTCGTCGCGCTTTTCGGCCAGTTCGACCTCGGCGATCGCGTCGGCGTAGCGCTCGTCGACCACGGCCCAGCCGAACGGCTCGGCCAGCAGCTCGAGCAGGCGGCGGTCATGGGTGACGTGCACGAGCGCCAGGAACCGCGACACGCTGATCTGGTGCTTGTCGCGCGCCGGCGACACGTAGGCGTCGAGCATCGCCTTCGACACGCGCTCGCCGAGGAACTCGCTCATGCGTTGGGCGATCACGGCGCGGTCGGTGGGCGTCTCCTTGAGCGCCAGCGACATCGCCTTGCACAGCCGCTGGTCGAACGACACGGCACGCACCTGATCGGGCTGGAACTTCACCACCGGCTCCGGCGGCTGCCAGCTCAGCAGGTCGGCGGTGTAGGGGTCGCGGCGGCGGGTCACGATTGGCGATCCTTTCGCGCCGAGGAGCGCCGGCGCCCCCAGTTCACCAAGACCACGCCCAGCCGCTCCGCCATTTTCGGTGTCAGTGACAAGCACTGACCTGGGACCGAGAGGTGGATAAGAGCCACGACGTCCTCGATCGCGATGGACTGCATTTCGCGCTGATTGCCGCCAACACGGACGGCCGCCTTGATCGGCAATGCCCTTCCACGCGGATTTCGCAGGCGGTCAACCTTCACATCGACCGTGTAGGCGAACGCCTTAGCGGAGGAACCACGCAGGCGCCGCATCTACGCCTCCGTCACTAGGCCGCCGTCGATCAACCGACGGCAGAGAGCGTTGCGGCGTCTCTCGGGAAGGCCCTTGATCTTCTGCCACAGGAACTCATCCTGCTCGGCGGCGCTCATCTTCGACCACACGGCCTGAGCCGCTCCGGCCTTCCCCTTGGCCTGCGCTCTAGATGCCTTCGAAGCCGTCGCCTCCGTGAAGGTCTTGCCCGCGCGAAGTTCGGCCACGACGGCCCGCTTCTTCTTGTCGTCAAGGCGGGACAGCCGCTTCAGCTCGGACTGGCTAGCGGCGATAGGCAGCCCGGCGAGCTCGTCACGGACGGACTTGAGGGCCTCAGCGAGCTGCAGGTCGTAGTAGATCGTTCGCCGGCTCAGCTTGACCCGCTCAGCGACCTCCTCCGGCAGTGCAATCGTTGCACTGCTTTGATCTGCAAGGTTTTTTTTGAGATTGGACTTGGTCTTGGGCGCGTTCAGGCCGCCGACAAGGCGGCAAAGTTCTTCGACGAAGAACGCCCGGTCGAGAGGCGTGAGCTCGTGACGGCACAGGTTCTCTTCGACCTCGCGAAGACGCCGCGCATCGGCGTCGGCGTCCATCACCCGGGCCTCAATGGTAGTGAAGCCGGCCATCCGGGCCGCCTCCAGGCGGTGCCAGCCCGCGACCAGGATGAACTTGGCGCCGGACCGGCTGACCTCGATCGGCGCGATGGTCGGCGGGAGGCCGGCAGCCCTCTGGCGCGCCATGCTGTCGGCCAGGAGCTTGACGTGGGCCGGGTCGAGAGGGCGAAGTCGATCGCCGATGATGATGTCGGCAATGTCCAAGGACCGGGTCGCCACGTCAGGCCGCCCTGCTGTTTTGGACGTTGCCCTCGGCGGGCCGGGCCTTACGATACCGGGGCCTGATCGGGCCGAGGCGCCGCCCCGTAGCGTCGAACCGTTCCGGAAACAGGTCGCGTGCCGTAAGCCCGAGCGCGCCGGCGATCACCTCCTCGAGGTGGTACGAAGGCACGAGCAAGGCGAACCGCACGGCCGATCCGCTCACGCCCTCTTGCCGTGCCAGTTCGGCGAAGGTCGTTCCTCGTAACTTCAACTGGTAGCCGACCCACGCTCGCCGAGCCGTGGGGTTTTTTGGGATGCCGTCAGTTGCCTTCGTCATGTCTACCGCCGTCATTTCAGGAAGGCAGAATGGACGTTATTACGTCTATCAGTCAAGTCGCATTGACGATTTTTCGTCGTGCGTGAACTTGATCCAGACGAAGCTCGCCTAATCGAGCGGTTGAAGGACGTCCTGAGCGCTCGCGGTGCCGCCGCTGCCATCGCGGAAAAGACTGGCATTGCCGCGAGCACTGTTCGCTCGTACGTCCGGCAGGGGAGCATTCCGACCGCGTTGAAGTTGGCGGCGATCGCCGAAGCGGCCGGCGTCAGCCTCGAATGGCTGGCCACCGGAAGAGGGCCCAAAAGCTACACCCTGACCGGTGAGGATGGCCCCGCACCAGGCTTGGACCGCGAGCTGATGGCCCGCGTCGTCGACTGCATCGCCAAGCTCTACAAGGCCGAGCGGATCGCCCTGTCAGACCTGGATCTCGGCAAGCTGTCGGCCGAGAAGTACGTAGAACTGGCCAAGGCCAAGCCGGGTAACCTGGACGAAATACTGGTGTTGATCCGGATGCTGCGTGAGCAGCTCCGGACCCAGCTGAGGGCGGCACCGCCGGGTGACGACAAACGCCAGGTCTCCGGCTAGTAGCGATCCGTCGCCTGACCGAGGTTCTGACCTTGGCCGACCATGCGCTCGACTGGCTTTTGCCGGCCCTGAGATCGGTGTTCGAGTAGAGGGCCGACGCAGGCGGCGCTCTGAGATTCGCATGAGCAGCCTACGTTGACATTTGGTAGTGTCCGCAGTTCTTATGCAACCGACGGAATTGCAGAGCTCAAGGCGGAAAGAGGAATCCGGCATGAGGCGACTTCTAGTTCTGATTGCTCTTTTTGCAGGCGGCTGCTCGCCAACCGTTGATGAGTTGCACCAAGAGCCTGTGCGTTGGGTGGCAGTCGTAGCAGTCGACTGGCAGACGCTATCGACCTGCATCAAGCGCCAGCTGATCGATAGGTACGTGGTTACGGATTTGCCCGAGCCCGCCAAAAATAGAACGGAGTTGCTGGTCTACGTGAGCGCTCCCGCCTTTGTAACTGGCAGCTACGAGCTGCGTGGGCAGGGCGCGACCACCGAAGTGAGTTGGCGCCGGCAAAAGATCGTTGCCGATCTGGGCGGACAACAGGCGCTGTTCCGCAGTGCCGTCGATACTTGCGCATCCGGGTCGCCGAACCAGCCACAGTAGCTCGCTCGTTTCGGGGGCATCGCCATTAGCGGCTTCGCAGTTCCGCGACTACCTACGGAAGGGTTGGCGAACAGTTTAGGCTAGGGAGCTGCTTCGCAGTTCGGCTGACCGGGTGCGATGCCCAAGAGCTCATTCTGCCCGAATTTGTTGAGTTTTTCGCGAACTGCGAAGCGGCCGACACTTCGCAGTTCGACTTCGCAGTTCCGAAGGCCTTTCTGCGAAGTGCTACCTCCGGCACCTGTGGGGCATCGCGCGCCGAAAGGTCGATTTTGTACGGTTTAATTGGCTCTTGGTGTTGTCTAATTCGCCAGGCACCTTTGACAGCGGAATGGCAAAATCCAGTGACGAGAGGGCCGCGGAGGGCGTCGAGTGCAACACCTGGGCGACCACTAAATGCGGCCTGGTAGAGGGCCTTTAAGTGGCCGATTTATCGGTATTCATGCCACGTTATATCGCCAAAAGTCGCCTTGGGCCGCCCTATGCAATACCCAGTGTCTCCCTACAGTGAGGCGGGGGGAAGGGTCAGGCCAGCGCCTGCCACAGCAGGGCGAGGCCCGACACGACCATGACGACGTCCAGCAGGCCCTGGAACGTGGTGACGCTCAGGCGCTCGACGACCAGCCGGGCGGCGTAGGTGCCGGCCATCACCGACGAGCCGGTGATCAGCCCCTTGACCACGATGTCGCCGGGCAGGGCGCCGAAGGTGTGAAATGTCGCGGCCTTGCTGACGTAGAGGGCCAGCGACCCGGCGGCCTCGGTGGCGATGAATGCGCCCTTGACCAGCCCGTAGGCGGCGAAGGCGGGCACGCTGAGCGGCCCGGTCGAGACGACGATGCCGGTCAGGAAGCCGATCGGCGCGCCGGCCGCCGCCAGCCCCCAGGGTCCGATCGTGCGGTGGTGGC
>JAIUOX010000056.1 GCA_020160955.1 Pseudomonadota bacterium
GGGCGGCGCATTCCTGATTGGCGTCTTGCGCGGCAAGCTCAACCGCGCCGATATCCGCCGCTCGCTATTGCAGGCGACGCGCACCGCCGCCGCGGTGTTCACCGTGCTGATCGGCGCGCTGCTGTTCGGCTACTTCCTCACCGTCACGCAGACGCCGCAGAAGGTTACCGAGTTCCTGACCGGGCTCGGCCTCGGTCGTTACGGCGTGCTCGCGCTCATCATGCTGATGTATCTGTTCCTCGGCTGCCTGATGGACGCGATGGCGATGATCATCCTCACCATCCCGATCATCTTCCCGGTGATGATGCATCTCGGTTTCGACCCGATCTGGTTCGGCATCATCATCGTCATGACCGTGGAACTCGGCCTGATCCATCCGCCGGTCGGAATGATCGTGTTCGTGATAAAAAGCGTGATCGACGACGTCAGTTTCGCGACGATCTTCAAGGGCGTGCTGCCTTTCATCGTCACCGACCTGATCCGGCTGGTGATCCTGATCGCCTTCCCGATCCTGGCGCTCTGGCTCCCGTCGCATATGTAGATGAAAGAATGGGGAGAAGCATGATGATCAAACTGATCGCCGCCGCCGCATTCTCGCTGATCTCGGCGTCGGGCGCGCTGGCGGCCGACGCGAAGCAGATGGAGGCCAACAAGAAGGCCGTTGTCGAGTTTTATCAGAAAGGCATCAACGACAAGGATTTCGATGCAGCGGCGAAATATCTCGGACCGCGCTACATTCAACACAATCCGGGCGCGAAAGACGGAATCGACGGCTTCAAGGCTTTTGTCGCTTTCCTGAAGGACAAGTTCCCCGGCTATAAAAGCGAGATCAAGCGTGTCTTCGCCGACGGCGACTACGTGATCCTCCATGTCCACAATATCCGCGAACCTGGCACGCGCGGGCGGGCGATCATGGATATCTTCCGTCTTGAGAACGGGAAGATCGTCGAGCACTGGGACGTCGCGCAGGACATCCCCGAGACGATGGCACATAACAACGGCATGTTCTGAAGCGCCGAGAAAGTCTGGTGCCGCAATGGCAGAGCGTTCATTCAGCAAGGAAGTCGAGGCGCTGAAACTCGGCGACGGCGAGACCTTCGAGGGCGAAGGCATCCTCGCGGTCACCAAGGCGCTGCTGCAATCCGGCGTGTCCTATGTCGGCGGCTATCAGGGCGCCCCGGTGTCGCACCTGATCGATGTGATGGTCGATGCCGGCGACCTGCTCGACGATCTCGGGGTGCATCTGGAAACCTGCACCAACGAAGCCTCCGCCGCGGCGATGCTCGGCGCCTCGATCAACTATCCGCTGCGCGGCGCGGTGACGTGGAAATCCGTGGTCGGCACCAATGTCGCCGCCGACGCGCTGTCCAACCTTGCCTCGCCCGGCGTGATCGGCGGCGCGATGATCGTTATCGGCGAGGACTACGGCGAAGGCGCGAGCGTGATCCAGGAACGCTCTTATGCTTACGCCATGAAATGCGGCATCTGGCTGCTCGATCCGCGGCCCGATCTGCCGACCATCGTCAACACCGTCGAACAGGGCTTCGCCTTGTCGGAGGCGACCCACGCACCGGTGATGCTCGAATTGCGCATCCGCGCCTGCCACGTCACCGGTGAGTTCACCACCAAGGACAACCGGCGCGGGCAATTCTCAGGCCGCAACAAGCTCTCCGGTCCGCCGAAATTCGACTACATGCGGCTGGCGCATCCGCCGGTCACCTTCGTGCACGAGAAGCTGAAAGCCGAGCATCGGCTGCCGGCCGCCCAGGCATTCGCCCGGGAGCAGAAGCTCAACGAGGTGTTCGACGGCGACGTGAGCGAGATCGGCATCGTCGTGCTCGGCGGACTCTACAACAGCGTCGTGCGCACGCTCGGCCGCATCGGCCTTGCCGATCTGTTCGGCGCCGCGCGCATTCCGATCTATGTGCTCAACCTCGCCTATCCGCTGGTGCCCGACGAAGTGGCGCAGTTCTGCGCCGGCAAGCGCGCCGTGCTGATCGTCGAGGAAGGCAACCCGGATTACATCGAGCAGCAAATCAACACGCAGTTGCGCCGCGCCGATATCCAGACGCACATTCACGGCAAGGACTGCCTGCCCGCCGCCGGCGAGTATACGCAGGACGTGCTGCTGCGCGGTCTCGCCGCGTTCCTGATCAAGACGCGACCGACCGGCGTCGATGCCGGCGCGATCGCGGCACGGGTCGAGACCATGCTGGCGCATCGGCCGGCCGCGACGAAATCAACCGGCGAGATTCCGCCACGCCCGCCTGGCTTCTGCACCGGCTGTCCGGAACGCCCGGTATTCTCCGCCGTCAAGTTGATGCAGCGCGAACTCGGCCCGACGCATATCTCCACCGATATCGGCTGCCATTCGTTCGCGACCCTGCCGCCGTTCTCCATGGGCAATTCGATTCTCGGTTATGGCATGTCGCTCGCCGCCGCCGCAGCGGTCGGACCGAACATGGAGCGGCGGCCGATCACAGTGATGGGTGACGGCGGATTCTGGCACAACGGTTTGATCACCGGCGTCGCGTCGAACCTGTTCAACAAGGGCGATGGCGTGCTGATCGTGATGCAGAACGGCTACACCTCGGCAACCGGCCAGCAGTTCATGCCGTCGAGCAAGGACAGCTACGCGGCGTCCGGCCAGACCATGGACATCGAGCAGACGCTGCGTACCTTCGGCGTCAAATGGCTGCGCAAGGTCCGCACCTATAACGTCGCGACCATGCTGAAGACCTTGAAGGAGGCGATGCAGACCGCCGAGCGCGGCCTCAAGGTCATCATTGCCGACGGCGAATGCCAGCTTGCGCGCCAGCGGCGCGTTCGCGTGGAAGATGCCGAGAAGCTCAAGCGCGGCGAGCGCGTCACCCGCGCGCGCTATGGCGTCGATGACGAAATCTGCACCGGCGACCATTCCTGCATCCGGCTGTCGGGCTGCCCGTCGCTGGTGGTCAAGCCCAGCCCCGACCCGCTGCGCAGCGACCCGGTGGCCTCGGTCAACAATGGCTGCGTCGGCTGCGGCCTGTGCGGCGAGGTCGCCGACGCCGCCGTGCTGTGCCCGTCCTTCTACAAGGCCGAGATCGTGCAGAACCCGACCTGGTGGGACCGCCTGAAGGCGAAGGTCCGCGGCGCCGCGATCGGGATGATGGCGGGTGAGTAGACCGGTCACGATCCTGGTCGGCGCGCTGGGCGGCGACGGCGGCGGCGTGCTGTGCGACTGGATCGTCGCGGCGGCGCAGGCGCGCGGCCTGGCGGTCCAGGCGACCCAGATCCCCGGCGTGGCGCAGCGCACCGGCGCCACCACCTACTACGTCGAGGTCGCGGCCAGCCCGGGCGACCGGCCTTCGGTGCTGGCGCTCAACCCGGCGATCGGCGAGGTCGACATCGCGCTGGCGACCGAGCTGCTCGAGGCCGGGCGCATGATCTTCAACGGCTTCGTCTCGCCCGACCGCACGACGCTGATTGCCTCGACCCACCGCGTGCTGGCGATCGGCGAGCGCATGGCGATGGGCGACGGCAGCTTCGACGTCGGCCGGCTGCTGCGCGCCGTCAAGGAACGCAGCCGCGAGCAGGTCCTGTTCGACATGGACCAGGCCGCCGAGGAATCGGGCGGCGTGCTGAACGCGGTGCTGCTGGGGGCGCTGGCCGGCTCGGGCAAGCTGCCGATCCCCGACGCCGCCTTCGAGGCGGCGATCCGCGAGGGCGGCAAGGCGGTCGACAGCAACCTCGCGGCCTTCGCCTTCGGGCGCGGCCACGCCCGGGGCGAGCTGGCGCAGGTGGTCCGCGAGCATCGCAAGCGACAGGCCGCGGCGCGCGGCCTCGAGGACCTGCTCGCGCGGGCCCGGGGCGCCTTCCCGGCGGCGGCGCTCGACACCATCGAGGAGGGCATTCGCCGCCTCGCGGCGTACCAGGACCGCGCCTACGTCGCGCGCTACCTCGACCGTCTCGACGCCGTGCAGGCGCTCGGCCTGCCGGACTTGCTGCGCGACACCGCCCGCCACCTCGCGGTGCGCATGTCGTTCGAGGACGTGATCCGGGTCGCCCAGGTCAAGACCTCGGCGGCGCGGCTGGCGCGGGTGCGCGCCGAGGTCCGGGCGCGCGACGGCGAGCCGGTCGAGATCACCGAGCATTTCAAGCCGGGCTACGACGAGATCGCCGCCGTGCTGCCGGCCGGCCTCGGGCGACGGCTGCGGGCGTGGGCCGCGCGCACCGGCCGGCTCGGCCGCGACCACTTCGCGATGCACGTGCGCACCACGACCATCCTCGGCTTCCTGCGCCTGCGCCTGGTCGCCGGGCTGCGCGCGTGGCGGCCGCGCACCCTGCGCTTCGTCGAGGAGCAGGAGCAGATCGACCGTTGGCTCGGCCAGGTGCACGCCGCGGCGCGGATCGACGAAACGCTGGCGCGCGAGATCGTCGAGTGCGCCCGCCTGGTCAAGGGCTACGGCGACACCTGGCGCCGCGGCAGCGACAACCTGCGGCGCATCGAGCAGGACGTGATCGCGCCGGCGCTGGCCGGCCGCCTGCCGGCGCGGGCTGCCGCCGACGCGGTGGCCAACGCGCGCGTCGCCGCGCTGGCCGACCCGGAAGGCCAGTCTCTCGACCGCGCGCTGGCGGCGATCGCGGCCGCCCTGTCGCCGGCCCGCCCGGCCGTTGCCTGAAGGAGGCCGCATGTCCGACCCCGCCCGGCTGCCGCCGGCCATCGACCTGCCGGCGCTCGCCGCGCGCGACGCCTTCGTGCGGTCGCTCGGCATCGAGGTAGTCGAGTCGTGGCAGGGCCGCTGCGTCTGCCGCGTCGCGATCGAGGATCGCCATCTCAATTTCAACGGCGTGGTGCATGGCGGGCTGATCTTCAGCCTCGCCGACTCGGCGCTGGGCTACGCCAGCAACGCCGCCGGCAAGATGACCGCGGCGATCGACGCGCACATCGTGTACAGCCGGCCGACCCGGGCGGGCGACGTGCTGACCGCGACCGCGACGGAACTGTCGCGCACGACCCGGCTGGCCAGCTATCGCATCGACATCGTGCGCGGCGACGGCAGCCTGGTCGCGGCGATGACCGGCACGACCTTCATCAGCGATCGTCCGCCCGGCGGCTGAGCGCGGGGCGGCTGGCGTCAGGCCGCCTTCTTCAGCAGGTCGGCGGCCTTCTCGCCGACCATGATCGACGGCGCGTTGGTGTTGCCCGAGGGCATGGTCGGGAAGATCGAGGCGTCGGCCACGCGCAGTCCCTCGATGCCGTGGACGCGCAGCTGGTCGTCGACCACGGTGCGCGGCCCGGCCGGGCCCATGCGGCAGGTGCCGATCGGGTGGTAGGCGGTCTGCGAGTTGTGCCGGATCCAGGTCAGGATCTCGTCGTCGCTGCTGACCGAGGGGCCGGGCGAGAACTCCTCGCCGCGGTAGGCGTCCATCGGCGCGGCGTCGACGATCTGGCGCATCATGCGGAAGCCCGCGACCATCGCCGCCTGGTCGATCGGGTCGGCGAGGAAGTTGAAACGGATCGCCGGCTGGGCCTTGGGATCGGCCGAGCGGATGTGGATCGAACCCAGGCTCTCGGGCCGCAGCTGGTAGCAGGCGATCGTCATCGACGGGAAGTCCTGCAGCTTGCGCGTCTTGGGATCCTTGATGGCGTAGGGCACGAGGTGCATCTGGACGTCGGGCGTCGCCAGTTCCGGCCGCGTCTTGAGGAAGGCCAGCAGCGGCGCCGAGGGCAGGCTCATGAAGCCGCCGCCGGTCGCCAGGTACTTCAGCATCTGGGTGACCGCGCCGACGCCGCGCGCCATGTGGTTGTAGGAGACCTTCGGGTCCTTCACCTTCCAGATGATGCGGGCGTTGATGTGGTCGCGGAAATTCTCGCCGACCGCCGGCAGTTCGTGGCGGACCTCGATGCCGTGCTGCTTCAGCAGCTCGGGCTTGCCGATGCCGGACAGCTCGAGGATCTGCGGGCTGGCGACGCCGCCGGCCGACAGGATCGTCTCGCGCGCCCGGGCCTGCACCACCTTGCCGTCCTTCTCGTACTCGACCCCGACGCAGCGCTTGCCCTCGAGGAGGACGCGCAGCGTGAAGGCGTTGGTGACGACGTGCAGGTTGGGCGAGCGCTTCATCGCCGGCTCGATGTAGCAGTGGGCGACGCTCATGCGCCGGCCCTTGTAGATCGAGGTCTGGGTCTTGACGACGCCTTCCTGGTCCTCGCTGTTGTAGTCGGGGTTGCGCTTGAACCCGGCCGCCTCGGCGGCGTTGAACAGCGCGTCGTACAGCGGGTTCTCGTCCGGCACCGTGGAGACCTTGAGCGGGCCGGCGGTGCCGCGGCCGTTGCTGCCGTCGCCGTCGACGAAGGTCTCGATGCGGGTGAACAGCGGCGCGACGTCGTTCCAGCTCCAGCCGCGGCAGCCCATCTGCGCCCAGGTGTCGAAGTCGAGCGGTTGGCCGCGCACCCAGACCAGGCCGTTGATCGAGCTCGACCCGCCCAGCAGCTTGCCGCGCGGCACCGGGATCTGGCGGTTGTTGGTGTTGGGCTCGGGATCCGACAGGTAGCACCAGTTGGCCGAGGGATCCTCGATCAGCAGGCCGAACGACAGCGGCATGCGGGAGTAGGGGTGGCTGCGGGCCCCGGCCTCCAGCAGCAGGACCCGGGTCGCCGGGTTCTCGCTCAGCCGGGCCGCCAGCGCGCCGCCGGCCGAGCCGGCGCCAACGATGATGTAGTCGTACTCGGCCATCCGCTGGGTTCCTCTTCCTGTTGCGGCGGAGCCTAGCGCAGACACGTTGCGATTGCCGATCATTTATCGCCTCGACAGGCGGTACGCCGCATGGTCCCATGGTCTGCGCCGGGGCTGGGGAGCCGGTCGGCGTCACCAAGTCGATGGGGTAGAAGCAGCCAAATGCTGGCTCTCGTCCGGATTGCGCTCAAGCGGCCGTACACCTTCGTCGTGCTCGCCCTGTTGATCCTGATCGTCGGGCCGCTGGCGGCGCTGCGCACCCCGACCGACATCTTCCCCGAGATTCGGATCCCGGTGATCGCCGTGGTCTGGCAGTACACCGGCCTGCCGCCCGACCAGATGTCGGGCCGCGTCATGCTGAACTTCCAGCGCGCGCTCACCACCACCGTCAACGACATCGAGCATATCGAGGGCACGTCCTACACCGGCGTCGGCATCGTGAAGATCTTCTTCCAGCCGGGCACCGACATCCGCACCGCCAACGCGCAGGTGACGGCGATCTCGCAGACCGTGCTGAAGCAGATGCCGCCCAACATCACGCCCCCGCTGGTGCTGAACTACAGCGCCGCGACAGTGCCGATCATCCAGCTCGCGCTGGCCGGCAAGGGCGTATCGGAGCAGGCGGTGTTCGACATCGCCATCAACACCGTGCGCACGCCGCTGGTCACGGTGCCCGGGGCGGCGATCCCGTTCCCGTTCGGCGGCAAGTTCCGCCAGATCCAGATCGACCTCGACCCGGCGGCGCTGCAGGCGCGCGGCCTGTCGGCCAACGACGTCGCCAACGCGCTCGCCGCCCAGAACCTGCTGACGCCGGTCGGCACGCAGAAGATCGGCGGCCACGAGTACGCGATCCAGCTCAACAACGCGCCGACCGACTTCAAGGCGCTGGCCGACCTGCCGGTCTTCACCGCCAACGGCGCGATGGTCTACCTGCGCGACGTCGCCCAGGTGCGCGACGGCAACCCGCCGCAGACCAACATCGTGCATGTCGACGGCAACCGCTCGGTGCTGCTGCAGGTCCTCAAGAACGGCTCGGTGTCGACGCTGTCGATCATCGACGGCATCAAGCAGCGAGTCGCGGAACTGAAGAAGGCGCTGCCAGACAACGTCTCGATCGCCATCCTCGGGGACCAGTCGCTGTTCGTCGAAGGCGCGATCGGCGGCGTCGCGCTGGAGGCGGTGATCGCCGCCGTGCTGACCAGCCTGATGATCCTGCTGTTCCTCGGCAGCTGGCGTTCGACCGTCATCATCGCGACCTCGATCCCGCTGGCCATCCTCGGCTCGATCGCGCTGCTGTCGGCGTTCGGCGAGACGCTCAACATCATGACGCTGGGCGGGCTGGCGCTGGCGGTCGGCATCCTGGTCGACGACGCCACGGTGACCATCGAGAACATCAACTGGCACCTCGAGCAGGGCAAGGACGTCGAGACCGCGATCATGGACGGCGCCCGCCAGATCGTGACGCCGGCCTTCGTCTCGCTGCTCTGCATCTGCATCGTGTTCGTGCCGATGTTCTTCCTCGAGGGCGTGGCGCGGTTCCTGTTCGTGCCGATGGCCATGGCGGTGATGTTCGCCATGACCTGCTCGTTCATCCTGTCGCGCACCCTGGTGCCGACGATGGCCAACTACCTGCTGAAGCCCCATGCCGGGCATGCCCAAGACAAGCCGCCGACCCGCAACCCGCTGGTGCTGTTCCAGCGCGGCTTCGAGGTCCGCTTCGAGCGCTTCCGCGAGGGCTACCGCGACCTGCTGGCGGCGGCGTTGCGTCACCGCGGGCCGTTCATCGTGGGCTTCATGGCCTTCGTGGTGGCGTCGTTCGCGCTGGTGCCGTTCCTCGGCCAGAACTTCTTCCCGGCGGTCGATTCGGGCCAGATCCTGATGCATGCGCGGGCCCCGGTGGGAACCCGCGTCGAGGAGTCGGCCAACGAATTCGCGCGCATCCAGAAGGCGATCCGCGAGATCATCCCGCCGAACGAGATCGCGACGATGGCCGACAACATCGGCATGCCGGTCAGCGGCATCAACATGACCTACAACAACACCGGCACGATCGGCCCGCAGGACGGCGACATCCAGATCAAGCTGACCGAGCATCACGGTCCGACCGCCGACTACGTGCGCGAGCTGCGCCGCCAGCTGCCGGAGCGCTTCCCGGGATTCACCTTCTCGTTCCTGCCGGCCGACATCATCAGCCAGATCCTGAACTTCGGCGCCCCGTCGCCGATCGACGTGCAGGTCCGCGGCGCCGACCTCAAGGCCAACTTCGAGCACGCCAACCGCCTTCTGCCGCGCATCCGCCAGGTACCGGGCGTGGTCGACGCGCGCATCCAGCAGTCGCGCACCGCGCCGGTCTTCGCCGTCGACATCGACCGCACGCGCGCGCAGTACGTCGGGCTCACGACGCGCGACGTCACCAATGCGCTGGTGGTCAACCTCGCCGGCTCCAGCCAGGTCGCGCCGACCTACTGGCTGAACCCGGCCAACGGCGTGTCCTACAGCATCGTCATGCAGACGCCGCAGTACCGCCTCGACTCGCTGGCGGCGCTGTCCAACCTGCCGATCGCCGCGCCGACCGCCAGCCAGCTGCAGGTGCTGGGCGGTATCGCCGACGTGCGGCGCGAGACCGCGAATGCCGTGGTCTCGCAGTACGACCTGCAGGGCATGGTGCAGATCTATGCCGGCGTGCAGGGGCGCGACCTCGGCGCCGTCGCGGCCGACATCCGCGCCATCGTGGCCGAGCTGGCGCCGCAGCAGTCGCCGCGCATCCGCTCGGTCAAGATCCAGGGCCAGGTGAAGACGATGGAGAGCGCCTTCTCGGGCCTGATGTTCGGCCTCCTGGGGGCGATCGTCCTGATCTACCTGTTGATCGTCGTGAACTTCCAGTCGTGGAGCGATCCGTTCGTGATCATCACCGCGCTGCCGGCGGCGCTGGCCGGCATCGTCTGGATGCTGTTCGCGACCTACACGACCCTGTCGGTGCCGGCGCTGACCGGCGCGATCATGTGCATGGGCGTGGCGACCGCCAACTCGGTGTTGGTCGTGAGCTTCGCCCGCGAACGCCTGGCCGAGCTGGGCGACGCCACGCAGGCCGCCCTCGAGGCCGGCTACGTGCGCTTCCGCCCGGTGCTGATGACGGCGCTCGCCATGATCATCGGCATGGCGCCGATGGCGCTGGGCTTCGGCGAGGGCGGCGAGCAGAACGCGCCGCTCGGCCGCGCCGTGATCGGCGGGCTCTTCTTCGCCACCGTCGCGACGCTGATCTTCGTGCCGGTCGTGTTCAGCGTCGTCCATCGTCACCATGGCCGCTCCGCCCGCGGAAGCGCCGCCACCGCCGCTCCGGGAGAGCCCCATGTCGCCTGAGCCTTCTTCCCAGCCGGCGCCGAGGTCGCGACGGGGGCTGGCCGTGGCCGGCCTCGCCGGCGCCGCGGTGCTGGGCTTCGTCGTGGCGAGCGGGCTGTGGAACCGCAATGCCTCCGAGGCGAAGCTCAAGGAATGGACCGACGCGCAGGCCCTGCCGGCGGTCAGCGTGGTGCAACCGGCGCGCAACGCCAACAAGTCGTCGCTCGACCTGCCGGGCCGGCTCGAGGCCTACACACGGGCACCGATCTACGCCCGCGTCGGCGGCTTCCTGAAGGCCTACTACGTCGACATCGGCAGCAACGTGAAGTCCGGCCAGCTGCTGGCGGAGATCGAGGCGCCGGACCTCGACCAGCAGCTGCTGCAGGCCAAGGCGGCGCTGGCCAGCGCGCAGGCGGCCGAGGCGCTGGCCACGGTGACGGCCCAGCGCTGGCAGCAGCTGGGTGGCGCCAATACGGTGTCGCGCCAGACGGTCGACGAGAAGACCGGAGACCTCACGGTCAAGCAGGCGCTGACCAAGGCGGCGCAGGCGGCGGTCGACCGGCTGGAGGTGCTGTCCGCCTTCAAGCGCCTGACCGCGCCGTTCGACGGGGTGGTGACCGCGCGCAACACCGATGTCGGCGCCCTGATCAACGCCGAGTCGAGCGCCGGCGCGGCGCTGTTCGTGATCTCCGACGTGTCCCGGCTGCGCCTGACCGTCAGCGTGCCGCAGAACTTCGTGCCGGCGGTCAGGATCAACACCAAGGTGGAGATCACCGTGCCGGAGTATCCGGGCAAGGTGTACAGCGGCGTGGTCGATGCCTCGTCCCGCTCGGTCGACGCCCAGAGCGGCACCACGCGCATGCAGATCCTGGTCGACAACAGCTCGGGGGAGCTGATGCCCGGCGCCTTCGCCAATACCCGCATCGAGCTGCCGGCCAACCTCGAGGCGCTCAGCATTCCCTCGGCCGCGCTGATCTTCGACCAGAAGGGCCTCAGGGTCGCCACGGTCGACACGGCCGGGAAGGTGACGCTGGTGCCGGTGACGCTGTCGCGCGACCTCGGCCAGGTGGTCGAGATCGCCAGCGGGCTGACCCCGGAGGACCGGGTGATCGACAGTCCGCCGGACGGCATGTCGAGCGGCGACCGGGTTCGCGTGGTGACTCCCTCGAAGGCAGGACGCTGATGATCGAGACAGAGCAGGGCCGGCTGGCCGTGTCGCGCTTCACCATCGACATGGCGGTGAAGCTGGCGCTGATCGCCGGCGTGTCGTGGGGCAGCCTGATGCTGCTGCGCCCGGTGGCGCCGTTGCTGCTGTGGGCGGTGATCCTCGCCGTGGCCGTGTTCCCGCTCTACCGCCTGATGCGTACCCACGCGAGGCTGCGGCCGGGGCTGGCGGCGACGGTGCTGTCGATCCTGCTGCTGGCGCTTCTGATGACGCCGGTGATCCTGCTCTCGGTCTCGGCGATCGATTCGCTCGACGCCTACGGCGGCATGCTGATGCGCGGCGAGCACATCCTGCCGCCGGCACCGGAGTCGGTGCGCGCCTGGCCGATGGTGGGCGAGCGTCTCTACGAACTGTGGAACACCACCGCCAGCGACGCGCGGGTGATCCTGAAAGGCCATGTCACGCAGATCGCGTCGGTCGGCCGCTTCGTCGGCCGGGTCGCTGCCGGCGTCGCGCTGGAAGTGCTGCAGTTCGCCGCCGCGATCATCGTGGCGGGCGTGCTGCTGGCCTACTCCGAGGGGCTGGCAAGCATGCTGCGCGACTTCGCCGGCCGGGTCGCCGACGCGCGCGGCCGCCACTTCGTCGAGATCGCCAGCTCGACCATCCGCAACGTCTCGCAGGGCGTGATCGGCGTCGCGCTGCTGCAGTCGGCGCTGCTCGGGCTGGGCATGCTGATCGCCGACGTGCCGTTCTCGGGCGCCATCACCTTCGTCTGCCTCGTGCTGGCGATCGTCCAGGTCGGGCCGAACGTGATCATGATCCCGGTGATCATCTGGTACTGGATCGACATGCCGGCGGCGCACGCCGCTCTGTTCACGGTCTACACCGCGCCGCTGCTGCTGCTCGACAACGTGCTGCGGCCGATCCTGATGGCGCGCGGCCTGCAGACGCCGATGGCGGTGATCCTGGCCGGCGTGATCTGCGGCACGCTGTCCGGCGGCCTGATCGGCCTGTTCGTCGGCCCGGTGGTCCTGGCGGTGTTCTACGACCTCGTGATGTCGTGGATGGGACCGCCGCCGCAGGCGGCGGACGAGTCCCCGCCGGCGGCCGAGCCGGTCGCTACTTCTTCTTCGGCCGAATAGCGTCCCACTGCTCGTCGGTCCAGTCGATCATCGCGTTGGTGTTGGCGCCGCCGCCGCCCGACTGCAGCATCTTGCCGCCGTCGATCACGATGGCGTCGCCATTGATGAAGGCCGCCCCGTCGCTCACCAGGAAGGCGGCGAGGTTGGCGAGCTCGATGTGCTCGCCGACCCGGCGCAGCGGGATCGTCTTGAGCAGCGCCTCCTGGCCGCCGCGTTCCTTCGGCATCAGCCGGCTCCACGCGCCCTCGGTCGGGAAGGGGCCGGGGACGATGGCGCAGGTCCGGATGCCCTTGGGCCCCCATTCGACCGCCAGGCTCTTGGTCATCGCCAGCACGCCGGCCTTGGCCATCGCCGACGGCACGGTGAACGGCGCGCCGACCAGCGACGACACGGTGAGGATCGACATCACGACCTTGTCGCGCTCGCCGGCCTCGATCCAGCGCCGGCCGGCCGCGACCGTGCAGTAGGCCGAGCCGTGCAGCACGATGCCGAGCACGGCGTCGATGGCGCGCGGCGACATCTTGTGGGTCTGGGCCAGGATCTGGCCGGCGGCGTTGTTGACCAGGATGTCGAGCGGCCGCTTCTCCCAGATCCTGTCCATCATCGCCTCGACCGCGTCGGCGACGCGCACGTCGCAGCCCACGGTCTCGATCTCGCCGCCGGTCTCCTTGTGCAGTTCCTCGGCGGTCTGCTTCAGCACGTCCTCGCGGCGGCCGCAGATCACCACGTTGGCGCCCAGCTCGAGGTAGCGGTGCGCCATCGAGCGGCCGAGCCCGGTGCCGCCGCCGGTCACCAGGATGCGCTTGCCCTTCAGAAGGTCTGCCTGGAACATCGTTCGTCTCCTACTTGCGCATCTCGGTGAAGGCCACGCCGTCGGTCAGCATGCGCTCGATCTCGGTCGCGTCGTAGCCCAGCTCCTCCAGCACGGCGCGCGTGTCGGTGCCGAACTTGCGCGGCTTGCTGCGCGGCTCGGCCGGCGTGCGCGACAGCTTCACCGGGTTGCCGACGTTGCGCCAGCCGTCCTTCTCCCAGACCATGTTGCGGTGCCGCGTGTGCGGGTGCTCCATGACGTCGGGCACTTCGAGCACCGCGCCCGACGGCACGCCGGCCTTCATCAGCTCGTTGGAGAAGCTCTCGCCGTCGCGGTCCTTCGTCAGCGCCCGCAGCTCGGCCTCGAGCTCGTCGCGATGGGCGACGCGGTCCTTGTTGGTGCGGAAGCGCGGGTCGTCGGCCAGTTCCGGCTTGCCCAGCATCTGCATCAGCTTGCGGAACTGCCCGTCGTTGCCGGCGCCGATCACGATGTTGCGGCCCTTGGTCGGGAAGTTGGAGTAGGGCACCAGGCTGCCGTGGCTGTTGCCGTAGAGCTTGGGCTTGAGCCCGGCCATGAAGTAGTTGGGCGCGTGCGGCTGGTGCAGCGCGACGGCGCTGTCGTACAGCGTGGCGTCGACGAACTGGCCCTTGCCCGAGCGGTTGCGCTCGTACAGCGCCATCAGGATGCCCATGCAGGCGTTCATGCCGGTCGACAGGTCGACCACCGGCACGCCGATGCGCACCGGGCCGCCCTCGGGCGAGCCGTTGACCGAGACCAGGCCGGCCGAGGCCTGCACCATGGCGTCGTAGCCCGGGAAACCGCCCAGCGGGCCGTCGGCGCCGAAACCCGAGACGCGGGCATGGATCAGCCGCGGGAACTTCTTCGACAGCGTGTCGAAGCCGATGCCCCACTTCTCCATCGTGCCGGTCTTGAAGTTCTCGATCAGCACGTCGGCCTTGTCGAGCAGGCGCTCCAGCACGGCGCGGCCCTCGGGCTTCGACAGGTCGAGCGAGATCGTGCGCTTGTTCCGGTTGATGCCGGCGAAGTAGGCCGAGATGCCCTCCTGGTCGAACGGAGGCCCCCACAGGCGGGTCTCGTCGCCCTGCGGCGGCTCGACCTTGATGACCTCGGCGCCATGGTCGCCCAGCATCTGGCCGCAATAGGGTCCGCCCAGCACGCGCGACAGGTCGACGACCTTCAGCCCTTCCAAAGCCCCCGGCATCCGTTCCACTCCTCGGACAAAATCGAACCGCGGGGTTAGACCATTCCCGGCGCGGTCTGTCATCCTGAGCGGCGCCCGGGTTTCCCGGGGCGACAGGAGCCCACCATGCTGAGCGGAATTCACGGTCACCAGGACATCGAGCGCGTGGTCTACGGCAAGCCGGCGGGACCGGCACTGCGGGCCGAGGCCGAGCGGCTGGGCGCGCGGCGGGTGTTCGTCACGACCTCGAAGTCGGTGGCGCAGAGCGCCCTGCTGGCCGGGGTGATCCGCGAGCTGGGCGACCTCTATGCCGGCGTCTATGCCGGCATCACCGCGCACTCGCCGCGGCCCTGCGTGATCGAGGGGGCGCAGCTGGCGCGCGCCGCCGGCGCCGACCTCGTCGTGGCGGTGGGCGGCGGTTCGGTGATCGACGCCACCAAGGTGATGCTGATCGCGCTGTGGCAGGACGCGGCCACGGTCGACGACCTCGACCTCTACCGCGCCGGTAAGCCGAAGGAGGGCTTCGCGCCGCCATCGGAGGCGATCCGGCCGCCGCCCGGGGCGGTGCGCATGATCGCCGTGCCGACCACGCTGTCGGCCGCCGAGTTCAACGCCTTCGCCGGCATCAGCGACCCGCGGCGGGGCGTCAAGGAGAGCTTCGGCCACCGCCTGGTGGTGCCACGGGTGATCGTGCTCGATCCCGGCGCGACGCTGGCGACGCCGATGGACCTGATGCTGTCGACCGGCCTGAAGGCGGTCGACCACGCGGTCGAGCGGCTGTGCTCGCAACAGGCTCATCCGTTCGTGCTGGGCACGGCGGGCGAGGCGCTGCGCCTGCTGGCCGGCGCGCTGCCGGCGCACAAGGCGCGGCCCGACGATCTCGCGGTGCGCCTCGACCTGCAGTTCGGCATGTGGCTGTCGATCGGCGCCGGCACCTCGGGGGTCGGCGTCGGCGCCAGCCACGGCATCGGCCACGTGCTGGGCGCGGCGTGCGGCGTGTCGCACGGCCACACCTCGTGCGTGATGCTGCCGTCGGTGCTGCGCTGGAACCTGCCGGTGAACGCCGCGCAGCAGGGCCGGGTGAGCGAGGCGTTCGGCCAGCCGCAGGCGCCGGCCGCCGACCTCGTCGAGGGACTGGTGCGGACGCTCGGCCTGCCCGGTCGCCTGTCCGAGGTCGGGGTCGGCCGCGACCGCTTCCGCGAGGTCGCCGAGAAGTCGATGCACGACCGCGCGGTGCTGAACAACCCGCGGCCGATCAAGGGACCCGACGACGTGATGGAGATCCTCGAGTTGGCGGCCTAGCTGTCGAGCGGTCCCGTCGCGCCCAGGAACCAGACGAGGGCCGCGAGCAGGGCGGTGCCGAGCGCGAAGGACGCGACCTGGCGCGGCCCGTCGGGACGCTGGCGCACGGCGAGCGCCAGCGTGCGGTCCCACGAGGTGCGGCCGGTCTCCTCCAGCGTGCCCTTGGCCTTGAGCGCGGTGACGATCGACACGACCGGCAGGCCGAGCCCGAGGCCGCGGTACCAGACGAGCAGCTCGCGGCGGATGGCGACCGCCAGGCCCACCGGCCGGCCGTCGGCGCCGAGCACCCGGACGCCGAACAGCCACTTGCCGGGCGTGCCGCCGGTCAGGCCGACCAGCACGGCGCTTTCGGGGATGGTCGCCAGCGGGACCAGGATGGCCGTCGAGATGCCGTTGTCGATGAACGGCCCGATGGCGAGCCACGTCTCGGGCGCGTAGCGGGCGAGGCCGAACACCGCCGCGACCAGCAGGCCGACGCCGCCGGTCGCCATGTCGAAGGTCCGGGCGAGGTAGCGCCGCCACGGATGGGGCGTGGTGTCGGTCCAGGAACCGTCGCTCATCGCGGGCAGCGTAATCGCCGCATGAGGTCTTTTCATGAAGATTCGGCGCGGGCGGGCCTATGTTCCGGGCATGTCCGACCTCCAGGCCGCGATCACCTACCTCGCCGACCTCAGCATCAAGCCGGTCAACCACACCCCGCCGGCCGGCACCGGCACGCCGCGGCGCGACGGCAACTACCGCGCCTTCCCGGTGCGGGTTCACGACGCCCGGCCGCTGGCCGGCACGCTGTCGCTCGACCGGCAGGCCTTCCAGCTGGTGCCGCACGTCACCGCCCTCGAGGACTTCACCGACCGCGACGCGGTGCGCCGGGTCTACGATCCCGAGGTCGAGGCCCTGGTCGCGCGGGTCACCGGCGCGTCGAAGGTGGTGGTGTTCGATCACACGATCCGGGTCGTCGACCGTGCCGTGGAACGCGGTCACCGCGGGCCCGTGCGCTACGCCCACAACGACTATACCGACACGAGCGCGCCGCAGCGCGTGCGCGACCTGCTGCCGCCGGACGAGGCCGAGGCGCGGCTCGCCAACCGCTACCTGCAGGTCAACGTCTGGCGCAACATCTCGCGTCACCCGGTCGAGACCACGCCGCTCGGGCTGGTCGATGCGCGGACGATCGCGCCGCGCGACCTCGCGACCTGCGACCTCGTCTATGCCGACCGCACCGGCGAGGTCTATGCCGGCGTCTGGAACGGCGACCACCGCTGGTACTGGTTCCCGCGGATGACGCGCGACGAGGTGCTGCTGATCAAGAACTTCGACTCGCGGCGCGATGGCCGCGCCCGCTTCTCGCTGCACTCGGCGTTCGACGACCCGACCGCGCCGCCCGATGCGCGGCCGCGCGAGAGCATCGAGACGCGGACCTTCGCGTTCTTCGACGCGCCGTAGTCTAGGCGGCGTCGGGCCGCGCCGGCGTCGCGGCGGCGATCGCCTCGAGGTGCTCGGCCAGTTCCTCGGGATGGCTGAAGAACGGCGAGTGGCCGCACTCCATCGTGAGCAGCTTGCAGGGGCTGGCCTTGACCATGGCACGCTGCAGGTTGATGCGGATGGCGTTGTCGTGCGTGCACTCGATGTACCAGCGCGGCACCGAGCCGAAGCGCTCCGCGGTCAGCGTCACCGGCGTCGTCGAGATCGCCAGCGGCTGCGGCCGCAGCCGCTCCATGGCGCGGTAGCGGTCCTCGGGCGAGACGTCGGCGTAGAACAGCGACGGCACCTTGTCGCGCGCGAAGGTGTAGGTGAGACCGTCCGGGCTGACCTGGCGCGACAGCCGGAACATGGTGTCGGTTTCCTGCGAGGTCAGGTCGCGGCCGGTCTGGCCGTTGGCGGGCAGCAGGGCGCAGAGATAGACCAGCGCGCGGATCTTGCGCCGCCGCGCCTCGGCCAGCTGGCTGATCGTGATGCCGCCCAGCGAGTGACCGACCAGCACGACCGGCTCCTCCATCTTGTCGAGCAGGCGCGACAGCTTCTCGACGTTGTCGGCCAGCGTGACGTTGGCGGGCGGCGTGTGGTCGTCGCCGAGCCCCGGCAGGTCGGGCGCGCAGGCCTTGTGGCCGTGCGCCTGCAGCAGCGGCACGACCTTTTCCCAGCACCAGCCGCCGCCGCACGCGCCGTGGACGAGAACGAACGTCGCCATGCGCCTAGCCCCGGCCGACGACGGTGCGCGCGCCGGGCGCGGGCACGAAGAAGTCGGGCATCAGCGGCGTGCCGGGCGACACGGCGTACTGGTCGAAGTCGGTGACGCCCTCGGCCGCCAGCACCTCGTCGTCGATGAAGAAGTTGCCGCTGCACGCGGTCGCCTTGCGGCACAGGATGGCATGCGCGGCGTCGGCCATGATCTCGGGCTTGCGGCAGGCCTTCATGCCCTCGTCGCCGGCCAGGATGTTGCGGATCGCCGCGGTGGCGATGCCGGTGCGCGGCCACAGGCAGTTGAAGGCGATCTTGCCGCGGAACTCGTCGGCCATCGCCCACGCGTAGACCGACATGCCGTACTTGGCGAGCGTGTAGGCGGCGTGGTTGGAGAACCAGTGGACCGCGAAGTCGAGCGGCGGCGACAGGTTGAGCACGTGCGGGTTGGCCGCCTTCAGGAGGTGCGGGATGCACTTCTGCGAGACCATGTAGGTGCCGCGCGCGTTGATCTGGTGCATCAGGTCGTAGCGCTTCATCGGCGTCGCCAGCGTGCCGGTCAGGCTGATCGCCGAGGCGTTGTTCACCAGGATGTCGATGCCGCCGAACTTCGCGACCGTCTCGGCGACCGATTTCTCGACGCTCTGCTCGTCGCGGATGTCGCAGGCGAGCGGCAGCGCCTTGCCGCCGGCCTTCTCGACCTCGTCGGCGGCGCTGAAAATTGTGCCGGGCAGGCGCGGGTCGGGCGTCACCGTCTTGGCGGCGATGGCGACGTTGGCGCCGTCGCGCGCGGCGCGCAGCGCGATGGCGAGCCCGATGCCGCGGCTCGCGCCGGTCACGAACAGGGTCTTCCCAGCCAGATTCATGTCGTCCCCTACGAGAGTTTGGGCTTATAGCGGCGGGCTTGCCGGGCGGCTAGTCTCGCCGAACGCAAGGGAGGCATGATGGAACCGTGCTTTGAGACGGCGGCCCGGCTGGCGCGCGCGATCGCCAAGGGTCGACTGAGCTCGGTCGAGGCGACGCAAGCGCATCTCGCCCGCATCGACAAGCTGAACGGGGCGCTGAACGCGCTGGTCCTGGTCGACCGGGCCGGCGCCCTGAAGGCGGCGAAGGCCGCCGACCGTGCCCGCGCGGCGGGCAAGGACCTCGGTCCCCTGCATGGCGTGCCGATCACCATCAAGGAAGCCTTCGACGTGCGCGGCCTGCACACGACGTCGAGCCATCCGCCGCTCAAGGACAATGTCGCGCGGCAGGACGCCAGCGCCGTGGCGCGCCTGCGCGCCGCCGGGGCGGTGATCCTCGGCAAGACCAACGTCCCCGAGCTGTGCGCCGATTTCCAGACCGGCAGCCCGCTGTTCGGCCCGACCCGCAATGCCTGGGACCCGACCCGCACGCCGGGCGGCTCGACCGGCGGCGGCGCGGTCGCCGTGGCCACCCGCCTGTCGCCGCTCGAACTCGGCAGCGACATCGGCGGCTCGGTGCGCAACCCGGCCCACTTCAACGGCATCCTGTCGCTGAAGCCGACCGAGTGGCGCGTGCCGGGTCACGGCCACGTGCCGGACCTGCCGGGCGCGCCGCGCACCATCCGCTACATGGGCGTCTACGGCCCGCTCGCCCGCTCGGTCGAGGACCTCGAGCTGGCGTTGCGCGTGATCGCCGGTCCCGACGGCTACGAGGCCGAGGCGGCGCCGGTGCCGATCGGCCCGGCGCCGGCGGCCAAGCCCGGCGATCTCCGGCTGGCGGTGATCGCCGGCAACCCGCTGGTCGCGACCTCGGCCGACACGCAGGCCGTGGTCCAGCAGACCATGCGCCTGCTGGGCAAGGCCGGTGCGAAGGTGAAGCGTACCGAACCGGACGGTCTCGACTGGCGACAGGCGTGGGACGACTGGTCCGACCTGTTCCAGTACCAGGTGCGGGCGCTGCAGCCGCTGGCCGAGCGCGAGCGCTACTTCACGCCGCGCGAGTCGCAGGACCCGTCGTACCTGTCGACGGTGCGCACGGCGCGGCTCGACCTTGGCCAGTTCTTCCAGGTGCTGGACCGTCGCGACCAGGTCCTGCGCCGCTGCGAGGCGCTGCTCGACAGCCACGACGCGATCCTGATGCCGGTGATGCCGGACGCCGCCTTCGTGACGCAGAAGCAGAGCGTGCCGCTGGTCATCGACGGCAAGCCGTACCCGTACTTCTTCGCCGGCACGGCCTGGAACTTCCTCGCCAACCTGACGGGGCAGCCGTCGATCGTGCTGCCCTGCGGCTTCTCGAAGGGCGGCCTGCCGATCGGCCTGCAGCTGGTCGGCAAGCGCTGGGGCGAGGCGAAGCTGCTGTCGGTCGCCAAGGCGATCGAGACGCTGCTGCCACCCTGTCCCGTGCCGCCGGCCTACGCCCGCTAGGCGCGGCCGGTTCAGCGCCATCGCAGCACGATCCGCTCGATGGTGCCCAGCGCCCACGAGATCAGGAGGCCGAGCACCGACAGCATGACGACGCCGGCCAGCAGCTGGTCGGTCTGCATCAGGTTGCCGGCCGCCAGCACGAAGGCGCCGATGCCGGACTGCGCGCCGATCATCTCGGCGGCGACCACCAGCAGCAGCGCCACCGAGGCCGAGATGCGAAAGCCCGCGAGGATGCCGGGCATCGCGCCCGGCAGCAGGATCTTCGACACGATCGAGCGCGCCGGCACGCCGAAGCTCTGGGCCATGCGCACGAGGTTGCGCGGGACGGCGTCGCAGGCGGTGTAGGCCGCGATCGCGGTCGGGAAAAAGACGCCCAGCGCGATGGTCGCGACCTTCGACGGCTCGCCGATGCCGAACCACAGGATCAGGAGCGGCAGCAGCGCGATCTTGGGGATCGGGAACAGCGCCGACACGATCGGCAGGCCGGCGGCGCGCGCCGCGGAGAAGATGCCCATGGCGAGCCCGATCGCCAGCCCCGCGGCGGTGCCGATGATCCAGCCCGGCACGATGCGCTGCAGCGAGGCCACGACGTGCTCGACCAGCGTGCCGTTCAGCCACAGCTCGCCCAGCGCGCGCACCACGGTGGCGGGACTGGGCATGAACAGGGCGGGCAGCCAGCCGGCGCTCGACGCGCCCTGCCAGGCCGCGATCAGGACCGCGAACACGATCCACGGCAGCAGGCGCCGCGGCTTGGGGTCGAAGCCGCCGCCGCGGAACGGGACGGGCCGCCTCTCAGACATCGCGCACCTCGCGGTCGGCGGTGACGACCTCGTCGCGGATCATCGACCACAGGCGATCGTGGACCTCGCGCAACAGGCCGGCATGGCGCGGCGCGCCGCGCTCGGCCACCGGCACCTCGATCGACAGCACGTCGCGGATGCGGCCGGGCCGGCGCGACAGCACGACCACGCGGTCGGCCAGCCGCGCCGCCTCCTCGAGGTTGTGCGTGACGTAGACCCGCGTGCAGGGCTCCTTCGCCCAGATCGCCAGCAGGTCCTCCATCAGCAGCTCGCGGGTCTGCGCGTCGAGCGCCGACAAGGGCTCGTCGAGCAGCAGCACGGCCGGCCGCACCACGAGGGCGCGGGCGATGCCGACGCGCTGGCGCATGCCGCCGGACAGTTGCTTCGGGTAGGCGGCGGCGAACTCCGTGAGCCCGGTGAGCGTCAGCGCCGCGTCGATGCGCTCGCGTCGCTCGGCGGCCGACAGCGGCCGGTGCTCGAGGGGCAGGCCGACATTGTCGGCGACGCTGCGCCACGGCAGCAGCGCGAAGTCCTGGAAGACGTAGGTGAAGGGATTGAGCGAACCGGCCGGCGGTTCGCCCGACACGGTGACGCGGCCCGTCGTCGGCTGCAGCAGGCCGCCCGCGATGCCCAGCAGGGTGGACTTGCCGCAGCCCGAGGGGCCGATCAGCGCGACGGTCTCGCCGTCGGCGATGTCGAGGTCGATCCCGGCCAGCGCCTCGACCGCGCCGTAGCGATGGCCGACGCCCTCAAGATGCAGCGGCATCGCCGCTCGCGGCCAGGGTCACCAGCACCGTGCGGTTCGAGACCTGCTGGCCTTCCGTCACCGCCACCGACTCGATACGCGCGTCGAGCCCGGCCTTGAGCTGGTGCTGGATCTTCATGGCTTCCAGCACGACCAGCGTCTGGCCGCGCGCGACGGTGTCGCCAGCCGCCACCTTGATGGCGACGATGCGGCCGTCCATCGGCGCGCGCAACGTGCCGTCGCTGCCCGCCGCCGCGGCCGCCGGCGGCGCCCAGGTACGGTCGGTGAAGCGAACCGTGAAGGCGTCGAGGTCGACCACGATGTCGTCGCCGTCGACGACGTGGCGGACGCCGGCCGGCAGCGGCTCGTCGCCGGTCACCAGCAGCAGCCGCTCCTGGCCGCCCGCGGCCAGCCGGATCGGCGTCGGCTCGGGGTTGGAGTTGCGCCAGCCGCGCAGCGGCGCCGGCCAGCGCCCGGCCGCTTCGCGCCACAGGAGCGTCGCCGCCGCCTGCCAATGCGCATCGGCAATCGCCGGGCCGGGGAAGTCGTGCTGGCCGAGGAAGGCGGTGGTCGCCTCGCCGGCCGCGAAGGCCGGGTGCTCCAGCAACCGCACCAGGAAGTGCCGGTTAGTGGTCGGGCCGAGGACCACGGTCTCGCGCAGCGCCAGCACGAGGCGGGCGCGGGCCTGCTCACGGGTCGCGCCGTGGGCGATCACCTTGGCGATCATCGGGTCGTAGAACGGCGAGATCGCGAGCCCGTCCTTCATGCCGTGGTCGATGCGCACGCCGGCGCCGGTGGCCGGCCGCCAGACGTCGATGCGGCCGGTCTGCGGCAGGAAGCCGGCATAGGCGTCCTCGGCGTAGAGACGGACCTCGATGGCGTGGCCCGAGAAGGCGACCTGCTCCTGGGTCAGCGGCAGCGTCTCGCCGGCCGCGACCTTGAGCTGCCACGCCACCAGGTCCTGGCCGGTGATCGCCTCGGTCACCGGGTGCTCGACCTGCAGGCGGGTGTTCATCTCGAGGAAGTAGAAGGCGCCGTCGCCGCCCAGCAGGAACTCGACGGTGCCGGCGCCGCGGTAGCCGATCGCCCGCGCGGCGGCGACCGCGGCGGCACCCATGCGCGCGCGCAGGTCGGCGTTCACGGCGGGCGAGGGCGCTTCCTCGACCACCTTCTGGTGGCGGCGCTGCACCGAGCAGTCGCGTTCGCCGAGGTGGATGACGTTGCCGTGGGCGTCGGCGAACACCTGGATCTCGACGTGGCGCGCGTCGACCACGGCCTTCTCGAGGATCAGTTCGCCCGAGCCGAAGGCGCTCTCGGCCTCGGTGCGCGCGGTGCGGATCGCCTCGACGAGGTCGGCCGGGTCGGTCACGAGGCGCATGCCGCGTCCGCCGCCACCGGCCGCCGCCTTGACCATGACCGGCAGGCCGATCGCGAGCGCTTCCTTCTCCAGCATGGCGTCGGACTGGTCGGCGCCCTGGTAGCCGGGCACGCAAGGGACTCCTGCCTCGATCATGCGCCGCTTGGCCGCTGCCTTGTTGCCCATCGCGGCGATCGCCGCGGGCGGCGGGCCGATGAACACCAGCCCGGCCTTCTCGCACGCCGTGGCGAAGGCCTCGTTCTCCGACAGGAAGCCGTAGCCCGGATGCACCGCGTCGGCGCCCGACGACCTCGCCGCCTCGAGCACGCGGTCGATGCTGAGGTAGCTCTCGCTGACCGGTGGCGGGCCGATCCGCACCGCCTCGTCGGCGTAGGCGACGTGCGGCGCCTCGCGGTCGGCGTCGGAATAGACCGCGACCGTGCGGTAGCCCAGGGCGCGCGCCGTGCGCATGACGCGCCACGCGATCTCGCCGCGGTTGGCGACCAGGACCTTCGAGAAGGCCATCACTCGGTCGCCCACTTCGGCGGCCGCTTCTCGGCGAAGGCGCGCAGGCCCTCGGCGGCCTCGGGGCTGCGCCGCGCCTCGGCGAAGCAGTCGGCGGCGAAGTCGAGAACCGCCGGGAGCGGCTCGCTGCCGACCTTCATCACGACCGCCTTGGTCAGCGCGTTGGCCAGCGGCGCGCAGCGGTCGACCTGCTTCAGCACCTCTTCCAGCTTGGCGTCGAGGCCCGCGGCGTCCTTCACGAGGTAGTGCACGATGCCCAGCCGCAGCGCCTCCGGCCCCTTGAAGCGGGCGGCGGTCAGCGCGAGGTGGCGGGTCTGCGGCACGCCGATGCGGGCGGCGACGAACGGCGCGATCTGGGCCGGCACGATGCCGATCGCGGTCTCGCTCATCGCGAACCCGGCGTCCTCGGTGCAGATCGCGACGTCGGAGACGCACAGGATGCCGAAGCCGCCGGCGATGGCGTAGCCCTCGACCGCCGCGACGACGACCTGCGGCGCGGTGTTCACCAGTTCCAGAAAGGTGCCGAACTCGCGGTTGTTCAGCGCGAGCGGGTCGCGCTGGCCGGGCTGCGGCGGCGCGCTGAAGCTCTTCTCCATGTTCTTGAGGTCGGCGCCGGCGCAGAAGGTGCCGCCCGCGCCGCGCAGGATCACCGCCTTGATGTCACGCCGCTCGCGCAGGATCGAGAAGACCTCGCGCAACTCGCCTATCAGCGTCGGGTTCAGCGCGTTCTTGACCGCGGGACGGTTCAGCGTGACGTGCAGCCGCGAGCGTTCGCGACGCAGCAGCAGGGTTTCGTAGGAGGCAGCGAACTCGGCCATGACGGGCTCCGGCGATCAGCGGTTGTCGAGGCGGGGCAGGGTGCCCATCAGCTTGGAGATGATCTGCAGCATCACCTCGTCGGCGCCGCCACCGATCGAGGCCAGGCGCGAATCGCGGAAGGCGCGCGCGGTCGGCGATTCCCACAGGTAGCCGGCGCCGCCCCAGTACTGCAGGCAGCCGTCGGTGACCTGGCGGACCATGCGGCCGGCCTTCAGCTTGGCCATAGAGGCCAGCATCACCACGTCCTTGCCCTCGAGGTACTCCTCGCAGGCGCGGTAGCAGAGCGAACGAACCAGCTCGACCTCGGTCGAGAGCTCGGCCAGCTTGAAGTGGATCACCTGGTTGTCGAGCAGCGGCCGGCCGAACACCTTGCGTTCGCGGGTGTACTCGACGGTCTGGGCGATCAGCCGCTCCATGCCGACCACGGCCGAGATCGCGCCCCACAGCCGCTCCTCCTGGAACTGCTGCATCTGGTAGACGAAGCCCATGCCTTCCTGGCCGATCGTGTGGCGCACCGGCACCTTGACCTCGTCGAGGAAGATCTGCGCGGTGTCCGAGCTGCGCATGCCGAGCTTGTCGAGCTTCTTCACGACCTGCACGCCCCTGGTCTTCATCGGCACGACGATCAGCGACTTGTTCTTGTGCACCGGACCTTCGCCGGTGTTGGCCAGCAGGCACATCCAGTCGGCCTGGGTGCCGTTGGTCGTCCACATCTTGCCGCCGTTGATCACCCAGTCGCCGCCGACCCGCTTGGCCGTGGTCTTGAGCGAGGCGACGTCCGACCCGGCGCCGACCTCCGACACGCCGAGGCAGGCCACGAAATCGCCGGCGATCGAGGGCGCGAGGAACTCGCGGCGCAGTTCGTCGCTGCCGTAGCGGGCGAGCGCCGGCGTCGCCATGTCGGTCTGCACGCCGATCGCCATCGGCACCGAGCCGCAGTTGATGGCGCCCAGTTCCTCGGCCATCACCATGGCGTAGGAATAGTCGAGGCCCATGCCGCCGTACTCGGTCGGCTTGTTGATGCCCAGCAACCCGGCGTCGCCCAGCTTCTTGAAGACCTCGTGGGCCGGGAAGATGCCGTCCTCCTCCCACTTGTCGACGTGCGGGTTGATGTCCTTGTCGATGATGGCCCGCAGGGTGCGGCGGATCTCGGCGTGTTCGGCGGTGAATTGCATTCTTGGCCCCTAGGGAGAGCGGAAGGAGAGAAGGGTCCCTCGCGACGCTCGGGATGACAGGCTTTTCCTGTCATCCCGAGCGCAGCGAGGGACCTATCATCGGCACGGTTAGCGATTGCCCAGCCGCGGCAGGGTGCCCATCAGCTTGGAGATGATCTGCAGCATGACCTCGTCGGCGCCGCCGCCGATCGAGCCGAGGCGGCCGTCGCGGTAGGAGCGGGCGACCGGGTTGTCCCACAGGTAGCCGGCGCCGCCCCAGTACTGCAGGCAGGCGTCCGAGACCTCGCGGCGCAGGCGGCCGGCCTTCAGCTTGCCCATCGAGGCCAGCATCGTGACGTCCTTGCCGGCGAGGTATTCCTCGCAGGCGCGCCAGACCAGCGAGCGTAGCGCCTCGACCTCGCTCTTGAGCTCGGCGAGGCGGAAGTGGACCACCTGGTTGTCGAGCAGCGGCCGGCCGAACACCTTGCGCTCGCGCGTGTACTCGATGGTGGCGTTGATGATGCGGTCGCAGCCCATCAGCGTGCCGGCGCCAGCCCACAGCCGCTCCTCCTGGAACTGCTGCATCTGGTAGATGAAGCCCGAGCCCGGCTCGCCGATCGTGTAGCGCACCGGCACCTTCACCTCGTCGAAGAAGGTCTGCACGGTGTCCGAGGCGCGCATGCCGAGCTTGTCGAGCTTCTTCACGATCTCGATGCCCTTGGTCTTCATCGGCACGACGATCAGCGACTTGTTCTTGTGCGCCTGGCCGTCGCCGGTGTTGGCGAGCAGGCACATCCAGTCGGCCTGGGCGCCGTTGGTCGTCCACATCTTGCCGCCGTTGATCACCCAGTCGCCGCCGACCCGGCGGGCGGTGGTCTTGATCGAGGCGACGTCCGAGCCGGCGCCGGTCTCGGAGACGCCGAGGCAGGCCACGTAGTCGCCCGAGATCGAGGGCGCGAGGAACTCGCGGCGCAGCTCGTCGCTGCCGTAGCGGGCGAGCGCCGGGGTCGCCATCGAGATCTGCACGCCGGTCGCCATCGGGATCGAGCCGCCGTTCACCAGTCCGAGCGATTCCGAGCAGATCATGGCGTAGGAGAAGTCGAGGCCCGAGCCGCCGTACTCGACCGGCTTGTCGACGCCCAGCAGGCCGGCATCGCCCATCTTCTTGAACAGCTCGTGGGCGGGAAAGATGCCGTCCTTTTCCCACTCGTCGACATGCGGGTTGATCTCGCGGTCGATCAGGGTCTTCCAGGTCTGGCGCAGGGCCTCGTGTTCGGGGGTGAACTTCATGGCTACATCCTCGCGACGCCGAAGGTGATGGGATTGAGCGGCCGGACCATCGATTCGCGGGCGATCGACAGGGTGAAGGCCAGGATGCGGCGCGTGTCGCGCGGGTCGATGATGCCGTCGTCCCACAGGTGCGCGGTGGCGTAGAGCGCCGTCGATTCGCGGTCGAACTGGTCGACGATCGCCTTGAACATCTTGTCGATCTGCTCGGTCGGCGCCGGCTTGCCCTCGCGCAGGAACTTCTGCTCGGTCACCGTCTTCATCACGCCGGCCGCCTGCTCGCCGCCCATCACCGCGGTGCGGCTGTTCGGCCAGGCGAAGATGAAGCGCGGGTCGTAGGCGCGGCCGCACATGCCGTAGTTGCCGGCGCCGAAGCTGCCGCCGATCACGATGGTGATCTGCGGCACGGTGGCGTTGGCCACCGCCTGGATCATCTTCGAGCCGTGCTTGACGATGCCGCCGCGCTCGGACTCCGTGCCGACCATGTAACCGGTGGTGTTCTGCAGGTAGATGATGGGAATATTGGACTGGCAGCAGAGCTGGATGAACTGCGCCGCCTTCGCCGCGCAATTGGCGTCGATCGGGCCGTTGTTCGACAGGATGCCGACCTCGTGACCGCCGATGCGGGCGTGGACGGTGACCATGTCCGGGCCATAGCCCGCCTTGAAATCCAGGAACTGCGATGCATCGACCAGATGCGCGATGACGGCGCGCACGTCGTAGGGTTTGCGGTAGTCCGACGGGACAACATCGAGGATCGCGTCCGGGTCGCCGGCCGGCGGAACAGCCGGCGCAAGCGGCGGCAGCGCAAACTCCCTGTTCCATCCCAGACGCCCGACGATCTCGCGCACCTGCCTGATCCCGTCGGCATCGTTTTCGGCCATATATTCCGCGGTTCCGGAGACATGGTAGTGCATCTCCGCGCCGCCGAGCTCCTCCTCGCTGGCGATCTCGCCCGTCGCCGCGCGCAGCAGAGGCGGGCCGGCGAGGAATATGCGCGAGCGGTTGCGCACGACGACGATGTAGTCCGACAAGCCGCTCTGGTATGCGCCCCCGGCGGTCGATGAGCCGCTGACCAGCGACACGACCGGCAGGCCCGCCGCCGAATGGCGGGCGAGGTTGGCAAAAGTCTTGCCGCCTTTGACGAACATGTCGGCCTGACGAAACAGGTTCGCGCCGGCGCTTTCGATGATCTGGACGTAGGGCAGCTTGTTCTCGAAGGCGATGTCCTGGGCGCGCAGCACTTTTTCGACGCCCATCGGCGTCGCCGCCCCTCCACGAATGCCGGAATCGGACGCGCCGATCATCACGCGCACGCCGCTGACAAAGCCGATGCCACCAATGACGCCGCCGCCGGCGATGTTCTTGTCGCCGTCGTCGTCATGCATCTTGTAGCCGCAGAGCGTCGACAGTTCGACGAACGGCGCGCCCCGATCGAGCAGGAGTTTCAGCCGGTCGCGCGGAACGAGCTGGCCACGTTTTTCGAACTTCGCACGCGAGCGGTTGGAGGAATCCCGCACGCGCTGTTCAAGCATGCGCATCTCGTCGATCAGTGTGATATGCGCTGCGCGATTGTCATCCGAGGCGGCAGGCGTGATCATGTGAGCGGTCATGCGTCTCCCCCGAAGCGCATGCTAGACAGGTCCAGTCGGGAATGCACTAGCGATCGGCTGTTTCGCCGGGAGCTTCAGAGCTCCGTGCGCAGCCGCCACAGATCGGGGAACAGTTCGACTTCCAGCATACGCCGCAGATACGAGACGCCGCCCGTGCCGCCGGTGCCGCGCTTCAGGCCGATGATGCGCTCGACCGTCGTCACATGGTTGAAACGCCAGCGGCGGAAATAATCCTCGAAGTCGACCAGCTTTTCGGCGAGTTCGTAGAGTTCCCAGTGCGTCTCCGGCGCGACATAGACTTCGCGCCACGCCTGTCGCACGGCCTCGCTCCCGGGCCGTGTCGCGCGCCAATCGTCGCGCTGCGCATCCGCCTCCGGCAGCAGCCCCTCGCGCGCCAGCAGCAGCACGGCCTCGTCATAGAGGCTCGGTCGGCTGAGGATCGCCTCGAGCTGTTCGATGATCTCGGGCCGGTGCGCATGTGGTTTGAGCATGGCCTGATTGCGGTTGCCGGCCAGATATTCGATCGCCCGATACTGGTATGACTGGAAGCCGGACGACTGGCCGAGATCGCCGCGGAATTCGGTGTATTCGCTCGGCGTCATGGTGCGCAGCACGTCCCAGGCGCTGTTCAACTGTTCGAAGATGCGCGCCACTCGGGTGAGCATCTTGAACGCCGGCTGCAGCCGATCCTCGCGGATCGCGGCAATGGCGGATTCGATCTCGTGGATGGCGAGCTTCATCCACAGTTCCGATGTCTGGTGCTGGATGATGAACAGCAGTTCGTCATGCGCCGACGACAGCGTTTCCTGCGCGTCGAGCAGCTTTTCCAGATGCAGGTAGTCGCCATAGGACATGCGTCCCTTGAACGACATCTGCGCGCCCTCGCGCGCCGGATTGTACGGCTCGCTCATGTCACCGCCGCCTTGCGCCTGTAATCGGCATTGTCCCACAGGCGCTTCGCCATGATCTCTTCGAGAACATCGACCGCGCCGATCACTTCGGCCTCGCCGATATAGAGCGGCGTGAAGCCGAAGCGCATGATGTCGGGCGCGCGGAAATCGCCGATCACGTCGCGCGCGATCAGCGCCTGCATGATCGCGTAGCCTTCGGCGTGGCGGAACGACACTTGGCTGCCGCGATGCGTCGCGTCCCGGGGAGAGGCGAGCGTCAGGTCGGGGCAGCGCCGCTCGACCTCGGCGATGAACAGGTCGGTCAGGCGCATCGACGCTTTGCGGAGGTCTGCCATGTCGACGCCGTCCCAGGCGTCGAGCGCGGCCTCCAGCGCTGTCAGCGCGATGACCGGCGGCGTGCCGACGCGCATGCGGTCGATGCCCGCTCCGGGCCG
>JAIUOX010000203.1 GCA_020160955.1 Pseudomonadota bacterium
GCGGCGTCCACAGCGTGTTCGTCGACGGCCGGCGCGTCGTCGAAAACTACCGCTGCACCACCATCGACGAGGACGCCCTGTACCGCGACGCGCAGCGCGCCGGCGAAGCCATCGTCGCCCGTTCCGGCCTGCCCGACCGGGCGAAGTGGCCGCGCGTCTGACTAGTCCGGCAACGCCGCCAGCCGGCTCATGAACAGCGCCCGCTCCTCGACCTGCGACAGGGCCGGCGCCGGCGGATAGGGCGAGGCCTCCTGGTCGATGCCGACCGCGAGGAAGGCGAGCCCGGGCTGGACGAGGAAGTCCCGGATGACCGCTTCCGCCGAATCATCCGCCTCGACCCGGCTGGCCCACGGGAAGCCGGCGCCCCGCGCGATCGCGTCGAGCGCGTAGCGCCCGCTGCCGGCGAGCAACTGGGCGCCGCCGGTCTCATAGCGGCCGTTGTCGAAGATCAGCAGCTTGAGATTGCCGGGATCGGCGCCGACCACCGTCAGCAGCGATCCCAACCCCATGACGAGATCGCCGTCGCCACCGATGAACAGCACCGGCCGTTCGGGGCGCGCCAGCGCCAGCCCGAGCGCGGTCGACAGCGCGATGCCCATCGGGTCGGAGCCATAGTAGGACAGCTGCGGCGCCTGCTGCGCGCGCCACGTCCGCGACGAGGTGCCCAAGGCGCAGTACACCACGGCCCTGGGGTCGAGATGCCGGCGAACGAGGCCGGCGCACAGATCGCGCTTCATGCGGCACCTTCATCGCCGAGCAGCGCCGGCCGATCGAACAGCAGGAGGACAGGCAGGCGGGCCAGCGACGCCTGGCGTTCGGCCTGTACCACCAGGCGGTAATCGGCCGGGCCCTTCACCCAGTGATACGGCAGGCCGATCGCCTGCAACACCGGTTCGGTCACGCGGCCCTTGTAGACCTGGTAGTACTGGTTGTCCTCGGCGCCGCCGCGGAAAGCGACCAGCACGAGGAACGGGATCTGGTGATGCATGGCGAGCCCGGCCAGCGCATTGACCGACAGGAGCACGCCGGCGTTCTGCGCCAGCACGGCGGCCTTGCGCCCGCCGAGGAAGGCCCCCGCGCACAGGCCCACCGCCTCTTCCTCGCGCGTCACGCGCACCAGCGACATCGACGGCTCGGCATCGACTGCCTCGATGATGTCGGTCAGCCACGAGTCCGGCAGCGTCGCGACGAGGTCGATGCCGGCCGCCTTGAGGGCGGCCACCACCAGCGCGCCCTTCTGCTTGCCCGTCAGGGTGCCCGAAGCGGGCGTTGAGACGCTCATGCCTGGATGCTCCTTGCCTGGATCGCCTCGAGGGCCTTCTCGGCCAAGCCTGCCGCCGCATCGAGCTTCCAGCCGTTGCGCGGCAACGGATGGGCGGCGGCGTCGAGTTCGCCATCGACGGCCGCACGCAGGGTCGCCACCGTGGGCGCCGAGTCGGCGAGCAGCCGCTCGCTCGCCGGCGCCCGCCACGGCGTCGGCGCGAGGCCGCCGAACACCAGCCGCGCCGCCGAGAGGCCGCGACCGGCCGCCGGCACGCCACTCATCGCCACCGAGACGACGGCGAAGTCACCCTCCCAGAGCCGCAGCTTCTGGAAGGAGGCGACACGGCGCGAGAAATCGGCCGGCAGTTCGACGGCGACCACGACCTCGCCCGGCGCCAGCACGGTCTCGCCGGGGCCCTCGTAGAACATGCCGATCGGCACGCGACGCTCGCCGTGCGCCGACTGCACGACGACGATGGCATCGAGCGCACCGAAGGCCGTCGCGAGATCGGATGGCGTCGTGGCCTGGCAACGATGACCGTCGATGACGGCGTGGTAGAAGCGGTGATCGCCGGCCACCGCGTAGCAGGGCGCCATCCCGCCGAGCCGCTTGTAGCACCCGAAACCGTTGCGGAAGAACCAGCAGCGCTTGGCCTGCACGAGGTTGCCGGCCACGGTGGCCATCGCCCGGACCTGGGCGCTGGCGATGGTCTCGATGGCCTCGGTCAGCATCGGCTGCGACTCGCGGCATGCTTCGGCGAGCCGGGCCAAGGTCACCGCCGCACCGATGCGCAGCCCGCCGTCGGGCAGCGTGTCGATACCCTTGAGCCCGGTCACCCTGGCCGTGGCAGCGAGCCGGGCCGCGGCGCTCAGGCCCTGTCGGCGTTGCAGCAGGAGGTCCGTGCCGCCGCCCAACGGGACGGCGCCGGCCCGCACGCCAGCCAGCAGGCTGGCCAGCGTGTCGGGCCTGAGCACCGCCTCGACAGGCGGCGGCACGGAGGCGGCGGGAAACGTCCGGGTGCGGCGGTGCAGGACGGAGAGCAGTCCCAGCGGGTACAGCCGGCGCACGAGGGCGATCCACCACCGCGCGGGGCGTCGCCAGATCGCGTGTTGGCGGGTCCGACCGTCACGCTCGGCCAGCGCGGTCAGCACCTTGTCCGGCGTGAGGGGCAGGTCGGTGAGGCGCACGCCGATCGCATCGGCGACGGCGTTGGCGATCGCCGCCGCCGGGGGGTTGATGCTGCACTCGCCGATCGCCTTGGCGCCATAGGGTCCGAGCGGGTCGCCGCCCTCGACCAGGATGGGGCGGACGCGCGGCACGTCAGCCATGCGGGGCAGTGCGTAATGCAGGTAGGCCGGGTTGATCGGCTTGCCCTGTTCGAACAGCAGTTCCTCGCCCAGCGCCGGCCCCATTCCCATGACGGCGCCGCCGATCGCCTGCCCTTCCGTCGCCGTCGGGTTGATGGCCAGGCCGATGTCGTGCGCCGCCACGAAGTCGGCGACCTCGACCTTCCCGGTGCGGATGTCGACCTCGACCACCGCCGCGTGGCAGGCGAAGTTGTAGCTTGGCGAGACGTTGCCCCGACCGGTCTCGCGGTCGGCGATCACCACGCTGTCCTCGACGAACGAGGTCTCGACCGTCAGCATGCCGTCGCGGGCCTCGTTGCTCAGCATCGCCGCCTCGCCGATCGGCAGGCGGCCGCGGTCACCGCATACCGCCCCGTCGTCCAGCCACAGCCGACCGTCGCCCAGGCGCAACGCCGCCAGCGCCTTCAGGCGCTCCGCCGTCGCCAAGGCCGCCTTGCGCACCGCCTGCCCGCCGTAGTGCGTGCCCCGCGAGCTCCACGCCCCCATGTCGAACGGCGTCTGCTCGCTGTCCATGGTCAGGACCGAGACCTGCTCGATCGGCACACCGATCTCCTCGGCGGCGATCTGGGCGAGTATGGTGCGTTGCCCTGTACCCGCGTCGGAGCCGCCGAACCGCACCCGCACCCGGCCATCCTGGTAAATGTCGATCGCCGCGTCGCTGCGGTTGGCCCCCGGCGC
>JAIUOX010000057.1 GCA_020160955.1 Pseudomonadota bacterium
CGGCAACCTGATCGGCGGCTCGATCCTGATCGAGACGGTGTTCGCCTGGCCGGGTACCGGCTTCCTGCTGAACAGCGCCATCTTCCGCCGCGACCTGCCGATCCTGCAGGGCACGACGCTGGTGCTGGCCGGCTTCTTCATGCTGCTCAACCTCACCGTGGACGTGATCCAGACCATGGTCGACCCGCGCATCAAGCGAGGCTGACGATGGCCATCCAGACCCCCTCGCTCGACATCGCCGGCGCGGCCGTCCAGGCCACCCCGGCCTCGGCCTCGCGCGGCTACTGGAAGTCGGTGCGGCGGCGCCTGCGCCGCGACCCGGTGACCCTGCTGTGCGGCGCCATCCTGCTGCTGATCGTGCTGGCCTCGATCGCCGCGCCATGGCTCGGCCTCGCCGATCCCTACAAGACCTCGATGATCCGCCGCCTGCTGCCGGTGGGCTCGCCCGGCTACCCGCTGGGCACCGACGAGCTCGGTCGCGACATGCTGTCCCGCCTCGTCTATGGCGGCCGGCTGTCGCTGTTCATGGGCGTCACGCCGGTGCTGTGCGCCCTGCTGATCGGCGGGATGCTCGGCATCACCGCCGGCTTCGCGGGTGGTCGCGTCAACATGCTGATCATGCGCGTGATGGACGTGTTCTACGCCTTCCCGTCGGTCCTGCTGGCGATCTCGCTGTCGGGCGCGATGGGCGCCGGCACCGAGAACACGCTGCTGTCGCTGACCCTGGTCTTCATCCCGCCGATCTGCCGCGTGTCGGAGAGCATCACCACCCAGGTCCGCGGCTTCGACTTCGTCGACGCGGCGCGGGCCAGCGGCGCCTCGACGCTGACCATCGTGCGGGTCCACGTGCTGGGCAACGTGCTCGGCCCGATCCTGGTCTACTCGACCTCGCTGATCAGCGTCGCGATCATCCTCGCCGCCGGCCTCAGCTTCCTCGGGCTCGGCGTCAAGCCGCCCGAGCCGGAGTGGGGCCTGATGCTCAACACCCTGCGCCAGGCGATCTACGTCAACCCGGTGCTGGCGGCGCTGCCCGGCGTGATGATCTTCGTCACCTCGATCTGCTTCAACCTCATGAGCGACGGCCTGCGCGCCGCCATGGACGTGAAGGCCTGACATGGACACCCTGCTTCCCATCGAGGACCGCGGCGGCCCGGCGCAGCCGCTGCTGCTGGCCACCGGCCTGCAAAAGCACTTCCCGGTCGGCGGCGGCCTGCTCGGCCGCAACCGCAAGGTGGTGCGCGCCGTCGACGGCCTGACGCTGTCGGTCGCCAAGGGCGAGACGCTGGGCGTGGTCGGCGAATCGGGTTGCGGCAAGTCGACCGTGGCCCGGCTGCTGATCCGACTGATCAAGCCCGACGCCGGCACCATGGTGCTCGACGGCGACCCGGTCGACGAGCCGCACGGCATCACGGTGAACGAGCTGCGCCGCCAGGTGCAGATGGTGTTCCAGGACTCCTACGCCTCGCTCAACCCGCGCCTCACCATCGCCGAGACGCTGGCCTTCGCGCCGCGCGCCCACGGCCTGCCGGCCGACGAGGCGCGGGCCCGCGTGCGCGACCTGCTGGCCCGTGTCGGGCTCGAGCCCGACACCTACGCCGAGCGCTACCCGCACGAGCTGTCGGGCGGCCAGCGCCAGCGCGTCAACATCGCGCGCGCGCTGGCGCTCCGGCCGCGCCTGATCATCCTCGACGAGGCGGTGTCGGCGCTCGACAAGTCGGTCGAGGCGCAGGTCCTGAACATGCTGGTCGACCTCAAGAAAGACCTCGGCCTGACCTACGTCTTCATCAGCCACGACCTCAACGTCGTGCAGTACCTGAGCGACCGCGTGCTGGTGATGTACCTCGGCAAGATCGTCGAGCTGGGCCCGGTCGACGCGATCTACGGCGACCCGCAGCATCCCTACACCCGCGCGCTGCTGTCGGCGCGGCCGTCGATGGACCCGCGCAAGCGCACGCGCGAGGCGCCGATCCAGGGCGACCCGCCCAACCCGATCGACCCGCCGTCGGGCTGCCGCTTCCGTACCCGCTGCCCGTTCGCCGAGGAGGTCTGCGGCCGCGTCGAGCCGGCGCTGACCGATACCGGCGCGCAGGCGGTCGCCTGCCACATGCGCATCCCCGGCTCCGGCCACTCCCAGGCAACGGCGTGAGGACGGCGGCATGAGCGAGCTCCTCAAGGTCCGCGACCTGCACGTGACGTTCGTCACGCCGGATCGCACCGTGCACGCCGTCAACGGCGTCAGCTTCGACGTCAGGCGCGGCGAGACGCTGGGCATCCTGGGCGAATCCGGCTCGGGCAAGAGCGTCACCCTGCGCTCGATCCTGCGCCTGCACCCCGAGCATCGCACCCGCTGGTCGGGCAGCATCGAGGTCGAGGGCGAGGACGTCCTGAAGATGGGCGGCCGGGCGCTCAGCGACCTGCGCGGCCGCCGCGTCTCGATGATCTTCCAGGAGCCGGCGACCGCCTTCGACCCGGTCTTCACGATCGGCCAGCAGATCGCCGAGACGGTCCGCCGCCACACCGGCAAGAGCGAGGCCGACGCGATGAAGCGCGCCAAGGACCTGCTCGAGATGGTGCGCATCCCGTCGCCGGCCCAGCGCCTCAAGGCCTACCCGCACGAGATGTCGGGCGGCATGCGCCAGCGCGCCATGATCGCGCTGGCGCTGTCGTGCAACCCCAGCCTCCTGCTGGCCGACGAGCCGACCACCGCGCTCGACGCGACGGTGCAGATCCAGGTGCTGCTGCTGATCCGCGAGCTGCAGCGCGAGTTCGATCTCGGCGTGATCTTCGTGACGCACGACATCGGCGTCGCGGTCGAGGTCTCCGACCGGGTCGGCGTCATGTATGCCGGCAAGCTGGTCGAGCTGGCCTCGGTCGAGCAGATGGTCGACGCGCCGCAGCACCCGTACAGCCGCGGCCTGCTGGCCTCGACGGTGCACGACGGCATGCGCGGCCAGCGGCTGGAGGCGATCCCGGGCGCGCCGCCCGACCTGTCGGACAAGCCGACCGGCTGCAGCTTCGCGGCGCGCTGCAAGTTCGCGCAACCGGGCTGCACCGCCGCCGTTCCCGACCTGCGGTCGACCGGCGCCGATCACCTGGTGCGCTGCGTGCTGGCGGAAGCGGCGTAGGAAGAAGAAAGGTCCCTCGCTGCGCCCGGGATGACAGGTTTGGTCGTCATCCCGGGCGCAGCGAGGGACCCTTCAATTCACCCCCCGAACATCTCCTTCACCTTGCTGAAGAAGCCTTCGGATTCGGGGCTGGTCTTGCCGGCCTTCTCGAATTCCTTCAGCAGCTCCTTCTGGCGCGCGGTGAGGTTGGTCGGGGTCTCGACGTTGATCTCGATGTACATGTCGCCGCGCTGGCTCGAGCGCACGATCGGCATGCCCTTGCCGCGCAGGCGGAACTGGTGGCCGTTCTGGGCGCCGGACGGCACGGCGATGCGCGCCATCTTGCCGTCGAGCGTCGGCACCTCGATGTTGCCGCCCAGCGTCGCCTGGACCATCGAGATCGGCACGCGGCAATGGACGTCGGCGCCCTCGCGCTCGAACAGCTGGTGGCGGCGCACCGACAGGAAGACGTAGAGGTCGCCCGGCGGGCCGCCGCGCGCCCCGGCCTCGCCCTCGCCAGTCAGGCGGATGCGGGTGCCGTCCTCGACGCCGGCCGGGATGTTGACCTTCAGCGTCTTCTCGCGCCGCACGCGGCCCTGGCCGCCGCAGGCGCGGCACGGCTTGTCGATCACCTGGCCGGCGCCGTGGCAGGTGTGGCAGGTCCGCTCGACGGTGAAGAAGCCCTGCTGGGCGCGCAGCCGGCCGCGACCGTGGCAGGTCGGGCACTGCTGCGGCTTGGAGCCCGGCTCGGCGCCCGAGCCCTTGCACGACTCGCAGCTGACCGAGCTCGGCACCCGCACCGTGGCCTCGGTGCCGCCGTAGGCCTGCTCCAGCGTGATCTCGAGGTTGAAGCGCAGGTCCTGGCCGCGCATGTCGGCGCGGCCGCCGCCCCGGCGCTGGCCGCCGGCGCCGAACATCTCCTCGAAGATGTCGCCGAACACCGAGCCGAAGTCGAAGCCCTGCCCCTGGAAGCCGCCCGGGCCGCCGCCACCACCCTCGAAGGCGGCGGTGCCGTAGCGGTCGTAGGCCGCACGCTTGTCGGCATCCTTCAGGATGTCGTAGGCGTGGTTCACTTCCTTGAATTTCTTCTCGGCTTCTGCGTCACCCGGGTTGCGGTCCGGGTGATACTGCATGGCGAGCTTGCGGAACGCCTTCTTGATGTCGTCGGCGCTCGCCGTCCGGCTGACTCCGAGCAGCTCGTAATAGTCCTGCGACATGCGTCCTACGCCGCCCCCACTGGCCGACTAAAGTTCGGCCTCCCGCTTGCGCGGGAGGCCGCTTTCCTTCGACCCGTTCCCGTGCTCAGGAACCGGTCTTCTTGTTCTTGTCGGTGACGTCCTCGAACTCGGCGTCGACCACCTTCTCGCCCTGGTTGGCGGCGCCGCCGCCCGGGGCGGCCCCGGCCGCGGCGCCCGCCTGGGCGTCGCCCTGCTGGGCCTTGTACATCGCCTCGCCGAGCTTCATGGCGGCCTGCGCGAGGTCGTTGGTCTTGGCCTTGATCGCCTCGACATCCTCGCCGGCCAGCGCCGTCTTCAGCTCCGCGACCGCGCTCTCGATCGCCGACTTCTCGGACTCGCCGACCTTGTCGCCGAACTCCTTGAGGTTCTTGTCGGTCGAGTGGACCAGCGCCTCGCCCTGGTTGCGGGCGTCGATCAGCTCGCGCTTCTTCTTGTCTTCCTCGGCGTGCAGCTCGGCGTCCTTCACCATCTTCTGGATGTCGGCCTCGCTGAGCGCGCCCGAAGCCTGGATGCGGATCTGCTGCTCCTTGCCGGTGGCCTTGTCCTTGGCCGAGACCTGCACGATGCCGTTGGCGTCGATGTCGAACGTGACCTCGATCTGCGGCATGCCGCGCGGCGCCGGCGGGATGCCGACCAGGTCGAACTGGCCCAGCATCTTGTTCTGGGCGGCGATCTCGCGCTCGCCCTGGAACACCCGGATGGTTACCGCGGTCTGGTTGTCGTCGGCCGTCGAGAAGGTCTGGCTCTTCTTCGTCGGGATCGTGGTGTTGCGCTCGATCAGGCGGGTGAACACGCCGCCCAGCGTCTCGATGCCCAGCGACAGCGGGGTCACGTCGAGCAGCAGTACGTCCTTCACCTCGCCCTTCAGCACGGCCGCCTGGACCGCGGCGCCGACCGCGACGACCTCGTCGGGGTTGACGTTACGGGCCGGCTCCTTGCCGAAGAACTGCTTCACGACCTCGATGACCTTCGGCATGCGGGTCATGCCGCCGACCAGGATGACCTCGTCGATCTGGCCGGCCTGCAGGCCGGCGTCCTTGAGGGCCGCCTTGCAGGGCTCGAGCGTGCGCTGCACCAGGTCGTCGACCAGGGCCTCGAGCTTGGCGCGCGACAGCTTGATCACGAGGTGCTTGGGACCGCTGGCATCCGCCGTGATGAACGGCAGGTTGATCTCGGTCTCCTTCGAGGTCGACAGCTCGATCTTGGCCTTCTCGGCCGCTTCCTTCAGGCGCTGCAGGGCGAGCTTGTCGTTGCGCAGGTCGATGCCCTGCTCCTTTTTGAACTCGTCCGCGAGGTAGCTGATGATGCGCAGGTCGAAGTCCTCGCCGCCGAGGAACGTGTCGCCGTTGGTCGCCTTGACCTCGAACACGCCGTCGCCGATCTCGAGCACCGACACGTCGAACGTGCCGCCGCCGAGGTCATAGACCGCGATGGTGCCGCTCTTGCGCTTGTCCATGCCGTAGGCCAGCGCCGCGGCGGTCGGCTCGTTGATGATGCGCAGGACCTCGAGGCCGGCGATGCGGCCGGCGTCCTTGGTGGCCTGGCGCTGGGCGTCGTTGAAGTAGGCCGGGACGGTGATCACCGCCTGCTCGACCTTCTCGCCGAGATAGGCCTCGGCGGTCTCCTTCATCTTGCCCAGCACGAAGGCCGAGATCTGGCTCGGGCTGTAGTTCTGGCCGTCGACGTCGACCCAGGCGTCGCCGTTGCCCGCCTTGGTGATCTTGAACGGGACCAGCGCCATTTCCTTCTGGACCATCGGGTCGTCGAAGCGGCGGCCGATCAGGCGCTTCACCGAGTACAGGGTCTTGAGCGGGTTGGTGACGGCCTGGCGCTTGGCGGACTGGCCGACGAGGCGCTCACCGGAGTCGGTGAAGGCGACCATCGAGGGGGTCGTGCGCGCACCCTCGGAATTCTCGATGACCTTGGTGTCGCCGCCTTCCATGACCGCGACGCACGAGTTGGTCGTACCGAGGTCGATACCGATGACTTTTGCCATGACTGTTCTCTCTTCCCTAGGCAGGTCGTCTTGGCCCCTGAGGCACCCAGCCAACCCCCAAACATGTTACCTGCCGGAATGACCGGGTCAGGACAGGGGCTATATAGGTCCTGGAATCACGCCTGCAATGGACTCGACGTCGAAAAAGGTGCGATTTCCGGGGCTGCGGCGGGGTTTCCGCCGTCGTCCCGGCCCGTTCTTCCGTTCCGTTCTCCGGTTCAGTTCTCGTTCACCGCCGGACGGGCCGCCGGGCCCCCCTTGGAGACCCCGACCATGGCCGCCCGCAGCAGGCGGCCGGCGATCAGGTAGCCGGGGATCAGTTCCTGGACCACGGTGCCCGTCGGGACGGTCTTGTCCTCGACTTCCATCATGGCCTGGTGGAACTCGGCGTTGAACGGCTTGCCCAGCGCCTCGATGCGGGTCACGCCGTGGCGCTCCAGCGCCGACAGGAACTCGCGCTCGGTCGCCTGGACGCCGACGATGACGTTCTTGAGGGCCGGGTCGAGGGACGCCGGGTCGGCCGGCAGGGCGGCCAGCGCCCGGCCGAGGTTGTCGGCGACCGACAGGATGTCCTTGGCGAACCGCTCGATGCCGAACTTGCGCTCGCGCTCGACGTCCTGCTGGGCGCGGCGGCGCATGTTCTGGGTCTCCGCCAGGGCGCGCAGCAGCTGGTCCTGCAAGGTGGCCTTCTCGGCCTGCAGCTGTTCCAGCGCGCTGGCGCCGTCCGGAGTCCCCGCCGTCCCGAGAGTGTCCTCGGACGCCGCCGTCTCCGCCGGGGCGTCGCCCACGGAAGGATCGCTGGCCATTGGTAGTCCCTATGAAAAGTGGTTTCTTTCGCGGCCTTCACTTAGGGAGGCGGCCGCCCGGGGTCAACCTTCCGGGCGGTTCGGCCGCGCCGGCGGGCAACGCCCGCCGTCAGACCGCTTCGAGCGGGGCGTGCAGGCGGGTGCCCGTGACGATGATGCCGCCGCGGTCGCCGACCGTGACCGAGCCGTAGCGCTGGGCGAACACCGGCGGCAGCGGCCGCGCGCCGTCGGCCGCCAGCCACAGCCGCAGCAGGTGGCGGTGGCGCTCCGGCTCCGGCCAGTTCTCGAAGCCGGTGCGGTCGTGCAGCAGGGTGTGGTTGTGCACCAGCTGCACGTCGCCCGGCTGGAAGCCGATGAAGATGTTGAGCGCGGGATCGTTGGCCAGCGCGTCGAACAGGTCGAGCGCCTCGACCTGCTGCGGCGTCAGCCGCGGCGCCTCGGGGAAGCGCTGCGCCGAGTCGATGTACTGGCGCTGGTAGATCGCCGTCAGGCGGCCTTCGTACCAGTTGAACACCGGGATCTCGAACCACGGCTTCTGGCCGGCCGGGACCTCGCCGCGGCGGTCGGTGGCGACCGGCTGGAACAGCAGCTCGAGCAGGTCGGGCCGGCGGCGGCGCATCTCGTTGAAGATCGTGGTCGAGCTGACCAGAGCCGACAGGCCGCCCGACTTCGCCGTCTTGAGGCACAGCAGCCCGACGATGTCGCACGAGTCGGTATGGTAGGTCTGGCGCTCGCTGGTCTGGTAGATGCGGACGTTGGGATCGTGGACGTCGAGGCCGAGATCCTTGACATGGCCCAGCACGTGGCCCTTGCCGTTCTGCGAGCGCGCGCTGCCGAGGTGGCTGCCGAGGCCGAAGAAGGCGGTCGCCGCCTCGCGGATCGACCAGCGCCCGACCGGCAGGCCGCGCAGCATCAGGAAGCCGCGGCCGTCCAGCACCTCGCCGCGCACCCGCGCCTGGAGCTTCGGCCCGAGCGTCGGCAGCGGGAAGTCCGCGGCGGTGATCGCCGCGATGTCGGCGTCGCGCCCGGCCAGCGCCTTGGTCGCCCGCTCGACCTCGGCGACCTCGCCGGCGTCGAGCGTCATCAGCCAGTCGTCGCGCGACGCGACATCGGGGCCGTACCAGGCGGCGGGGCCGGTCTGTTCCGGCGGCAGGACGAAGGACATCAGGTTTCCCAGGGAAAGCGCGGGGCGAACAGGTCGGCGTCGGCGGCCGACAGCCGGAAGCTCTCGGTGGCGTTGACCAGCGCGGCGCGGATGCCGGGCTCGAGCGCGCTGTGGCCGGCGTCGGGCACGACGACGTAGCGCGCTTCCGGCCAGGCGCGGGCCAGCGCATCGGCCGTCACTGGCGGGCAGACGATGTCGTAGCGACCCTGCACGATGGTGCAGGGCAGGTGGCGCACCCGGTCGAGGTCGGTCCACGGCCAGCCCTCGGGCACGAAGGTCCGGTTGACGAAGTAATGGGCCTCGATGCGCGACAGGGCCAGCGCGAAGCCGCCATGGTCGGAGTCGAACGGCGCGCGCGCCGTCGGGTAGAGCGTCGAGCAGGCCGCTTCGTAGCGGCTCCAGGCGCGCGCCGCCGGGCGGTGCGTGTCGGGATGGCGATCGATCAGCCGGCGGTAGTAGCTCGCCAGCAGGTCGGTGCGCTCCGACGCCGGCAGGTGCTCGGTGAAGTCGCGCCACGCCTCGGGGAAGATGGCGCGCATGCCGTGGAGGAACCAGTCGATCTCCGAGCGCGCCCCGAGGAAGATGCCGCGCAGGATGAAGCCGGTGACGCGCTCGGGATGGCGCAGGCCGTAGGCCAGCGCCAGCGTGCTGCCCCACGAGCCGCCGAACAGCAGCCACTGGCCGATGCCGAGATGGCCGCGCAGCTTCTCCATGTCGGCCACCAGGTGGCCGGTGGTGTTGTCCTGCAATTCGCCGAGCGGCATCGAGCGGCCGCAGCCGCGCTGGTCGAACACGACGATGCGATAGAAGGCCGGATCGAAGAAGCGGCGATGCACCGGCGCCGAGCCGGCGCCCGGCCCGCCGTGCAGGAACACGACCGGCACGCCGTCGGGATTGCCGCTCTGCTCCCAATAGATCGTGTGCCGCCCGTCGACCGCCAGCATGCCGCTGGCGTAGGGCGAGATCTCCGGGAACAGGTCGGAGCGAAGCGGGGTTTCCGAGCGCGGCATGTCACCTTCTGCCCGATTCACTGCCACAGCGGAGGGTTTTCTTCCAGCCCCTCGCCCTGCATCACCGCGGTGCGTTGCAGCGCCCGCGCCGGAACGTCTAAGGTCGGACCTCGACCCCGGAGGGACAGTGTTTCTCGGCCGCCTTCTCGTCCTTCTCGCGTTCGTCGCCGCGGCCGTTGCCTGCGCCCCACCCGATTCGGCGCCGGCGGCCACCACCGCCGCCTCGTCCGGCATCCCGGTCCTGCCACGCGACCTCGAACGCGATGTCGGCCCGGCCTTTCCCGACGCCACGCTGCAGGCCTACGTCGACCGCGTCGGCCAGACGCTGATCGCCCGCTCTGGCGTGCAGGGAAACTATCGCTTCGTCGTGCTCGACCAGCCGCTGGCCAATGCCCACGCGGCCGGCGGCTACGTGATGGTGACGCGCGGCCTGCTGGCGCTGCTCGACGACGAGGCCGAGCTGGCGGCGGCGCTGGGCCACGAGGTCGGCCACGTCGTCGAGCGCCACGCCGCGCAGCGCGCCAAGGCGCGGCAAGGCGTGCTGAACGCCGCCGTCGAGGCGGCGACCACCACCGGGTCGGTCACCGTCGGCCGCTCGGTGGCGCGCGACGGGCTGCTGGCGCTGCGGCGCTACTCGCGCGACCAGGAGCTCGAGGCCGACAAGTACGGCGTCGGGCTGCTGGTCAAGGCGGGCTACCGCGGCAGCGCGATGGCCAGCCTGATCGAGAAGCTGCGCCGCCAGGGCCAGCTCGAGCTGCAGCTGGTCGGCGCCGCGCCCGACGGCATCGATCGGCGCAGCACCAACTCGACCCATCCCGCGCCGATCGAGCGCCAGGAGGCGTTGCGCGCCGTGCCGGGCGCCGACGCGCCGGGCGAGTCCAACCGCGTCGTCTACCTCAAGGCGATCGACACCATGTCGGTCGACGATCCGCCGCAGGAAGGCTTCGTCCGCGGCACCTCGTTCCTTCACCCGGTGCTGCGGCTGGCCTTCGACGCGCCGCGCGACATGCGGCTGTTCAACGAGACCGATGGCGTGCTGGGCGTCGGCCGCGACGGCAGCCTGCTCTATTTCTCGTGCGCCACCTCGCCGATCGAGGGCAGCCTCGCCGACTGGATGCGCGCTCGCCTCAAGCCGACGCCGGTCGACATCCAGTCGACCGAGATCGGCGGCGGAGAGGCGGCGATCGGGGCACGGCCGCGCGGCTCGGATGTCGGGCTGAGCCAGGGACGCTACGTGCTGATCCGGCACGGCGAGCGCGTCTGCTTCTTCAACCTGCTGGCCGACGGCCCGACCCGCGACAACCGCATCGAGCAGTTGCTGGCCGCGGCGCGCAGCTTTCGCGCGCTGACGCCGGCCGAGGCCGCGGCGCTGCGCCCGCTGCGCCTGCACGTGACGACGCCGTCGGGCACCTCGTCGGCCGAGCTGGCGCAGCGCCTGCCCTATCCCGACCTCAGGATGGAACGCCTGCTGGTGATGAACGGCGTCGACTCGCCCGCCGCGCTGATGCAGCTGCCGCAGATCAAGACGGTGGTGCCGTAGCGCCAGCGAAAGGTCCCTCGCTGCGCTCGGGATGACAGCCAAATCTTGTCATCCCGAGCGCAGCGAGGGACCCTTAGCTCTCGATCCGCTCGAGCAGTGTGCCGTCGTGGGTGAGCGCGACCAGCGCCGGGCGGTCGCGCGTCACGGTCAGCACGCGTGCCGCGTCGTCGGTCTCGCCGGCCGCGGCGCCGGTGCCGCGCACCAGCCGCGCCAGGCGCTCCCACCCGGCGGTCGCGTTGTTCGCCAGCGCCGCTTCGAGCGCGGCGTCGCCCTGGCCGTTCCACCAGAAGGCGTCGGCCTGCTCGTCGAGCGGCCGGCTGGCCTCGACGCCGGCCGCCGACAGCACCAGCCGACCCTCACCGGCCACCGCCGCGCGGGACAGGGTGTTCAGCAGTTCGGAATGGCCGCCCCGGCTGGCCTGCAGGTCGCGCAGGCCGCCGGTCCAGCGCGCCAGCGTCGTCGGGCCGCCGCGGCAGGCGATGCGTCCCTCGTCGGGCGAACCGCCGTAGGCGGCGATGACCGCCGCCAGCCCGTGCGCCAGCATCCAGTCGAGCACGCCCAGCGGCGACATCGCGAACTGCAGGCGCAGCGCCTTGTGCCAGATCTCTTCCTGGGCGCCGCGCAGAAAGTGGACGTCGCAGGCGAGGTTGGTGGCGAGCAACCGGCGGCGCAGCCGCAGCAGCAGGTCGAGCGTGCGGGCGGGATCGCCGCGGTCGCCCAGCATGTTGCCGAGGACGACCAGCCGGTCGCCGCGCCGCCAGCGCGCCAGCAGGGCGCCGACCAGGGTCGCCGCCGCGGCGTCGTCGCCGAGCAGGGCGCCGAGCGCCCACACGCGTCCGCCCTCGCCGAGGCGGGCGATGCGGGGAACGGTGGGGAGGGGGCTCATGGGCGCGTCACGAAAAAAGGCGGCTCGACTGTCGCCGGGCCGCCTTTCTCTAGCTCATCGTGGTCCAGGACCGCCGGTCAGGCGACCTTCTGGAGCACGCTGTTCAGCTTCTGGGTCGCGACGTCCTTGTCGATCCGCTCGACGGCCGCCAGCTCGCGGGCGAGACGGTCGAGGGCGGCCTCGTAGATCTGCCGCTCGCTGTAGGACTGGTCCGGCTGGCCGGCGTTGCGGTGCAGGTCGCGCACCACCTCGGCGATCGACACCGGGTCGCCCGAGTTGATCTTGGCTTCGTATTCCTGGGCGCGGCGGTTCCACATGGCGCGGCTGACGCGGCTGCGACCCTTCAGGGTCACCAGCGCGTTCTCCATGATCTTGCGCGACGACAGCTTGCGCAGGCCCGACAGCTTGGCCTTGGCGACCGGCACGCGCAGCATCATGCGCTCCTGCTCGAACGAGATGACGAACAGGTCGAGCTTGTGGCCGGCGATTTCCTTGGCCTCGATATCGATCACGCGACCGACGCCGTGCGTCGGGTAAACAACGAAGTCGCCCTTCTCGAAGGCGAAATCCTTCGTCTTGGCCACGACCTTCTTCGGCTTGGCTGCCATTTCAGAACCCTTCACGTTCAACCCCGCTGAAGCGACACCGCGGCCTGCACCTCACGCCCCCTTCGCGTGTGGCCCGAATCCGAGTATCCGTAAGTTGTTTTCGGATACCCACTTGGACACCGAGCCGGTGGCAGCTCGACCGAGAACCGCTTCCGACGAGCGGTGATATAGCAGAATTCTCGCTCGGAGTCGCGGGTTATGTTGCATTTCAGCAACGGTATACCCATGCAACAGTTGCATGACTGTCGCAAAAACAAGCGGTTCTCGCCAAAAAACCGACTAAGTGTGGGGCCCGAGGGTCCGCGCTGATACGAACCTTACCCGAATTGCAGGCCCCGTGACGGCCCTAGCGGGCCGCCGGCTTGTCCGAGAAGTACTTGTCGAACTTGTCCTTCTCGTCCTTGAACTGCTCCGCGTCGGCCGGGGCCTCGCCCTTGCGGGTGATGTTCGGCCACGAGGTCGACAGGGTGCGGTTCAGCTCGAGCCACTTCTCCAGGCCCTTCTCGGTGTCGGGCAGGATGGCCGCCGGCGGGCACTCCGGCTCGCAGACGCCGCAGTCGATGCATTCGTCCGGGTTGATGACCAGCATGTTCTCGCCCTCGTAGAAGCAATCGACGGGGCAGACTTCAACGCAGTCCATGTACTTGCACTTGATGCAAGCCTCGGTCACGACATAGGTCATCTACAGGACTCCTAAGCGGCGGCGTGCTTAACGCGACGCGGACGCGGGCGCAAGATGGCGAATCGGCCACGCCTATTCGCCGTCGATCTCCTCATACAAAGTCCGGGCTTCCGGGGCCGGTCCGCGGCGCTCGCCCAGCGCCACCACCCGCACCACGCGGACCTGCGGACCGAGCGCGAAGGTCAGCACCATGCCCGGCAGGACGGCGGCGTGCGCCTTGTCGACCACCCGGCCGTCGATGCGGCAGCGCGCCTTCTCGATGAAGCGCGTGGCGAGGCTGCGGGTCTTGAAGAAGCGCGCGTGCCACAGCCACTTGTCGAGCCGCATCGGCGCCGGCGGGCTACTTCTTCCCGCCGAGCTTCAGCTCGAGCAGCTTGGCGAACGGCGAATCGGCCGCTGCCTCGCCCTTCTTCTCGGTCGTGGCGTAGAGGCGCAGCGCCGGCCCGCCGGAATCGCGGCGCGGCGGCCGCGGTCCGCGACGGTCGTCGCGCGTCCCGCTGCCCGGGGGACCATCGCGGCGATCCTTGTTGGGCGGACCGCCGTCGCGGCGCTGGTCGTTGCGCTTGCGATCGGGACCGCCAGGTCCGCCGGGACCGCCGCCGGGACGCTGGGCGTCGGCGAAGAACTGGCGCTCGTTGGGCCGCTCCGGCCGCTCGCGGCGGCGCTGGTCGCGTTCGCGCTGCTGCAGGCGCTGGCGCTCGCGCTGCTCCTCGCGCTCGCGCACGAAGCGCGGCTTGACCGAGAAGGCGAACAGCGGGCCGTGCTCGTCCGACGGCGGGTGGACGCGGTAGCCCAGCCCGCGCAGCACGTCGGCCATCTCGGGTTCGGAGCAGCCGACCAGGGACATCATCTGCGGCGTGGCGCGGAACCAGCCCGGCGGCAGCGGCTTCGGACCGGTCTTGGCCGCTTCCGGCGCGCCTTCGGCGGCCGCTTCGGCCGGCGTTGCATCTGCAGGGGCAACTTCGGCAGCCGGCTCGGCCGACGCTTCCGCCGGGGTCGCTGCCGGCGTCTCCGCCGCGGGCGCCTCTTCGGTCACGGCTTCGACGGCCGGCGCCTCGGCGACGGGAGCCGCTTCGACAGGAGCCGCTTCGACGGGGGCTTCGGGCGCCGCTTCCGGGGCGGCCTCGGTCACGGGTTCCGGGGCGGCCTCGGTGACAGCCTCAGTGACAGCCTCGGGGGCCGGCGTCTCGTCAACCGGCGCCTCGGCCGGCAGTTCGCCGAACGCCGCGGCGACGATCGCCCACTCGCTGATTTCCTCGGGCGCCGCGCCGGCCGCGGCGGGGGCGCCGTCCGGTCGGCGGGGCTTGCGGTCGCGACGGCGGCGCTCGCCCGGCTTCTGGTCGCCGGCGGTCGGACCCGCCGGCTTCTGCTCGGTCGCCGGCTGTTCGGCGCGGCGCGCCTGCTCGCGGCTCTCGCGCACGGCCTGGCGGGCCATCGCGGCGAGGCGCTCGACCATGTCGGCGCGGATCGCGTGGTCGCCCAGCGGCAGGTAGCCGATCGCGGCGTAGAAGGCGCGTTCGGCGCCCGGCGGCAGGTCGATCGAGGTGCGGCCCTCGGCCGGCAGCGGCGGGATCGCCTCGCGGCTGTTGGCGACCATCCAGAGGCCGGCGCGCAGGCGGATCGCCACCGGCTTCAGCATGCTGGGGAAGTAGAGCGAGTAGACGCCGACGCGGACGCCCAGCTTGGCCAGCGCCTTGCGGTCGTCCTCGGACAGCTCGGCCAGCTGCTGCTCGATCGGCCGGCGCGGCAGCACGCCCAGGCTCTCGCACAGCTGGAACACGATGCCGCGCGCGCCGCCCGGCAGCTCGGTGATGGCGCGGGCATCCATCATCTCGGACAGGCCGAGCCGGATACGGGTCTCGACCCAGGTCGCGGCGCGCTTGCGCACTTCCTCGCGCGCCGGCCCGTCGAGCAGGTCGGAGGCCAGCGCCTCGACCTTGGGGGCCAGGATGTCGCCGCTCGGCAGCAGGCGCGCGACCGGGCCGCCGCCCCAGCAGATGCGCAGCTGGGCATCGAACACCAACTCGCCGTCGGGCGCGTTGGCGAACGCCTGCAGGCGCGTCGGCAGGTCCTGGCGCAGCGCGCGCAGCGCGGCGCTCAGCACGGCCTTCTGGTCGGCGTGGCCCTCGGTCGTATCGGGGATGAAGCGGAATCCCTCGATGCGGCCCAGGTGCTCGCCTTCGACCGTCACTTCGCCTGCGGCGGCGACCGACGATGTCATTTCACCCTCATCTCGCAATCTTCTAACAAGCAGCGCCGCCCGTCTATCGACAAACCGTTGCGTCAATCGCTGGTGCAGCACGTCCGACAGCCTGTCCTCTATGGCACGCGTGCGCTCCTGCCAATGGACGGAACGCTGAATCCAGTCCGGACGATGCGAAATATATGTCCATGTCCGGACGTGGGCGATGCGGGCCATCAGCGTGTCGATGTCGCCGTCGAAGCGCTCCAGCCGCTTGATGTGGCCGTCGATCCAGTCCTCGGGCAGCCGCTCGCCGCCCTGCGTCAGGTGCTCGAACAGCTGGCCCAGCAGGCGCGTGTGCTCTTCCGTCATCGTCTTGCGGAAATCGGGGACCTGGCAGATCTCCCAGAGCAGGCGCACGCGCTGCGGCGACCGCAGACGCGGCAGGAACTCCGACTGCGCGGCCAGGGTCTGCAGGGCGAGCTGGTCGTCCTGTTCACGCACCCGCTGCAGCGCGGGATGCGGCGGCGGCCGGTTGAGCGAGCCGATCAGCGCCGACACCGAGTGGAAGTGCAGGTCGCTGTTGCGCCACTGCACGTCGCGCAACGGGTCGAACCGGTGGTTCTCGATCGCCTCGACGATCTCGGGGTCGAGACCGCCGACCTCCGCCGTGGTGCCGAAGGTGCCGTCGTTCATGTGACGGCCGGCCCGGCCGGCGATCTGCGCCAGCTCGACCGAGCGCAGCGCGCGCAGGGTCCGGCCGTCGTACTTGCGCAGGCTCGCGAACCAGACGTGGTTCACGTCCATGTTGAGGCCCATGCCGATCGCGTCGGTGGCGACCAGGTAGTCGACCTCGCCCGACTGGAACATCTCGACCTGCGCGTTGCGCGTGCGCGGGCTGAGCGCGCCCATGACGATCGCCGTGCCGCCGCGCTGGCGGCGGATCAGCTCGGCCATCGCGTAGACCTCGTTGGCCGAGAAGCCGACCACCGCCGAGCGGCGCGGCAGGCGCGTGACCTTCTTGGGACCGACGTAGGACAGCTTCGAGAAGCGGGGCCGCGCCACCACGTCGAGGTCGGGCAGCAGGCGATTGAGCACCGGGCGCACCGTGTCGGCGCCCAGCAGCATGGTTTCCTGGCGGCCGCGCGCGTGCAGGATGCGGTCGGTGAAGAAGTGGCCGCGCTCGGGATCGGCCGCCATCTGCACCTCGTCGACCGCGAGGAACGAGACCTGGCGGTCGACCGGCATCGATTCGACAGTGCACACGAAGTAGCGCGCGCCGGCCGGCACGATCTTCTCCTCGCCGGTGATCAGCGCGACCTGGTTCGCGCCCTTGGCCGCGACGATGCGGTCGTAGTTCTCGCGCGCCAGCAGGCGCAGCGGGAAGCCGATCATGCCCGACTCGTGGCCCAGCATCCGTTCGATGGCGAGGAAGGTCTTGCCGGTGTTCGTCGGCCCGAGAACGGCCGTCAGCCGGCCGTCGGCGCTGGAAAGCGACATGCAAGGAACATTGCGCGCAGGGGGGCCGGGTGCAAGGGCCCGGCGACGCCCGGCCGGCGGTCAGCCCGCGACCATCGGCTCCAGCTTGTTGCAGCCCAGCACCGGTCCGTGGTCGGCGCGCTGCACGATCACCGCCGCGCCGCGGCCCGGCTGGAGGTCGGCATCGGCCACGGTCCAGGTCGCCGCGGTGCCGCTCCAGGCGCCGAGCGTCTCGAGCCGGCGCACCACGTTGACGGTCTCGATCAGGCGGCCCTGGTTCTCGCCGCTGGCCACCGGGATGGCGTGCCGCCGGTCGTACAGCGCCAGCACCACCTCGGCCGGCGCGCCGTCGAGCGCGAACTCCTCCAGCGTCACGGCGAGGCCGCCGTCGGCGGTGCGGGCCAGTGCCGGCGTGGCGCGCCGCGTCGCGCGAGCCTGCGCCTTCGACAGCAGCCGCTCGATCACCGCCGGCTCGCGGCCGGTGTCGTGGGCGCTGCCCTCGACCACCATCTCGGGCGTGTAGACGTAGCGCTGCTTCAGCACGCGGGCATAGGCGCGCTGCCGGTCGGTGGTGGCGCGGGTCGCGAACAGGTCCTTCCAGCCGATGTAGTCCCAGTAGTCGACGTGGAACGACAGGGCGACGATGTCCTGGCGCCGCGCCAGGTCGCCCAGGAAGGCATTGGCCGGCGGGCAGGAATTGCAGCCCTGTGAGGTGAACAGCTCGACCAGCCACGGACCGTCGGCGGCGGCCCGCGGCCCGGCGGCCACTTGGCGGGTGCCGGCCAGCGCGACGCCGGCCACGGCCACGCCGCCGGCCAGCAGGGATCGCCGTCCATGACCCGGGAGTTTCGACATGGCGGCAAGATGCGCGCGGCGGCGCTCGCCTGCCAATCAAGAAACGGTTAGGGGGCGGTCAGGGGGGCGGTCAGGTGGGCCGCCAGGGGCCGCGGCTGGACTCGATTTGGGTAATATTATAACAATACAGCATGCACGAGCCCGTCTCGCCCGGCACTGTCCTGCTGGCCATGAGCGCCCCGGCGCGCATCGCCGGTGCGCTCGGGGTGGCGGCGCTGCTGTGGCTGGCCGCCTGGTGGGCGCTGTGAGCGCCCCGGCCCTGAAGCTGGTCAACCTGACGGTCAGCTACGACCGCCACCCCGCCGTGCACCATGTCTCGGCCGAGATCCCGGCCGCCGAGATGACCGCCATCGTCGGTCCCAACGGCGCCGGCAAGAGCACCCTCCTCAAGGCGATGATGGGCCTCGCGCCGCAGATGGAAGGCCGCGTCGAATCGACCGCCCGGCGCATCGCCTACCTGCCGCAGCAGGCGGAGATCGACCGCTCCTTCCCGATCTCGGTGTTCGACACCGTGCTGCTCGGCCGCTGGGGGCGCTTCGGCGGCTTCGGCGCCGCCGGCCGCGCCGACATCCACGATGCCCAGCACGCGATCGAGGCGGTCGGGCTCGCCGGCTTCGAGCGCCGCTCGATCGACACGCTGTCGGTCGGCCAGTTCCAGCGCGTGCTGTTCGCCCGCCTGCTGCTGCAGGACGCCGACCTCGTGCTGCTCGACGAGCCGTTCGCGGCGATCGACTCCAAGACCGTCGCCGACCTGATGCGCGTGATCGAGCGCTGGCGCGACGAGAAGCGCACGGTGGTCGCCGTGCTGCACGACCTCGACCAGGTGAAGCGCGAGTTCCCGCACGCGCTCCTGCTGGCGCGCGAGCTGGTCGATTGCGGGCCGACCGCGCGCGTGCTGTCGCCGGAGAACCTGCTGCGCGCCCGCGCCATGGCCGAGGCGTGGGACGATCACGCCGCTGCCTGCGACGTGCCGATGCGGCTCAGCGCCTGACGGCGCCCGCGGTCCGGTCATGCTGTACGATCTCCTGCTCGCGCCGTTCGTCGATTTCGGCTTCATGCGCCGCGCCCTCGTGGCGAGCCTGGCGCTGGCGACCGGCGGCTCGGCGATCGGCGTCTTCCTGATCCTGCGCCGCATGAGCCTGATGGGCGACGCGCTGACCCACGCGCTGCTGCCCGGCGCGGCGCTCGGCTTCCTGATCGGCGGCCTGTCGCTGCCGGCGATGAGCCTCGGCGGCTTCCTCGCCGGCATGGCGACGGCGCTGGCCTCGGGCGTGATCGCCCGCTTCTCCGGCATGCGCGAGGATGCGAGCTTCGCCGCCGCCTACCTGACCTCGCTGGCGCTCGGCGTGCTGATCGTGTCGTTGCGCGGCTCGCCGGTCGACCTGATGAACATCCTGTTCGGCAGCATCCTCGCGGTCGACACGACGGCGCTGGTGCTGGTGGTCGCGACCGCGACGGCGACGCTGGTCGGCATGGCGGCGATCTACCGGCCGCTGGTGGTCGAGTGCTTCAATCCCGGCTTCCTCGCCGCCATGGGCGTGCGCGGGTCGCTCTACCACTACCTTTTCCTGGCCCTCGCCGTGCTCAACATGGTGGCGGGCTTCCAGGCGCTGGGCACGCTGATGGCGCTCGGCCTGATCCTGCTGCCGGCGGTCGCCGCGTCGTTCTGGTCGCGCGAGGTCTGGTCGATGACCCTGGTCGCCGCGCCGATGGGGGTCGCGTCGGCATTGATCGGCCTGCTGGTGTCGTTCCACGCCGGCCTGCCGTCGGGGCCGGTGATCGTGCTGTGCGCCAGCCTGTTCTTCCTCGGCTCGCTGCTGTTCGGCTCGCGCGCCTCGATCCGCGCCCGCCTCTCGCGCCCGGTGCACCTGCGCGGCTAGGCGGCCTGCTGTAGAATGTCGGCATGACCGACATCGCCTCGCCCGTCCCGGGCGTCACCCTGAAGACGACCTCCGCCAACGGCATCCACATGCGCTATGCCGAGATCGGCAGTGGGCCGCTGGTGCTGTTCTGCCACGGCTGGCCGGAGAGCTGGTACTCGTGGCGGCACCAGCTGGCCGCGGTCGCGGCGGCCGGCTTCCGCTGCGTCGCGCCCGACATGCGCGGCTACGGCGGCACGCAGGCGCCCGAGCCGATCGAGGCCTACACGTTGTTCAACCTGGTCGGCGACATGGCCGAGCTGGTGAAGGCGCTGGGCGAGACCCGTGCCGTCATCGTCGGCCACGACTGGGGCGCGCCGGTCGCGTGGCATGCCGCCCTCTGGCGGCCCGACCTCTTCCCGGCGGTCTGCGCGATGAGCGTGCCCTACGCGCCGCCGGGCTACGTCGACATCCTGAGCGCGCTCGACAAGCTCGGCATCAACGACTTCTACCTGCAGTACTTCCAGAAGCCGGGCGTGCCCGAGGCCGAACTGCAGCAGGACATCAGGGGCGCGCTGCGCCGGCTCTACTACACGGCGAGCGGCGACCTCGCCGAGCAGGGCAAGGGCTTCGGCCGCCTGCCGACCGGCACGCTGCTCGGCAACACCGTCGACCCGGAAAAGCTGCCGGCGTGGCTGGCCGAGGCCGACCTCGACTACTACGCGGCCGAGTTCGCGCGCGCCGGCTTTCGCGGCGGCCTCAACTGGTACCGCAACCTGCGGCGCAACTGGGAGCTGATGGGGCCATGGCGCGGCCAGCCGATCCGCCAGCCGTCGCTGTTCATCGCCGGCAGCCGCGACGGCGTGCTGAAGTTCCCCGCCGCCCAGGCCCAGCTCGACGCCTACCCCAAGACCCTGCCCGGCCTGCGCGGCAGCCACATCCTCGACGGCGCCGGCCACTGGGTTCAGCAGGAACGCGCCGACGCGGTGAACCGCCTGCTGGTCGATTTCCTGAAGGGCGAGGCTTGAAGCCAAGGGGAGTTCTTCCTATCTTCCTGTGAAAGGAAGAAAGGAAGAATGCCGTGGCCCTCAACATCAAGAGCCCCGATACCGAAAGGCTGGTGCGGGACTTGGCCCATCGGACGGGGGTGAGCATCACGCAGGCCATCCACCAGGCGGCCGAGGAAAAGCTGCGGCGGATGGACGAGGATCGGGAGGCGCGACGGCAGGCGCTTTACGACATTGCCGATCGCGCGCGCGCGCGTCCGCGTCTCGATGACCGAACCGCGGACGAGATCCTCGGATACGACGACAGGGGCACCTTCAAGTGATCGCGGTCGATTCATCGGCCCTCCTCGCGATCCTCCTCGGCGAACCCGAAGCCACCGCCTGCACCGATGCGCTGATCGGTTCTCCCTCCTGCTTCGTCTCGTCCTTCACGCTGTTCGAGACCCGCGTCGTTCTTCAACGCGTCGCTCCGCACGCTGGCCTGGACGACCTCTCGATCCTTCTCGAGAAATCGCGCATGACGACCGTCGCCTTCGATGACGAACAGGCCGCCTTGGCCTTCGAAGCCTATCGCCGCTTCGGCAAGGGCATTCATCCAGCCGGCCTCAACATCGGTGACTGTGCCTCGTACGCCCTGGCGAAGAGCCGCGACATGCCACTTCTCTTCAAGGGCAACGACTTCACCCGGACCGACATCGCCTCGGCCTTGTAGAGGCACTTCGACGGCGCCGCCCTGCGGTTGGCTTCGCTCGGGATGACAGGATTGAACGGTCGCTATAGCCTTTCCGCCATGACGACCTTCTCTCGCCGTTCGATCCTCGTCTCCTTGCCGCTGCTCGGCGTCGCGGCCTGTGCGCCGCCCCCCACGACCGCCGCGATGGTGCCCGACCTGCCGCCCGGCCTCGCGCCGGCGCCGGCCTTCCGCAACGCCATCTCGGTCGGCACGGTGACGATCGGTCCGGACAGCGGCACGCCGTGGAACTCGGCGGTGGCGCCGGAACAGGTGCGCGACGCGACCGTGCAGGCGCTGGCCGGGGCCGGACTGGGCGCGGCGTCGGGTGGGCGCTACCGGCTCGACGGCACGCTGCAGCAGCTCGAGCGGCCCTATGCCGGCTTCGCGATGACGGTGACGGCGACGATCGCCTGGCGCCTCGTCGACGCGGCGAGCGGCGCGGTGGTCTACAGCAAGGTGCTCAAGAGCCTCGGCACGGCCACGCTCGACGACGCGGTCGACAACGGGCCGCGCCTGCGCATCGCCGACCAGCGCGCGGTGCGCGCCAACCTGCAGCAACTGGTGCAGGACCTCGCGGCGCTTCCCGCGCGCTGAGCGGCGTCTACTTCTTCTCCTCGAACTTCATCGCTGCGCCGTTCATGCAGTAGCGCAGGCCGGTCGGCTTCGGGCCGTCCGGGAAGACGTGGCCGAGGTGGCCGCCGCACTTGGCGCAATGCACCTCGGTGCGGGTCATGAAGTGGCTGGTGTCGGTCGTCGTGCCGACCGCGCCCTCGACCGGCGCCCAGAAGGACGGCCAGCCCGAGCCGCTCTCGTACTTGGTCGACGAGTCGAACAGCGGCTCGCCGCACCCTGCGCAGTGGAACAGCCCCTTCCGCTTTTCGTCGTTGAGCGGGCTGGTGAAGGGCCGCTCGGTGCCGTGGTTGCGCAGCACGTGGTGCTGCAGCGGGTCGAGCTCCTTCTGCCACTCGCTCTCGCTCTTCTTCACCGCGTAGCGTTCGTCGTTGCTGGACATGGTGTAACCGCCTTTCAGACCAGGGTTCTCAATTCCGCCGTGGCGACCGACAGCATGGCGAGGTCGAGCGCGCCGGCCGGCGCCAGTTCCTCGCGCATCAGCCGGTCGACCCGGTCCAGCGCCAGCTGGCGCGGCTCGCTCCAGCGCGCCAGCGCCGCCTCGGTGTCCTCGACCGCGCCCCCATCGGACCTGTTCCGGCTGGCCGCCAGCGCCGACCCCAGGAGATCGGCGTGCAGCGTCGCCAGCTCGTCCTGCATCGCCAGCGCCGCCTGCGCCGGCCACAGGCCCTCGCGTGGCAGCTTCTGGGCGGCGATGCCCAGCCGGGCCAGCGACAGGCGCTCGCCCAGCCGGAAATAGAGCCGCGCCGCGGCCGCGATGCCGACCTCGTGGGTCCGCGCCGCCAGCATGAGATCGCCCGCCGCGGCCAGGGTTTCAAGGGCCGCCGCGCGGCGCGCCACCGGGTCGGGCGCGCCCATCGCCTCGAAGGCGGCGGCGCGCTCGGCCAGCGCCGCGCTCTCGGCCTCGCCGATCAGCGCGGCCGGCAGGTCGGCCAGCGCCGCCACCGCGTCGCGCAGCTGCTCGGTGGCCGGCGAGGCGTCGAGCGGCTGCGGCAGGCGGCGCAGCACCCACTGCACGGCGCGGGCGAGGAAGCGCTGGCTGGCGACCAGCATGCGGATCTGCGCCTCGGCCTTCAGCGCGCCGTCGAGCGCCTCGATGTCGGCCCACAGGTCGCGCAGCCGCCAGGCGTCGCGGACCACGGCGAAGGCGCGGGCGATCGAGGCGGCCGGCGCGCCGGTGCGCGCCGCCATGGTGCGTACGAAGGTCGGGCCGCAGCGGTTGACCATCGAGTTCACGACCTGCAGCGCGGTGATCTCGCGGCGCAGGCGATGGCCGCGGATCGCCGGCTCGTGCGCCGCCGCCAGCGCCGCCGGGAAGTAGCGCAGCAGCTCGCCCTCCAGCAGCGGGTCGTCGGGCAGGTCGGACTCGAGGATCTGGTCGTGCAGGTCGATCTTGGCGTAGGCCAGCAGCACGCAGAGCTCGGGCCGCGTCAGGTACTGGCGGTTCTGGCCGCGCGTGCGCATCGCGACGGTATCGGGCAGGTACTCGACGGCGCGGTCGAGCCGGCCCTGGCGTTCGAGCGCCCGCATGAATCGCTCCAGCCGGTCGTGCTCCTCGGCCGCCAGCATCGAGGCGACGCTGATCGCCTGGCTCTGCTGGTAGTTGTGGCGCAGCACCAGCGTGCCGACCTCGTCGGTCATCGAGAACAGCAGCGCGTCGCGGTCCGCCGCCGCCAGCGCGCCGGCCTCGATCGCCGCGCCGGTCGCGATCTTGATGTTGACCTCGTGGTCGGAGGTGTCGACGCCGGCCGAGTTGTCGAGCGCGTCGGTGTTGATCCGCCGGCCGGCCAGCGCCGCCTCGATGCGGCCGCGCTGGGTGAAGGCGAGGTTGGCGCCCTCGCCGATCACCCGTGCGCGGACCTGGCCGCCGTCGATGCGCAGCGCGTCGTTGGCGCGGTCGCCGGCCTCGGCCTGGCTCTCGCTCGCCGCCTTCACGTAGGTGCCGATGCCGCCGAAGTAGAGCAGGTCGACCTCGGCGGCGAGGATGGCGCGCACCAGGTCGACCGGCGTCACCGTCGGCTTGTCGAGGCCGAGCAGGGCGCGCGCCTCGTCGGACAGCGCGATCGACTTGGCGGCGCGGTCGTAGATGCCGCCGCCGGCCGACAGCAGCGCGCGGTCGTAGTCCATCCACGACGAGCGCGGCAGGTCGAACAGCCGCTTGCGCTCGGCCCAGCTGGTCGCCGGGTCGGGCGAGGGATCGATGAAGACGTGGCGGTGATCGAAGGCGGCGACCAGCCGGATCTGCTTCGACAGCAGCATGCCGTTGCCGAACACGTCGCCCGACATGTCGCCGACGCCGGCGACGGTGAAGGGCGTCGCCTGGATGTCGTGGCCGAGCTCGCGGAAGTGGCGCTTCACCGACTCCCACGCGCCTCGCGCCGTGATGCCCATCTTCTTGTGGTCGTAGCCGGCCGAGCCGCCCGAGGCGAAGGCGTCGTCGAGCCAGAAGCCGTAGTCGCGGGCCAGCGCGTTGGCGATGTCGGAGAAGGTCGCCGTGCCCTTGTCGGCGGCGACCACGAGGTAGGGATCGTCGCCGTCGTGGCGCACCACGTTGGCCGGCGGCACGATCGCGCCACCGATATAGTTGTCGGTGAGGTCGAGCAGGCCGCGGATCAGCGTCTGGTAGCAGGCGATGCCCTCGGCCTGCTGGCGTTCGCGCGACCCGCCGGCCGGCGGTCGCTTGACGTAGAAGCCGCCCTTCGAGCCGACCGGCACGATCACCGCGTTCTTCACCATCTGCGTCTTCATCAGCCCGAGGATCTCGGTGCGGAAGTCCTCGCGGCGGTCGGACCAGCGGATGCCGCCGCGCGCGACGCGGCCGCCGCGCAGGTGGATGCCCTCGACGCGCGGGCTGTAGACGAACACCTCGACCATCGGCCGCGGCGCCGGCAGGTCGTCGATCGCCCGGCTGTCGATCTTGAGCGAGATCCAGTCCTTCGGTGCGCCGTCGGCGTCGGCCTGCCAGTAGTTGGTGCGCAGCGTGCAGCGGATGGCGTTGAGGAAGCGGCCGAGGATGCGGTCCTCGTCGAGCGTCGCGACCTGCTCGAGCGCCGCCACGATGGCGACCTCGAGCCGCGCCAGCCGGTCCTGCCGCGCCGGCGCATTGGCCTCGCCCAGCGCCGGGTCGAGGCGCGCGGCGAACAGCTCGACCGCCAGCCGGGCCAGCGCCGGGTAGGCGTTGAGCGCGCGCTCCATGTAGTCCTGCGAGAACGGGATGCCGGCCTGGCGCAGGTACTTGGCGTAGCCGCGCAGGATCGAGACCTCGCGCCAGTCGAGCCCGGCGCCCAGCACGAGGCGGTTCAGACCGTCGCTCTCCAGCGCCCCCGACCACACCCTGTCGAGCGCCTCGGCGAAGCGCGGACCGACTGCGGCGAGATCGACCGCGGTGCCGTCGGCGGTCTCGACGCTCAGCACCTGCAGGGCCACCGCGCGCACGCTGTCGGCCTCGCTGCCGCCCGGCGCCGGCGCGCGCAGCACGAACGGCACCTCGCTCAGCACGCGCAGGCCGAGGTTCTCGGCCAGCGGCAGGATGTCGGACAGCGCGATCGCCGCCTCGGGATGGAACAGCCGCAGCGTGAACTGGTGCGCGGCCTGGCCGGGGTCGCGGTCGAGGCGGACGCCGAACGCCGTGCCGCCCAGCACCGCCTGCGCGACCGCGAGGTCGGCGACGGCGTGGCCGGCGTCGAAGCTGTCGCGGTAGAAGGCGGGGAACCAGTCGCGCCAGCGGCGGGCGGCGGCGCGGCCCTCGGATTCGCCGAGGCGATCCTGCAGGGCGGCGCGGAAGCGGTCGCTCCACGAGGTCGCCGCGTCGGCCAGCCGCTGCTCGAGCAACGTGACGTCGGGCATCGGCGCGTCGGCGCCGGGGGCGTGGTCCGGCAGCTTCAGCGTGTACAGCGCCTGCGCCAGCGCCGAATCGCTGCTGACCGAGGACTCGACATCCTCGACCTTGCCGCCCCACGCCTCCTCGAGCAGGTGGGCGAAGCGTTCGCTCAACGCCGCGTCGAAGCGCTCGCGCGGCGCGAAGACCAGCGCGGTCGCGAAACGCTCGACCGAGTCGTGGCGGACGAACAGCGCGACGCGGCGCCGCTCCTGCAGTTGCAGGATGCCCATCACGTGGTCGTACAGCGTGTCCTCGTCGATCTGGAACAGCTCGTCGCGCGGGTAGGCGCCGAGGATCGCCAGCAGCGACTTGCCGTCGTGGCTGTTGGGATCGAGCCCGGCGCGGCGCACGATGGTGTCGACGCGGCCGCGCAGCAGCGGCACGTCGGTCACCATCGCGTGGTAGGCCGCCGAGGTGAACAGGCCGACCAGCCGGCGCTCGCCGGTGACGCGGCCGTCGGCGTCGAAGGTCTTGACGATCACGCAGTCCATCGGCCCGAGGCGATGGACCAGCGACGGCCGGTCGGTCTTGACGATCAGCAGGTTGTGCGGCCCGCGCGCGAAGCGGGCCATCGCCGCGCCGCCGCCCCGCCCGGCCTCGAACAGCCGGACCTCGTCGCGACGCAGGAGGCCGAGCGACGAACCGGCGACCAGCTCGTAGCGCAGGCCGCCCGGCTGCTGCGGATCGTCGACGTAGCGGTAGCGGCGATGGCCGAGGAAGGTGAAATGGTTGGCCTCGAGCCAGCGCAGGAACTCCTCGTACTCCGCGAGGTGCGGCGAGCGGCCGGGGGCGAGGTCGGCGATCGCATCGAGGCAGGCCTGGCGCATCGCCCGCCAGTCCTCGACGGCCTGCCGCACCTCGGCCAGCACGCGGGTCAGGACGGCGGCCAGCTCGTCGAGCTGCAGCGCGTCGCCCTGCCGGTCGATCTCGATGTGCATCAGCGATTCGGGCCGCGCGCGCTCGCCGGCCTCGACCGCGAAGCCGGCGAGGTCGCCGTCGAGGTCGCGCCGCACCGCCATCACCGGGTGGGCCAGCAGGTGGACCGCGATCTCGCGCCGGTTGAGGGCGTTGGTGATCGAGTCGACCAGGAACGGCATGTCGTCGTTGACGATCTGCACCACGGTGTGGCGGCTCTCGAAGCCGTGGTCGGCGGTCGGGTTGAACACCCGGACCTTCGCGACGCCGGGCAGGCGCCGGCGGGCGAAGGACAAGAGCGCGACCGCCGCGGCGGCGCGCTGGTCGACCGGCGCGGCGGCGAGGTCCTTGTCGGCGACCCGGGCAAACAGGCGGCGAGCGACCTGGGCGGCCTGCTCGCCGTCGAGGGCCAGCGCGGCAGCGCAGATGGCATCGAGGCCGTACACTCTCGGGGCCAGCGTGCCGGCCATGGCGGGGTGCCCTCCCAGGCGGGTTTCAGTGTCCCTGATGTTACGTCCGACCATGACAAAACGACGACCACGAATGGTGAGCCGAGAAGTGCCCGTCGGGACGCGCGTTTCGCGGGGTGCATCTTCGACTCCCGGCCGAATCTCTGCCGATTCCGTTGGAGCCCCTAGGATTCCGCGGGAAAGCGCGTTTTGTTCTCCTTCTTTGCTGCACCTGCGAAGAGTCGAAAACCCCCAAAATCATACTAGATGCGGGGTAAATTATTCATTATTTTTCAATGGCTTGTGTGTCCATTCTTCAGATTCACAGTCGGGGTAAAAATTTGGCGATGACACGGCGGAAGGGCGGCGTATCATCAAGGGATAGTGGGGCTGGCCACAGTCCTCCCAACATCTAGGTGTCTTCCACAGGGTGTTCTATCCACCGCTGTGGACAAAAACAAAATGGGGACCGCAAGTGTTTGATATCGTTCAAGTTCGAAGCGGTGCGCGGGTTGTGACCGATCCCTCTCGGGACGCCCGGCTGACGGCCTTCGGCAAGGCTACTCTGACCGACCGCTACCTGCTCCCCGACGAGAGCTACCAGGAGATGTTCGCGCGCGTCGCCTCGGCCTACGCCGACGACGATGCCCATGCGCAGCGCCTCTACGACTACATCTCGAACCTGTGGTTCATGCCGGCGACCCCGGTGCTGAGCAACGGCGGCACCAGCCGCGGCCTGCCGATCTCGTGCTTCCTGAACGAGGCCAACGACTCGCTCGAGGGTATCCTCGGCCTGTGGAACGAGAACGTCTGGCTGGCCGCGCGCGGCGGCGGAATCGGCTCGTACTGGGGCAACCTGCGCTCGATTGGCGAAAAGGTCGGCATGAACGGCAAGACCTCCGGTGTCGTGCCCTTCATCCGCGTCATGGACTCGCTCACGCTGGCGATCAGCCAGGGCTCGCTGCGGCGCGGCTCGGCGGCGGTCTACCTGCCGATCAGCCATCCCGAAGTCGAGGAGTTCATCGAGATCCGCCGCCCGACCGGTGGCGATCCCAACCGCAAGGCGCTGAACCTGCACCACGGCCTCCTGATCTCCGACGCCTTCATGCGCGCCGTCGAGAACGACGAGGAGTGGGCGCTGACCAGCCCGAAGGACGGCGCGGTCCAGCGCAAGGTCTCGGCCCGCCACCTGTGGATCCGCATCCTGACCGCCCGCGTCGAGACCGGCGAGCCGTACCTGGTGTTCGTCGACCACGTGAACAAGGCGCGGCCCGAGCACCACAAGCTGGCCGGCCTCGAGGTCAAGACCTCGAACCTGTGCAGCGAGATCACGCTGCCGACCGGCGTCGACCACCACGGCAAGCAGCGCACGGCGGTGTGCTGCCTGAGCTCGCTCAACCTCGAGACCTACTTCGAGTGGCACGAGCACCCGACGTTCATCGAGGACGTCATGCGCTTCCTCGACAACGTCCTGCAGGGCTTCATCGACAATGCCGGCTCGGACTTCGCCCGCGCGACCTACGCGGCGATGCGCGAGCGCTCGGTCGGCCTGGGCGTGATGGGCTTCCACTCCTTCCTGCAGCAGAACAACATCCCGCTCGAGTCGGTGATGGCGAAGGTGTGGAACAAGAAGATGTTCAAGCACATCCGCAGCCAGTGCGACGAGGCGTCGAAGTCGCTGGCGCGCGAGCGCGGCGCCTGCCCGGATGCCGCCGACTTCGGCATCGAGGAGCGCTTCTCGAACAAGCTGGCGATCGCGCCGACCGCGTCGATCTCGATCATCTGCGGCGGCGCCTCGCCGGGCATCGAGCCGTCGGCGGCCAACGTCTACAACCACAAGACGCTGTCCGGCTCGTTCGTGGTGCGCAACCCGTACCTCGAGAAGCTGCTCGAGCAGAAGGGCAAGAACGACGAGGACACCTGGACCTCGATCACCGTCAACCAGGGCTCGGTGCAGCACCTCGACGTGCTCGACGAGCACGAGAAGGCGGTGTTCAAGACGGCGCTCGAGATCGACCAGCGCTGGCTGATCGAGCATGCGGCCGACCGCACGCCGTTCATCTGCCAGAGCCAGTCGCTCAACCTGTTCCTGCCGGCCGACGTGCACAAGCGCGACCTGCACCAGATCCACATGATGGCGTGGAAGCGCGGCGTGAAGAGCCTCTACTACTGCCGCTCGCTGTCCATCCAGCGCGCCGAGACGGTCGCGGGCGAAGCGCTCGCCTCGCCGATCGGCGACCAGGCCCTTTCAGCCCCCAGAGTCGACGCTCCCTCTCCGGTGCCGTTCGGTACGCCGGCGGCACCGGCACAAACGACCGACTACGAAGAATGCCTTAGCTGCCAATAACTGCTGCTGGCCCCGGCGCGCCTCGGGTTTCCCCCGGGGCGCGCCGGGGCCTCTTCATTTTCCGACCACACGATTGACCGCGGGTCCGCCATGTCGCTGCTCGACGCCAAGCCGATCTACAAGCCGTTCTCCTACCCGTGGGCCTACGAGGCCTGGCTGACCCAGCAGCGCATCCACTGGCTGCCGGAGGAAGTGCCGCTGGCCGACGACGTCAAGGACTGGCGCAACAAGCTGACCGATTCCGAGCGG
>JAIUOX010000204.1 GCA_020160955.1 Pseudomonadota bacterium
CGAAGTCGTAACCGATCACGCCACCGGCCATCCAGCCCGTGGTCGGGGTCACGCCGACGACCGGAGCCGCCGGGATGTTGGTGTTGGCGTTGAAGTTCAGCATCCAGTTGAGGCCGCCTTCGGCGCCGATGTAGACGCCCGGCGACGGGGACTGCGCCTGGGCCGCGAGCGGCAGCGCAACCAGCGCGGCGGCAGCCAGCAGAACCTTCTTCATCTCACTCTCCTTAAAATCTGCGGCCGGCGACGAGGGACTGCCGGTCAGCAGCCTGAAAACTGGCGGGACTTTACCCGATAGCCGGCAACCGGAGCCACGAGAGTCCGTTGCGGACAGCCTTTTGTCGGCTCCCCTGTGGCTTTCGCGACACATCCAGCACCACGCTGGATGAAATCACACCGGCGATGTCGATTTGTCACCGGAACGGTTAAGTTTTCATTGCCAACGCACACTTCTGCTTCGATATTCTTGCATAGCCGCTGCGAAGCGGTCTGCACTTGGGGAAGGGCAGGCGTCGATACGTTGGGAGTGTTCCGCTCTGCGTGGGGCAGCGGGGGAACGCATTGCAAAGGCGTGTTGGCGCCCGACACGGTGGGACGTGAAGTTCGGGCTCAATTTCCTGCACCTGGTGTTGCTGGTCACCGTCGTGGCATGCCTTCGGCTGTCCGTGGACGAGCTGCGCAGTCGCTGCACGCGACGCTCCCGGCTGGCCTGGCCGGCCCTGCTGGGGCTGGTCTGCGCCGCCATCTTCCTGCTGTTCCACGTCGGTGTCCGCCAGCCGCCCTGGATCTTCGGCTTGGCCCTCGCCATCGGCGTGGCCGCCGGGGCGGCCAAGGGCATCGCCATCCCGCTCGAGGTCGACCACATGTTCGAACGGGTCCGGCTTCCCGGGGTGAGGGTGACGCTGGTCGCGGCCGTCCTGCTGGCGGTCGCGGTGGCCCTCGAGATCGCCGGCTCCCTGCTCGGCCCGCCGGGCTTGTTCCTGCGCCTCGGGGCGCCGCCGCTGGCGGCCGCCTCCGCCGGCTTCCTGGCCGGCCGTTCCGCGGTGATCGCGCTGCGCTGCCGGCGGGCGCCGCACGTCGTGCTCCACAGGTTCTGACGGCGGCGACGCCGTGCCCAACCTCCTGCATATCCTCGCCGCGCTGGCCCTTTCGGCCTGCCTCTGGATCCTGTCGCGCGAGGCGCGCGGGGCGTCGCGCTCGCGCAGCTACCTGATGCTGCCGGCGCCCTTCGCGGTCGGCGCCGCCCTGCTGATGATCGGCCTCATCGAGCCTGGCCAGCGACAGGCCGACCTGCTGCGGCTGGCCCTCGCGATCGGCGCCGCGCTCGGCCTGCTGCGCGGCTGGTTCGTCGCCGTCGAGGTCGACCCGCTGTGGTCGACGGTCCGCCTGCCCGGCGGCAGCGACGGCTTCTGGACCGCCGCCGCCATGCTGGCGCTGCTCGTGCTCGCCACCGCCCTGCCGCTCGCCTCGGCGACCCTGGCCGCGGCGGTCCCGTTCGCGACCGCCGGCGTCCTGCTCGGCGCCGCCTTCCTGTCGGCCCGCGCCGCGACGGTCTACCTGCGCACGCGCGGCTGACGCCTGCCCTCCCGCCGCCGCTCTGCTACACTGGGGCGGGAGATCGAGATGCGGCTGGTCGGACTTGCGTTGCTGTTGTGGGCCGTTGCGGCACAGGCCTCGGCGCAGAGCCCGCGGCCCGGCCCCAGTGTCACCCCGGGCGTCAACCCCGTCCCCAACCTCGCGCCGACCCAGAGACCGCCCGCGGCGCCCGGACCGATCCCCGGCGGGATCGCGCCGCCGGGCAGCGACGAGCTGGCCGATCCCACGACCGGGTGCAAGATCGTGCGGGCCGACAACGAACCCGGCATGAGCATCACCTGGTCGGGCGAGTGCTACCACGGCCTCGCCCACGGCAAGGGCGTGCTGCAGTGGTTCCAGGGCGGCAAGCCGCTGGCCCGCTACGAAGGCGAGATGCAGGACGGCATGGCCAACGGCGCGGGCAAGATGACCTACGCCAACGGCTCGCGCTACGAAGGCGCCTGGGAGAACGGCGAGCGCAACGGCCGCGGCACCTTCACCTTCGCCAACGGCGCGCGCGTCAGCGGCGAGTTCCGCGACGGCAAGCCGAACGGGCGCGCCACCTACCTGTGGCCCAACGGCGACCGCTACATCGGCGACTTCCGGGAGAACAAGCGGACCGGCCACGGCACGCTCTACTTCGCCAACGGCGATCGCTACGAGGGCGAGTTCGTCGACGGCAAGGCGCAGGGCCGCGGCGTCCGGACCTACGCGGCGGGCGGCCGCTACGACGGCGAGTGGCGCGACGACGTGCCGAACGGCTACGGCACGCGCTACGCCGCCGACGGGCAAAGCTACTCCGGCCTGTGGCAGAACGGCTGCTACCGCGACGGCAGCCGCTGGGCGACCCTCGGCGTCAGCGCCGAGCGCTGCGGCTTCCGATGAGCGCGATCTCGAACATCTACCTGACGCACGGCGCGATGCTGCTGTGCGCGCTGGCCTGCCTCGTCGTCGCCCTGCCCGAGGGCGGCGGCCGCATCGTCGCGGCATGGCGCGTGCCGGTCGCCGCCCTGCTGGCCGGCGCCGCCGCCCTGCTGCTGGTTGCCTACCCGACCTGGGGCGAACTGAAGAATCCCGAGCTCTGGATGTTCTCGATCGTCGCCGGCGTGGCGGGCGTCGCCCGCGGCTTCTGGATGCAGCTCGACGTCGACCACGCGTGGCGCCTGCTGCGGCTGACGCGCGCCGCCGACTGCCGGGTCGCCAGCTTCGCGCTGGTCGCGCTGGCGCTGGTCGAGGTCGGGCTGGCATTCTCAGGCCCCGCCGACCAGCCGACCATGGAGCTGGGCATGACGGTGATCGCTTCCTTCCTGATCGCGCGCGCCGCCGCGGTGATGGTCCGCGCCCGGCAGGAGCCGCAATCGGACCTGCACGACCGGCCGTCGCCGCCGGTCGAGGAGTAGCCCAAGGAGTAGCCCATGTCCGCCTCGCCGCGCCTGATCATGGTCCAGTTCCTCGAGTGGGTCGCCGACCGGCCGCGCAGCCGCGAGGACGTGATGGACGCGTGGCGCAGTTCCTGTCCGCGCTTCCCGGTCTGGAGAGACGCGCGCGCCGACGGCCTGGTCCGGCAGGCCGGCGGCGAGCGCGGCCTGCACCGCGTCGAACTGACCGAGCGCGGCCGCGCGATGCTGGAGGGGGCGCGCGAGCCATGACCCTGCAACGGGCCGCCCTCTGGACCGTCGTCGTCGCCGCCACGA
>JAIUOX010000058.1 GCA_020160955.1 Pseudomonadota bacterium
ACGGCGCGGCCTACCGCGACGACATCCTGCGGCTGCTGTTCGTGTGCTGCCACCCCGGCCTGCCCGAGACGCAGCAGATCGCGCTGGCGCTGCGCGTCGTGTGCGGCCTGTCGGTGACCCAGATCGCCCGCGCCTTCCTGGTCGGCGAGGCGGCGATGGAACAGCGCATCACCCGGGCCAAGGCCCGCATCGCGGCGGCCGGCAGCGGCTTCGAGACACCGGGCGCCGCCGAGCGCGACCGGCGGCTCGGCACCGTGCTGGCGATGGTCTACCTGGTGTTCAACGAGGGCTACTCGGCGCGCAGCGACGACCCGGCGGCGCGCGCGCAGCTGGCCGAGGAAGGGCTGTGGCTGGGCCGCCTGCTGCTGCGCGTGTTCCCCTCCGACCCGGAAACGATGGGCCTGATGGCGTTGATGCTGCTGCAGCAGGCGCGCGCGCCGGCCCGCTTCGATGCCGGCGGGGCGATCGTGCTGCTCGAGCAACAGGACCGCACCCGGTGGAGCCGGCCGCGGATCGCCGAGGGGCTCGCGCTGATCGACAAGGCGGTGCGCCATCGCCGGCCCGGCCCGTACCAGGTGCAGGCCGCGATCGCCGCGCTGCACGCCCGCGCCGCCCGCGCCGAGGACACCGACTGGACCCAGATCGACCTGCTCTACGCCAACCTCGAACGCCTGCAGCCCTCGCCGGTGGTGACGCTGAACCGCGCCGTCGCGGTCGCCAAGGTGCGCGGTCCCGCCGCCGCGCTGGCGATGGTCGAGCCGCTGGCCGACCGGCTGCAGAACTACTTCTACTTCCACGGCGTGCGCGGCGCCCTGCTGCAACAACTCGACCGCCCCGAGGACGCCCGCACCGCCTTCGACCGCGCCATCGCGCTGGCCCACACGCCGGCCGAGGCGGCGCACATCAGGCAGCATCTCGACCTGCTGGATCGGAGCGCGTGAAGACGAAGGGTCCCTCGCTGCGCTCGGGATAACAAGAAAGAGCTGTCATCCCGAGCGCAGCGAGGGACCTTTCGCCTACGTCGCGTGCTTCTGCACGACCTCGAGGAAGGCCGCGCCGTAGCGTTCGAGCTTGGCGTCGCCGATGCCGTGGATCTCGCGGAAGGCGCGTGGGCTGGTCGGACGGTGGCTGGCCAGCTCGGCCAGCGTGCGGTCGGAGAACACGACGTAGGCCGGCACGCCCTGCTGCTGGGCCAGCCGGGTGCGCAACGCCTTCAGCGCGTCGAACAGCACGAGGTCGCCGTCGTCGACCACCGCCGAGGCGGCGGGCCGGCCGCGCCGCTCGCCGCGCGCGCCGGCGGCGGGCGCGAGGTCCTTGCGCAGCTCGATGCGCTGCTTGCCCTTCAGGACCTGCCAGCCCTCGTCGGTGACCCACCAGCGGCCATGTTCCATCAGGTCCTGGGCGATCAGCCCGAGCGCCGAGAGCTGGCGGAAGATCGAGCGCCACTCCGATGCCTTGCGGTCGGCGCCGACACCGAACGTCGGCAGGCGCTCGTGCTCGTACTTCAGGATGTTCTCGGTGCGGTCGCCGCGCAGGAGACTGACGAGGTGCTCCATGCCGAAGCGCTCGCCGGTGCGCACGATCGCCGACATCGCCTTCTGGGCGTCGATCGTGCCGTCGAAGCGCTCGACGCCCTCCTGGCAGAGATCGCAGTTGCCGCACGGCTCGGACGACTCGCCGAAGTAGGCGAGCAGGGTCTGGCGCCGGCAGCGCGGCGCCTCGGCCAGCGACAGCAGCGCGCCCAGCCGCTGCCGCTCGATGCGCTTGCGCTCGTCGGACAGGTCGCCCTGCTCGATCTGCAGCCGGCGCAGCTGCATGTCGCCCATGCCGTACAGCGTCAGCGTGTCGGCCGGCAGCCCGTCGCGCCCGGCGCGGCCGATCTCCTGGTAGTAGGCCTCGACGTTGGCCGGCAGGTCGGCATGGCAGACGAAGCGCACGTCGGGCTTGTCGATGCCCATGCCGAACGCGACCGTCGCCGTCATGACGACGCCGTCCTCCTGCTGGAAGGTGTCCTGGTTGCGGTCGCGCACCGCCTTGTCGAGACCGGCGTGGTAGGGCAGCGCGCGGACGCCGGCTTCCTTCAGCGTTTCGGCCAGCTCCTCGACCTTGCGGCGGGACGCGCAGTAGACGATGCCGCTCTCGCCCTCGTGGGCGCGCACGAAGGCCAGCACCTGCTTCGACGATCGCTCCTTGGGCTTGAAGGCCAGCCTGAGGTTGGGCCGGTCGAAGCTGCGCACGAAGACACGCGGCGGTTGGGCGAACAGCTTGTCGACGATGTCGGTGCGGGTCGGCGCATCGGCGGTCGCGGTGAAGGCGATGGTCTGCAGCCGGCCGCCGATCTGGCGCGCGACGCTGCCCAGCTCGAGGTACTCCTTGCGGAAGTCGTGGCCCCACTGCGAGACGCAGTGCGCCTCGTCGATCGCCATCATCGAGACGTTGCTCTCGGCCAGCATCTCGATCGTGTCGGGCCGCGCCAGCCGCTCGGGCGCGACGTAGAGCAGGCGCAGATCGCCCCGCCGCAACAGGCCCAGGACGCGGGCCGTCTCCGCAGGATCGTTGCTCGAGTTCAGGCTGCCCGCCGCGACGCCCGCCGCGGTGAGCGCCCGCACCTGGTCGCGCATCAGCGCGATCAGCGGCGACACGACCAGCGTCACGCCACCGCGCACCAGCGCCGGCAGCTGGTAGCACAGCGACTTGCCGCTGCCGGTCGGCATGACCGCCAGCACGTTCTCGCCGCGCAGGATGGCGCCGACGATTTCTTCCTGCCCCGGGCGAAAAGCGCCGAAGCCGAACACCGAGTGCAGGAGCGAGGTCGCCTGGGAGAGATCGGGAGAGAGGGAGTCGGGCATCGTTTCTGGAGGTTGGCTGCACTCTACAGAACCGGGCGAAAAGTTCGACCGCCGCGAGGGGACGTTTTGCACCGGTCCCCCGTAAGGATTGGCGGGGGAGGCCAAACCGTGTGGAGCGACGATGCGACGTTTGACCTTGTTCGGCCTGACCCTTGCGGCCACCGCCGCCGCGGCAGGGACCGCCTCTGCGCAGCAAGTGAATGCGCAGTCATGGAGCGGGTTCTATGCCGGCGTGAATGCCGGTGGCCTGTTCGGCAACACGACGACCAATGACTTCGGGCCGGCCGGGCCGGGCGGCCTGTCGGGCAGCGGCGGCGGCTTCGTCGGCGGCGTGCAGGGCGGCTACAACTACATGTTCGGCCCCGTCCTGCTGGGCGCCGAGATCGACTTCCAGGGCTCGACCTACGCCGCCGGCCTGAACGGCGGCGGCCCGTTGGGCCCGGCCAATGCCACCGAGTACACGCCGTGGTTCAGCACCTTCCGCGCTCGCGGCGGCTACGCCTTCGGCTCGATCATGCCGTACCTGACCGGTGGCGCGGTGTGGGGACAGCGCACGCTGAGCGGCGGCGGACCCGGCATGCCGGCCTTCTCGGCCAGCAGCACCTACTGGACCTGGACGGTCGGCGGCGGCATCGAGACCAAGCTGGCCGAACGCTGGTCGGCGAAGGTCGAGTACCTGTACATGGGCACGCCCAGCACCTCGCTGTCACCGGCCGGCGTCGGCGTCTCCAGCGAGACGTCGTCGGGCAACCTGTTCCGGGTGGGCCTAAACTTCCACTTCTAGGCGCCTAGTGCCGCGCGCCGATCCCCGCATCGAGCGTCATCACGACGCCGGAGATGTAGCTGGCACGCTCGGAGGCGAGGAACACGGCGAGGTCGGCGACCTCGTCGGGCTCCGCCGGGCGGCCGAACGGCAGGTGCTTGGTCAGCTCGGGCCAGCGCTCGGGATCGCCCCACTGCTGCTGCGCTTGGCTGCGCAGCAGCGTGGTCATGCGGTCGGTGCGGGTGCCCGGCGGGTTGATCGCCACGACGCGCACGCCGTGGTCGACGCTCTTCGAGCCGACGGCGCGCGTGAAGGCCATCAGGCCGGCATTGGCCGTCGTGCCGGCGACGTAGTCGTAGTTGAAGACCTCGCCGGCGAGGCCGATCACGTTGACCACCACGCCGGACTTGCGGGCGTACATCTTCTCCAGCATGGCGCGGGTCGCGTTGACGTAGCCGAACATCTTCAGCTCCCACGCCTCGCGCCACTTGGCCTCGGTCATGGCGAAGATGTCGCCGCGCGGGATCGCGCCGGCATTGTTGACCAGGATGTCGGCATGGCCGACCGCGTCGACCACGGCGCGCACCGTGTCGCCCTGGGCGAAGTCGGCGACATGGATCTCGACCGGCACGTTGTGGCGGGCGCGGATCTTGTCGCGCGCGCTCTCCAGCGATTCCTTCGACCGCGAGGCGATGTGCACCGCGCAGCCCTCGGCGGCGAACGCCATGGCGCAGGCATAGCCGATGCCACGGCTGCCGCCGGTGATCAGCACCGTCTTGCCGGTGAGCTTCATGTCCATTGTCGTGTCTCCCCTCGCCGCCCCCGGGCTACAGCCGGTAGAGGCTGTCGATCGCCGCGCGTCCGTCCTCGGTCTTCACCCGGCCGTCCTTCACCATCTGCACGAGGTGGGCCAGCATCGAGCGGCCCGCCGCGGCATGCAGGTGGACCGGCGTGTCGGCATAGTTCTTCGCCACCATCTGCGGAACCGTCTGCGGCCCTTCCTTGAGCCGCGCCAGGATCTGCGCCTCGCGGCCGAGCCGGTGCTCGATGTAGGCCTGCACGAACGGGCCGGGATTGCGGATCTCCGCGCCGTGCGTCGGGATGTACAGCGTCTCGTCGCGCGGCAGCAGCTTGCGCAAGGAGGCGAAGTAGTCGCCCATGTTGCCGTCGGGCGGCGAGATCACCGCCGTCGACCAGCCCATGACGTGGTCGCCCGACAGCAGCGCCCGGTCTTCCTTCACCGCGAAGCAGAGGTGGTTGGAGATGTGGCCGGGCGTGTGCACCGCTTCGACGTTCCAGCCGTCGCCCTGCACCACGTCGCCGTCGTTCAGCTTGACGTCGGGCGCGAAGGAAAGGTCGCCCGGCTCCTCGGCGTGGGCGTCGGCGGGCGGCTTGGGATGGGGGCCGAACGAGTAGACCTTGGCGCCCGTGGCGGCGACCAGCGCCGGCGTCGCCGGCACGTGGTCGATGTGGGTGTGGGTGACCAGGATGTGCGTCACCGTCTCGCCGCGCACCGCGCGCAGCACCGCCTCGACATGCTCGGGCATGTCCGGGCCGGGATCGACCACCGCCACCTTGCCGTGGCCGATGATGTAGGTCCCGGTGCCCTTGAAGGTGAAGGCGCTGGGGTTGTTGGCGACGACCCGGCGGATCCGCGGCGTCACTTCCATCGCCGTGCCGTAGTCGAACTTGAAGTCCCTGATGAACGGAATGCCGGGCATGCGAATCCTTACGGGGAGGCGGGCGGCGTCAGCCTGTAGATGGCGTTGCGGATGTCGGAGCTGACATAGACGACGCCGTTGGCGCCGACCGTGACGCCGGTCGGCACGAAGCCCGGCGGGCCGCCCTGGAACGGCGGCAGGCCGATGTCGAGGTTCGAGGCGATCACCGTGCGGGCGCCGGTCGCCGGGTCGAGGGCGACGACGCGCTTCTGGCCGACCTCGGCGACGAACAGCCGTCCGTCGGGACCGACCGCGATGCCTTCCGGACCGGCGAGGCCGTCGGCGACGACGCGGCGGGTGCCGCTCGCGACGTTGATCTCGGTGACCGCGCCGGCGGCGATCTCGGTGACGTAGACGAGGTCGTCCTTGCCACGGGCCAGCGCGACCGGGCCGCGCAGCTCCTTGGCGACGATCGAGCGCTCCTTGCCGTCGGCGCTGACCTTCACGAGGTTCGAGGTCGCGAGCTCGGCGACGTACAGCGTGCCGTCGGCGACCTCGATCGCGTCGATCGGCGCGGCGAAGTCGCCCAGCGTGGCGACCAGCCGGTTGGTCTTGCGGTCGACCTTCTCGACGGTGTTGGAGAACCAGCTGCTCAGCAGCACGTGCCGCGGGCCGACCGAGATGCCGATCGGGTAGGCGTGGGTCTCGCCGTGGACGCGCAGCACGTCCTGCACCGCGCCGGTCTGGCCATCGACGGTGCGATAGCTGAACACGTCGGCGACGTGCAGCGTATCCTTGCCGTTCTCGGTGACGATCGCGAGGTCGGCCGGCACTGCCAGCTTGCCCTCGGTCACGGTCTTCCAGGCGCCGGTCTGCTTGTCGACCAGGTAGATGCCGTTGTCGGTCATCGACGACACGAACAGGCGGCCGCGCGAATCGAACGCCAGGTTGTCGAGCCCGGGCTTCATCGAGGCCACCAGCTTGCGGTTCTTGGCCGTCAGGCTGATGCTCCAGACGTTGCCGGTGCCGGTGTCGACGACGTAGACGTTGTCGCGGTTCTGCGGGTCGATGTTGGCGGCGGCCGGGATCTTGAAGCCCTCGGCGATCACCTCGACGTTGCCGGTCTCGAGGTTGACCTTCACGACCTGGCCCTTGAACCACAGCGGCCCGTAGAGGAAGCCGTCGTCCTTGTGGACCTCGAAGCCGTTGAGACCGCCCAGCTTCTCGGCGATGCGCCGCAGCTCGGCGCGCGGGAACGGCTTGAAGTCGGGCTTGTCGACGTTCTTGAGGTCGATCTCGTACAGCGCGTCGCCGATGAACACCTCGGAGACGAACAGCCGCCCGTCCTTGCCGAAGGCGATCGAGTTCGGACCGCCCATGCCGTTGGCGACCTCGATGGTCTTGCCGTTCGGCTTGCGGATGTAGACCTTGCCCAGCAGGAAGGCGGTCCACGCCATCGTGCCGTCCTCGGCGAAGGCGATGTCGTCGGCCATGCCCATCGGCGGGTCGATCACGCGATCGACTTCGCCGGTGTCGACCTGCACCCGGTACAGGGTCTGGCCGATCACCGAGCCGGCGAACAGCTGGTCGTCCTTGTTGAAGGCGAGGCCGTGAACGCCGTGGAACCACGAGCCCGGCAGCAGGAAGCGCTGCTCGTACTCCTTGGGCGCCGGCGGCTGCTGGGCCACTGCCGCGCCGCCGATCATGGCGGCCACCAGTGCCAGCGACGTCAAGAACCGACCACGCCCCATCCGCTTCCTCCGAGCCTTCTGCGGCGCGGACTTTAGACCGGGCGGCAGATTTTGTAACGCCGTACCCATGGGCTACGATTGGGGCAAGATAAATGCGTTCCGCAGGAGGGAAGCCATGGCAGGTCCGCTGACCGGACTGACGATCGTCGAGCTGGCGGGTATCGGCCCGGGGCCGATGGCCTCGATGATGCTGGGCGACATGGGCGCCGACGTCATCCGCGTCGACCGGACCAAGGCCCATGTCATGGACCGCCTGGCCGACCCCAAGTTCGCGGTCCACAACCGCAGCCGCCGGTCGGTTTCGGTCGATCTGCAGAAGAAGGAAGGCATCGAGGTCGTGCTGCGCCTGATCGAGAAGGCCGACGGCATGACCGAGCCGTTCCGGCCGGGCGTCGCCGAGCGGCTGGGGCTGGGCCCGGACGTCTGCCTCAAGCGCAACCCGCGGCTGGTCTACGGCCGCATGACCGGCTGGGGCCAGGACGGTCCGCTGGCCAAGGCGGCCGGCCATGACATCAACTACATCGCGCTGACCGGCGCCCTGCACGCCATTGGCGGCAAGGACAAGCCGGTACCGCCGCTCAACCTGGTCGGCGACTTCGGCGGCGGCGGCATGCTGCTGGCCTTCGGCATGGTCTGCGGCCTGCTCGAGGCGCAACGCTCGGGCAAGGGCCAGGTGGTCGACGCCGCGATGGTCGACGGCGCGGCGCTGCTGCTGGGCGGCATCTACGGCATGGCCGGGGCCGGCCTGTGGAACGACGGCGCGCGCGAGGCCAACATGCTGGACGGCGGCGCCCACTTCTACGGCACCTACGAGACCAGCGACGGCAAGCACGTCTGCATCGGCTCGATCGAGCCGCAGTTCTACGAGCTGCTGCTCGAGAAGACCGGGCTCAAGGGCGAGACCCTGCCGGCCCAGATGGACCGCAAGTCTTGGGGCGCGCTGAAGGAGCGGCTGGCCGGCATCTTCCGGACCAAGACCCGCGACGAGTGGTGCGCCATCATGGAGGGCACCGACATCTGCTTCGCGCCGGTCCTGTCGATGAAGGAAGCGCCGCACCACGCCCACGCCAAGGCGCGCAACGCCTACGTCGACGTCGCGGGCTTCGCCCAGCCGGCGGCGGCACCGCGCTTCTCGCGCACCAAGGAAGCGGTGCGCGGCCCGGCCGCCAAGCGCGGCGAGCACACCGACGCGATCCTGTCCGAGCGCGGCTTCTCGGCCAAGGAGATCGGCGAGCTGAAGGCCGCCGGCATCGTCGGCCCGCAATAGGCCGGGAGCGTGATCCGCGCCTTCGAACTGGCGATCGGGCAGCTCGGCGATCCCAAGCTGCGCAGCCTGATCTGGTGGTCGCTGCTGCTCAGCCTGGTGCTGCAGGTCGCCATCGCGGCGCTGGGCATCTGGGGCCTGCGCTCGCTCGCCACGTTCGAGACGCGCTGGATCAACGAGACCATCGTCTGGCTGAGCGGCACCGGCGTCATCGTGCTGGCCGTCATGCTGTTCCCGGCCAGCTTCGGCATCGTCATCTCGGTCTTCATGGAGCAGATCGCCGACGTCGTGGAGGCGCGGCACTACCCGCAGCTGGGCAAGGCGCGCGGCATCCCGATCTGGACCGGCATCTGGACCGGCGTGGTCTTCCTGGTGGCGGTGATCGCCCTCAACTTGGTGATGCTGCCGTTCTACGTGCTGGCGCTGTTCGTGGCCGGCCTCGGCGCGGTGATCTTCTATGCCGTCAACGGCTGGCTGACCGGCCGCCTGTACTACGAGCAGGTGGCGCTGCGCCGGCTCGACCCGGCCGAGGTCAAGGCGTGGCGCAAGGCCAATGCCGGCGTGCTGTGGCTGACCGGCATCGTGATCGTGTTCCTCGGCACCATCCCGATCGTCAACCTGATCGTGCCGGTGGTCGGCGTCGCCGCCATGGTCCACGTCGCCCAGGGGCTGAAACCGCCGGCTGCGCCGGGACGACCCTTTCAACCGCCGCCATCGCCGCGCTAGAGTGGCGGCATGACTTGGACGATGCGGAGCCTGGCGCTGCTGATGCCGGGGCTCCTGCTGGCGGGATGCGTCAGCGACAACAGCCCGCAATACTCCCTGGCCGGTGGCGAGAAGGGGGTCTTCAGCTCGCGCAATGCCGGCTCGCCGATCCCGCTCGATCGCATCAAGGGCCTCGACGAGGCCCAGCTGGCCGCGCAGTTCGGCCCCGGCGTGCTCGACCGCAAGGACGACCCGGCCCGCGTGCTGCGCTACCAGTCCGATGCCTGCCAGCTGTTCGTCTACCTCTACCGGCGCTCCGGCACGGTCTGGCGCGCCGAGTTCGCCGACGCCTACGACCTCCACCTGCGCCCGCTCCCCGTGGACCAGTGCGCCGGCTCGGTGGCGGCGCAGAAGAAGCGGGTGGCCTGAAAGGTCCCTCGCTGCGCTCGGGATGACAAGAAAAGGCTGTCATCCCGAGCGTAGCGAGGGACCCTTTACTTCCCGCCGCGATCCTCGCGCCACAGGTCGAGCTTCTCCTGCACCGGACGGTCGGAGAACGAGAACAGCACGGCGTCGCCGTCGGCCTTGTGCGTGACGCGGGCCCAGCTCGGGACCACGAAGTGGTCGCGCTTCTTCCAGCGGAAGGTGCGGTCGCCGATCGTGCTCTCGCCCGAACCCTCGACCACCGAGAACACCGTGCCGTCGGTCGAGCGGTAGGGCGCCGTGGCGAAGCCCTTCGGCAGGAGCTGCATGTAGGTGCCCATGGTCGCCATCGGCGGCCCGCCGTTGGCCGGGTTCACGTAGCGCAGCTTGTAGCCGTGGCAGGCGTCGGGCGGCCCGGCCTTCTCGAGGCCGGCCAGCGCCTCGCGCGTGCGGGCATAGGGATAGTTGAAGATCGGCGAGGTCAGCTTGCCGGGCTTCCAGTCGACCGGCAGCAGGCCGCTGGCGAAGCGCGCGGTCGCGGTGCCCTCGGGCGTGGTGATCGCCTGCTCGTCGGACTCGCCGGTCTCGGCGAAGCCCGCGTTGAACAGCGCCACCATCGGGATGTCGAGCCCGTCCAGCCACACCATCGGCTCGGACGAATCGTTGCCGTGGTCGTGCCAGGTCCAGGTCGGCGTGATCACGAAGTCGCCCTCGTGCATCGTCGTGCGCTCGCCGTCGACCGCGGTGTAGGCACCCTTGCCCTCGACGATGAAGCGCAGCGCCGACTGGGTGTGACGATGGGCCGGCGCGACCTCGCCCGGCAGGATCAGCTGCAGCCCGGCATAGAGCGTCGGCGTGATGCAGGCGCTGCCGGTCATCGCCGGGTTCTCGAGGATCAGCACGCGGCGGATCGCTTCCTTGGCGGTGATCAGCGATCCCGATTCCATCAGGAACGGCCGCACCGCGTCGTAATCCCAGTGGGCCGGCTGGTACTTCGGCGCGGGTTGCGTCGGCACCAGCTGGTGCAGCGATTCCCACAGCGGCGCCATCGAGAGGCCGCCGATCCGCTCGTAGAAGTCGCGGCGGGCGTTGTTGCCAGTGGTCGGCGCGGCCATCGCCCTACTCCGCCGCGGCGCGCAACGGCGCTTCAGCGCGCATCGAAGCGCGCTGGCGGCAGGCCTCGGCGAAGGCATCGAACAGCTTCATCGAGACCGGGTTGTCGAGCGCCTTGTATTCGGGGTGCCACTGCAGCGCGAGCGCGAAGCCCGGCGCGTCGGGCACGCTGAAGGCCTCGACCTGCCCGTCCGGCGCCACCGCCTCCAGCCTTGCCCGCGCCGCCAACCGGTCGACGCCCTGGGCATGCAGCGAGTTCACCGCGACGCGGCGGGCGCCCAGCAGGCGATGCAGCACGCCGCCCTCGACCAGGTCGATGTCGTGCGCCGGGCCGTAGTTCACGTCGTTGTCCGGTGACTTCGGCGAGCGGTGGTCGCGCCGGCCGTCGACCTCGTGGACCAGCTGGTGCAGCGTGCCGCCCAGCGCCACGTTCATTTCCTGGGCGCCGCGGCAGATCGCGAACAGCGGCACGCCGCGGTCGAGGCAGTGCCGGATCAGCGGCAGGGTCGTGGCGTCGCGCGCCGGGTCGTGCGCCGTGCCTTCGCGGCTCGGTTCGCCGGCGTAGTGGTGCGGCTCGACGTTGGACGGGCTGCCGGTCAGCAGCACGCCGTCCAGCGCGTCGAGCAGCCGGTCGAGCGCCGCCGTCATCGCCGGCGCGTCGCCGAGCTGCGGCCCGATCGCCGGGATCAGCACCGGCAGGCCGCCGGCCGCCTGCAGCGCCGCCTGGACGTACTTGTCGCCGACCGCGTGCTGGAAGCCGCCGCGGCCATTGTCCTTGAGGCAGGCGGTGACCCCGATCAGGGGGCGCAGGGACGGGTGAGTCATGCCGTCATTTTCCCCGCCGGTCGCTGCCTTGGCAACGGCAGGCCCGCGACCCGGCCGCGCCTTGTGTCCTCCCGCCCTGCGTGGTACCGCCGCCGAACAACTGGGAAAGACCAAAATGACCAACGCTCCCCCGCCGCAGACTCCCCCGGACCAGGCCCAGCCGCAGGCGGCGACGTCGCCGCTGGTCATGCACGGCCAGTACATCAAGGACCTGTCGTTCGAGAACCCGCGCGCGCCGCAGAGCCTGATCGAGCAGACCCAGCCGCAGCTGTCGCTCAACGTGCAGGTGACCAACCGCCAGTTCGACGCCAAGACCTTCGAGGTCGCGCTGACCATCGAGGCCAACGCCAAGACCCCGAAGGACGAGCCGCTGTTCATGCTCGAGCTGGTCTATGCCGGCACGGTCAGCCTCGGCGAGGTGCCGGCCGAGGCGTTCGGCCCGCTGCTGTTCATCGAGACGCCGCGCCTGCTGTTCCCGTTCGCGCGCGCCGTGGTCGCCAACGCGACCCGCGAGGCCGGCTTCCCGCCGCTCAACATCGCGCCGGTCGACTTCGTGCAGCTCTATCGCCAGCAGCTCGAGGCCAACGGCGGCAAGGTGCCGGGCGTCGCCGACGGTCCGGTCGGCCACGCCTGATCGCGGCCGGCCGAAGACCTACTCGGTCTTCAGCCAGAGCGGATCGCTGATCTGCTTGAGGAACGCCGCGTGGGCGGCCAGTTCCGCCTCCGACGGCGCGTGCGGCCGGGCCGGCCGCACCGGCCGGTTGGCCACCACCAGCGTGGTGCTGACCGTCGTCGTGCCCTCCGCCGCGAGGCCGAGATCGCGCTGCCGGCCGCCGCTCAGCTCGAGGTAGACCTCGGCCAGCAGTTCCGAATCGAGCAGCGCGCCGTGCTTCACGCGGTTCGAGTTGTCGATGCCGAGGCGCTCGCACAGCGCGTCGAGGCTGGCGCGCTGGCCGGGGAACTTGCGGCGCGCCACCGACACCGTGTCGATGTAGGGGTTCGACAGCTTCTTGTGACCCGCGCGCTCGAGCTCGGCGTTGAGGAAGCCGATGTCGAACTGCGCGTTGTGGATCACCAGCTGGTCGTCGCCCAGGAACTCGAGGAACTCGGCGGCCTTGTCGGCGAACAGCGGCTTGTCGGCGAGGAAGTCGTCGCTCAGCCCGTGCACGTCCTGCGCCCCGGCCGGCATCGGCATTTCCGGGTTGAAGTAGACGTGGAAGGTGCGGCCGGTGGCCACCAGGTTGACCAGCTCGATGCAGCCGATCTCGACCACCCGGTGGCCGGCCTGGGGGTCGAGGCCCGTGGTCTCGGTATCGAGGACGATCTCGCGCATGGCCTCTCTTAGCGCGTCTCCCGCGCCGGCGCGCTGAGGAAAGCCCCGTGATTTCCTCCCCATGCGCGAGCATGGGGAGGTGCCGCCGCGTGCGGCGGCGGAGGGGTCAAGAACTCAACTCGGTAAGCTTCCGACCCCTCCGCCCGCTGCGCGGGCACCTCCCCCCGCTGCGCGCGGGGAGGAAAGGCCATGCAACGCCGCCTACTTGCGGCGGGCGCGGGCCATCTGGGCTGTGAATCGTTCGCGCCACGGGTTGGGCGGCCAGTGGCGGCCATCCTGCTTCTTCAAGGCCGAAACGGCCCGCGACAGGGCCTGGCGGGTCGGCGCGAGACCGAGGCCGGTCGGGATGACGACGCCGGCCTTGCGGCGCTTCACGGCGTCGGGGACCTGCTGGCGCAGGATACCGGCGAAGCGCTCGGCCGACATGCCGGGCCGCGCCATGACGCGCTGGCGCTGCAGGAAGGCCGGCGCGCTGACCACCAGCGTGGCGTCGACGCGGCGGTCGCCCAGCCCCTCGAACAGCAGCGGGATGTCGAGCACCACCAGCTTGGTGCCGCGCAGCGCCTCGCGCCGCAGGAAGGCGCGCTGCCGCCGGCCGACCAGCGGGTGGACGATCGCCTCGAGCTTGCGCAGCGCCTCGGGGTTGCCGAAGACGCGCGCGCCCAGCGCCTGGCGGTCGAGCACGCCGTCCTTCACGACGCCCGGGAAGGCCGCCTCGATCGGCGGCAGGGCGATGCCGCCCCTGGCCTGGACGGCATGGACATTGGCGTCGGCGTCGTACACCGGCACCCCCATCTGCCGCAGCATCTTGGCCGCGGTCGACTTGCCCATGCCGATCGAGCCGGTCAGGCCGACGATCATCATCGCCGTTCGCCGTCCCGTCCGGTCAGGGGACGAGGACGGTCTGGCCGGTGGTCATGCGCGACTCGAGATCGCGATGGGCCTGGGCCGCCTCGGCCAGCGGGTAGCGCTGGTCGATGGCGATCTTCACCTTGCCGCTCTTCACCATCTTGAACAGCGACTTGGCGCAGGCCTCGAGATCCTTGCGGGTGGCGGTGTAGGCGCCGAGGCTCGGGCGCGTCAGGTAGAGCGAGCCCTTGGCGTTCAGGATGCCGACCGGCTGCGGCGGCACCGCGCCCGAGGCGTTGCCGAACGAGGCCATCAGGCCGCGCGGCTGCAGGCAGTCGAGCGAGGCCGCCCAGGTGTCCTTGCCGACGCCGTCGAACACCACCGGCACGCCCTTGCCCTTGGTGATCTTCTTCACCTCGGCCACGACGTCCTGCTTCGAGTAGTCGATCACCCACTTGTAGCCGTTCTTCTTGGCCAGCGCGGCCTTGGCCGGCGACGACACGGTGCCGATCGCCTTGTAGCCGCGCGCCTTGGCCCACTGGCCGAACAGCAGGCCGACGCCGCCGGCGGCGGCGTGGAACAGCACGATGTCGCCCTTCTTGAGCCACGGCTTGGCGCAATGGTCGATCAGGTACTCGGTGGTCATGCCCTTCAGCATGATCGCCGCGGCCTGCTCGTCGCTGACGCCGGTCGGCACCTTGACCAGCTGGTCGGTGCCCATCAGGCGCTCCTCGCAGTAGGCGCCCAGCACGCCGCAGTAGGCGACGCGGTCGCCCTTGCGGAAGCCCTTCACCTTCGGCCCGACCTCGACGATCACGCCCGCCGCCTCGCGGCCGACCGCGTTGGGCAGCGGCGTCTGGTAGAGACCCGACCGGGTGTAGACGTCGATGAAGTTGAGGCCGATCGCGGTATGGCGGACCTTGACCTGGCCCGGGCCCGGCTTGCCGACCGTGACGTCGGCCAGCTTCATCTTCTCGGGACCGCCATTTTCGTGGATCAGGATCGACTTCGACATGGGATGCTCCCCGCACCTTTGAATTTTCAGGAACGCCTCGCGGCGGCGGGCGTGAGTATAGTGCCGCAACCCGGAGTGTCGATGCGCAGACGCAGGATTCTCGGTGCCGCCGCCGCCGTGCTGGCCGCGCCCTCCATCGCCCGAGCCCAGGAGGTGCTGCGCAGCGGCGCCACCGCCTACCGGCTGGTGACCCTGGCGCGCGACCTCGTGCAGCCGTGGTCGATCGCCTTCCTGCCCGACGGGCGGCTGCTGGTCACCGAGCGGCCGGGCCGCCTGCGGGTCTTCGCCAACGGCCGGCTGGACCCGCGGCCGCTCGGCGGCGTGCCGGCGGTGGTGGCGAACGGCCAGGGCGGCCTGCTCGACGTCTGCCTGCATCCCGACTTCGCCCGCAACCGGGTGCTGTACCTGTCCTATGCCGGCGACGGCAGCGGCGGCGCCGCCACCACGGTGGCACGGGCCGAGCTGGGCGACGGGACCTTGCGCGGCGCGACCCCGATCTTCGCCGCCCTGCCGCGCGCGCCGGGCGGCCTGCACTTCGGCTCGCGCCTCGCCTTCGACCGGGCGGGGCTGCTCTATGTCACCACCGGTGAACGCTACAGCCGCGACCGCGCGCAGGACCTGCGCGACCTCGGCGGCAAGGTGGTGCGGCTCCGGGACGACGGCAGCGTGCCACCGGACAATCCCTTCGTCGGCCGGTCCGACGCCCGGCCCGAGATCTTCACCTGGGGCCATCGCAACCCGCAGGGGCTGGCGATGCACCCGGCCACCGGGCGGATGTGGGAGGCCGAGCACGGGCCGCGCGGCGGCGACGAGCTGAACCTGCTGGTGGCCGGCGCCAACTACGGCTGGCCCCGCGCCACCCACGGCGTCGACTACAGCGGCGCGGTGATCAGCCCGCACAAGAGCCTGCCCGGGATGCAGGACCCGGTGCGCGCCTGGGTGCCGTCGATCTCGCCCTGCGGGCTGGCCTTCTACACCGGCGACGCCTTCCCGGCGTGGAAGGGTTCGGTCTTCACCGGCGCGTTGTCCAACCAGGCGCTGTTCCGGATCGCGCTCGACGGCGAGCGCTACGCCGGCGAAGAGCGGTTGCTGGCCGACCGGCTTCCCTATATCCGCGACGTGCGGCAGGGGCCCGACGGGCTGATCTACCTCGTCACCCATGCCGAGGACGGCGGCCTGTACCGGCTCGAGCCGGCCTGATCGCCCCACTCGTGAAACGACCATGCCGCCGGCTCCCCTGATCCTCGCCTCCGCCAGCCCGTCGCGCCGCCAGATGCTGACCCATGCCGGCCTCGCCTTCGAGGTCGTGCCGTCGAGCGTCGACGAGGACGAGGTCAAGCGCAGCCTGCTGGCCGAGCGCGCCAGCGCCCGCGACCTCGCGACCGCGCTGGCCGAGATGAAGGCGGTCGCGGTGTCGCGCCGGCGGCCGGAGGCGCTGGTGATCGGCGCCGATTCGACGCTGGCCTGCGAGGGCACGCTGTTCGACAAGCCGCCGACGCTGGAGGCCGCCCGCCGCCAGCTGCAGGCGCTGCGCGGCCGCACCCACGAGCTGGTCTCGGCCGCCGTGGTGGCGCAGGGCGGGGCGCGGATCTGGCAGGCCGCGGATGCCGGCCGCCTGACCATGCGGCCCTTCTCCGACGCCTTCCTCGACGCCTACCTCGCGCGCGCCGGCGAGGCGATCTGTGGCTCGGTCGGCGCCTACCACCTCGAGGGGCTGGGCGCCCACCTGTTCAGCCGCGTCGATGGCGACTACTTCACCATCCTCGGCCTGCCGCTGCTGCCCCTGCTGGTCTTCCTGGCGGATCACGGCATCGGCCTGGAGACCCCGCGATGACCCCGTACGAGAAACTGGTCCACGACGCCGCCGGCCGTCCCTTCGCTGCGATCGTCGGCTGGCCGGTCGAGCATTCGCGCTCGCCCGCCCTGCACGGCTACTGGCTGCACCAGCACGACATCGACGGCCACTACGGCCGCCTGCCGGTACAGCCGAACCGCGAGGCGTTGGAAGAACTGGTGGCGTTCCTCCGGCGCACGCCCAACGCGCGCGGCTGCAACCTCACCCTGCCGCACAAGATCGGCATCATGCCGCTGCTCGACCGCCTGCACCCGACCGCCGAACGCATCGGCGCGGTCAACACGGTGATCAAGCACGCCGACGGCACGCTGGAAGGCCGCAACAGCGACGGCTTCGGCTTCCTGGAGGCGCTGAAGTACAACGCGCCGCACTGGAGCCCCGACGCCGGCCCGGTCGCGGTGCTGGGCGCCGGCGGCGCGGCGCGTGCCGTGGTCGCCAGCCTGGTCGATGCCGGCGTGCCGGAACTGCGGCTGGTCAACCGCACCAAGAGCGCGGCGATCGACCTCGGTGTCGCTTTCACGCCCGATGACGGCCGCCGCATCGTGGTCGACAACTGGGAGGATCGCGGTCGCGTGCTCAAGGACGTCACGCTGCTGGTCAACACGACGGCGCTCGGCATGCACGGCCAGCCGCCGCTCGACATCGACCTGTCGCTGCTGCCGCGCAGCGCGGCGGTCTACGACATCGTCTACGTGCCGCTGGAAACCGGCCTGCTGGCGGCGGCGCGGTCGCGCGGCAACCGCTGCATCGACGGCCTGGGCATGCTGCTGCACCAGGGCCGCGTCGGCTTCGAGGCGTGGTTCGGCCGCAAGGTCGAGGTCACCGCCGCCCAGCGCCGCGCGGTGGCGGCGGATTTGGGGGCGTAGGAGAGCCCGCGATGAGCGATACCGATCAGCCGCCGCCGGAGGGCTTCAAGCCGCTGTTCCGCAGCAGCCCGTTCCTCGAGCACAACGGACCGTTCTTCTATCGCGACCTCGAAGACGGCACGTTCGTGATCGGCCTGCGCATCCAGCCCAGGCACGCCAACGCCCGCGGCGGGGCGCATGGCGGGCTGCTGATGACGATGTGCGACATCGCGCTGGGCTACCGGACGACCCGCAGCCGGACGCCGTCGCCGATGCTGACGACGGCCAGCGTCACCACCGACTTCGCCGGCGGGGCAAAGGTCGGCGACTGGGTCGAGGCGCATGTCGACGTGCACAAGGTCGGCGGCCGGCTGGCCTTCGCCAACTGCTACCTGGTGTGCAACGGCGAGCGCATCGTCCATGCGTCGGCGGTGTTCGCGCGGACCGGCGACCGGCCCGCGGCGTCGGAATAGGAAAGGGTCCCTCGGGCTTCGCCCTCGGGATGACAACAGTTTGTCATCCCGAGCGCAGCGAGGGACCTTTCTTCGTCGCGACCCTACTGGTTCATCGAGCCGAAGAAGTCCTGGTTGGTCTTCGAGGTGCGCAGCTTGTCGAGCAGGAACTCGATCGCGTCGACGGCGCCCATCGGCATCAGGATGCGGCGCAGCACCCACATCTTCGACAGCGTCGCGCGGTCGACCAGCAGCTCTTCCTTGCGGGTGCCCGACTTGGTGATGTCGATCGCCGGGAAGGTGCGCTTGTCGGCGACCTTGCGGTCGAGGATGATTTCCGAGTTACCGGTGCCCTTGAACTCCTCGAAGATCACCTCGTCCATGCGGCTGCCGGTATCGATCAGCGCCGTCGCGATGATGGTCAGCGAGCCGCCTTCCTCGATGTTGCGGGCGGCGCCGAAGAAGCGCTTCGGCCGCTGCAGGGCGTTGGCGTCGACACCGCCGGTCAGCACCTTGCCGGAGCTCGGCACCACGGTGTTGTAGGCGCGGCCGAGGCGGGTGATCGAGTCGAGCAGGATCACCACGTCCTTCTTGTGCTCGACCAGGCGCTTGGCCTTCTCGATCACCATCTCGGCGACCGCGACGTGGCGGCTGGCCGGCTCGTCGAAGGTCGAGCTGACGACCTCGCCCTTCACGGTGCGCTGCATGTCGGTCACTTCCTCGGGGCGCTCGTCGACGAGCAGCACCATGAGGTAGACCTCGGGATTGTTGGACGTGATGGCGTGCGCGATGTTCTGCATCAGCACGGTCTTGCCGGTGCGCGGCGGCGCGACGATCAGGGCGCGCTGGCCCTTGCCGATCGGCGCGATCAGGTCGATCACGCGGGTCGAGATGTCGAGCTGCTGCTGCGGCGACGACGACGCCTTCTTGGTCAGCGTGCCGGTGCGGCGGGTGCCGACGCGGCCCGACGAGGTCGCCTTCGAGCTCGAATGCTCCTCGGCGGCGGTCGGCGCCATGGCGCCGGCGCCTTCCATCTCGAGCTTCAGCTTCTCGTCCGGGTAGAGCGGCGTCAGCGAGTCGAAGTTGATGCGGTGGCGCAGCGCGTCGGGATCGTCGAAGTTGATCTTGTTGATCTGGACCAGCGCGAAGTAGCGCTCGCCGTCCTTCGGCGCGCGGATCTCGCCGTCGACCGTGTCGCCGGTGCGCAGGCCGAACTTACGGACCTGGGTCGGGCTGACGTAGATGTCGTCGGCGCCCGGCAGGTAGTTGGCTTCCATCGAGCGCAGGTAGCCGAAGCCGTCGGGCAGCACCTCGATGGTGCCGCTGCCGAAGATCGCCTGCTCGGCGGCCGCCAGCTTCTGGAGGATGGCGAACATCAGCTCCTGGCGGCGCATCATCGCCGCGCCTTCGACGCCCTGCTCCTCGGCGAAGGCGAGCAGCTCGGGAGGGGTTTTCTTCTTGAGGTCCTGGAGGTTCATAGTCTTTTCGGTCAGGTGGGATGATGACGCGCGCGCCAAGGGTTCTTGGCCGAGCCGCGGGAGCGGCCGTAGGGACTAGCGCTGTGTCGTTCTGGGTGGACCCCGTCGATCACCACCGGGGAGGCGGCGCCAAGGATCCTGAGGTGGCGGCTATATACGGCACGGCCGGGCGGCCTGTCAAAGCCCGGGCTCAGCGCCCGGCGGCCCGGTCGGGGCGCGCGAGCAGCCAGAAGATCACCGCCGTGATCGCGCCCAGCAGGCCGAGATAGGCCGCCAGGACCGAGGCCTGGTCCCTGCTGCCCGGCCCGACCACGGCGCCCCAGGCGGCGATCGGCCCGGCCACGGCGAGGAAGCCCACGACGGCGTAGGCCCACGCCGTCTCGCGCCGCCGCCAGCGCCGCAGCAGCAGGACGGCCGGCAGCCCGATCGCCAGCGACAGGACCCAGAAGGCGGCGCACACGCCGCCGTAGACCGCCAGCGGCGACAGGCCCTTCTGGAAGGCGAACCACGCCGGCAGCGCGGCCGGGCCGAGCGGCGCCAGGAGAAGGGCCGGCAACGGTCGCATCGCGCGAGGGTCAGCCGTCCTGGTCGGACAGCATCTCGGCGTAGCGGAAGATCTCGGTGTGGTCGGCCGAACCGCCGAGCTTGCTGGCCGCGTCGGACCAGTAGGCCACCGCCTGCCTGAGTCCGGGCATGTTCAGCTGCAGGTGGTTGGCGACCTCGCCCGCGGTGCGCAGGTCCTTGGCCATCAGGCCGGTGGTGAAGCCGGCCACGAAGTTGCGCGGCACCACGAACTGGCGGCCCTTGACCTCGGTGGCGTTGCTCTTGCCGGTCGAGGTGTTGAACACGTCGACCATGGTGCCGGGATCGAGGCCGAACGCCTCGCCGACCACCAGCGCCTCGCACATCGCGACCAGGCCGGCGGCCGACAGGTAGTTGTTCAGCGCCTTGAGCGCGTGACCGGCGCCGGCCGGGCCGCACAGGGTGATGGTCTTGCCCATCGCGCCGAACGCCGGGCGGGCGCGCTCGAGGTCGGCGGCGTTGCCGCCCACCATGATGCTGAGCGAGCCGTCGACCGCGCGCTTGACGCCGCCCGAGACCGGCGCGTCGAGCAGCGCCACGCCGACCGCCGCGAGGTCGCGCGCCAGCTTCTGGGTGTCGACCGGGTTGGACGAGCTCATGTCGATCGCCAGCGTGCCGGCCGCCATGCCGTGCTGCGCCGCGTCGGGCGCCTCGATCAGTGCCTGCCGCACCGCCTTGCCGTCGGGCAGCATGGTGATCACCGCGTCCGCGCCCTGCGCCGCCGCCTTGGGCGAGGCGGTCGCCACCGCCGTCGGGTTGGCGCCGACGAAGTCCGAGATCGCCTTCTGCGACAGGTCGTAGAGGCGCAGCCTGAAGCCGGCCGCGGCGAGGCGCGTGGCCATCGGCTTGCCCATCATGCCGAGGCCGATGAAGGCGATCGTGGCGGGCGGCGCGAGCGTGGTCATGGGGGTTTCCTTTCGAATGGTTGGGACCGCGCGCGTCTCGCGCGCCTCGTGAGCGCGCGGGACGCGCGCGGTCCCGAAAGACCTAGAGCCCGCGATCCTTGAAGACCTCGCGCGCCGTCTTGAAGGCGTCGAGGCCGGCCGGGATGCCGCAGTAGATCGCGACCTGGAGGAAGATCTCCTTGATCTCTTCCTTGGTGAGGCCGTTGTTCAGCGCGCCGTTGACGTGCAGCTTGAGCTCGGGGCCGCGGTTGAGCGCCGCCAGCATCGCGAGGTTCAGCATCGAGCGCGTCTTCTTCGGCAGGCCCGGGCGCGTCCAGACATAGCCCCAGCAGTACTCGGTGGTGACGTCCTGGAACGACATCATGAAGTCGTCGGCGCTGGCCATCGAGGTGTCGACGTAGCCCTTGCCGAGCACCGCCTTCCGGACCTTCATGCCCTCGTCGTAGAGCTTCTTGTTGCGCGGGTTGGGCTTGGCTTTCGCCGTCGCGGTCTTCGCTTTCGCCTTGGCCTTGGCCATCTCGGGTCTCCTCCGTTCGAAACGGCGGGAGACTAGCAGAGAATCAGAGCGCGAGGCGTTGCGGCGGCGTGCTGCCGGCCGCAGTGCGGCCCAGCCCCTTGTCGCGGGCGCGGCGGCAGAGATCCTCGATCGTGATGTTGTCGAGTTGCGCCATCATGTCGTCGCGCAGCTTCTCCCACATCGGCCAGACCACCTCGTGGGCGAGCGGCGAACCGGTCGAGGGATCGGTCGGCTCGGTCTCGGCCTCCAGCGTGCGCACGACACGCACGACCTCGCCCAGGGTGATGCGCTGCTGCTCGCGGCCGAGCCGATAGCCGCCGCGCGGCCCGCGCTTGCCCGACAGGATGCCGGCCCGCACGAGGTGCTGCAGCACCTGCTCGAGGTATCGCTTGGGAATGCGCTGGCGCTCGGTGATGTCGCCGCTGCGCACCGGGTGGTCGCCGACGTGGCAGGCCACGTCGAGGACGGCCTCGATGGCGAACATGGTTTTCTTGCTGAGACGAGGCATCCCCAGTGCTTCTCCTCAGGGATTCCGGACAGGACCCGCCGTCACCCCTGTCGATCCGAAACCGCCAACGCCCCGCGCCGTGCGATCGAGTTCACTTACTTCACGCCACGCTGCCCGAGCATGCCGGGCAATGACCAACTGTGCAATTCGCATGCCGCGAGTAATACGAAAGGTCTCGCTGGACAGATTGACCAGGATGACGCCGACCTCGCCCCGGTAATCCGCGTCGATCGTCCCGGGCGCGTTGGCGACCGTGACGCCGTTCTTGGCGGCCAGCCCGGAACGGGGCCGGACCTGCGCCTCGAACCCCACCGGTAGCGCGATCGCGATGCCGGTCGGCACGATCTTGCGTTCCAGGGGCTTCAACTCGATGTCGGCCGGGATGGCGGCCAGCAGGTCGGCGCCGGCCGCCGCGGCGGTGGCGTAGTCGGGCAGCGCGAGGTCGCGGCCATGCTCGAGGCGGACGATCTCGATCTGGACCGTCTCCACGCCTGCTCCCGTCTCACTCATTCTGCTGCCTCGGCCTTGGGCGGCTGGGCAAAGTGCAGGGCGATCCGGCCGGCCAGCCGCCGCGCCACCTCGTCCTTGGCGAGCGTCGGCCAGTCCTCGACACCGGCCGCGCTGACCAGGTGGACCGTGTTGCGGTCGCCGCCGAAGGTGCCGGTGGCCGGCGACACGTCGTTGGCGACGATCCAGTCGCAGCCCTTGCGCTGGCGCTTGTCGATCGCGTTGGCGACCACCGCCTCGGTCTCGGCGGCGAAGCCGACGACCAGCGCCGGCCGGCCCGCGCCGGGCTTCGACAGGGTCGCCAGGATGTCGGGGTTGGGCGTCAGCTCGAGGCCGGGCGGCGGCGCGCCGGGCTTCTTCTTGATCTTGGCGCCGGTCGGCCGGGCGACCTTCCAGTCGGCGACCGCGGCGGCGCACACGGCGATGTCGACGCGGCCGGCCTGCTGGCAGGCGGCCAGCATCTGGTCGGCCGATTCGACCGCCACCGTCTTCACGCCCGGCGGGTCGGCGATCGCCACCGGGCCACTGACCAGCGTCACCTCGGCGCCCAGCGCGGCCAGCGCGGCGGCGATGGCGTGACCCTGCTTGCCCGACGAGTGGTTGGAGATGTAGCGCACCGGGTCGATCGCCTCGCGGGTCGGTCCCGAGGTCACGACGGCGCGGCGGCCGGCCAGCGGCCGCGCGGCCGGTGCCACCAGGCGCTCGATCGCGTCGGCGATCTCGGCGGCTTCCGACATCCGGCCGGGCCCGAACTCGTTGCACGCCATCGCGCCCTCGGTCGGGCCGACGAAGTGGATGCCGCGCCGCTTCAGCGTCTCGACGTTGGCGACCGTCGCGGCATGCGTCCACATGCGCACGTTCATCGCCGGCGCGACCAGCACCGGCTTGTCGGTCGCCAGCAGCACGGTCGAGGCGAGGTCGTTGGCAAGGCCGGCGGCCATGCGCGCCAGCAGGTCGGCGGTGGCCGGCACCACGACCAGCAGGTCGGCATCGCGCGACAGCTGGATGTGGCCCATCTCGCTCTCGTCGGTCAGCGAGAACATGTCGCCGTAGACGCGGTCCTCGCTTAGCGCCTGCAGCGACAGCGGCGTCACGAACTTGGCGCCCGCCTCGGTCAGCACGCAGCGCACCGCCGCGCCGCGCTCGCGCAGCCGGCGGATCAGCTCGAGCGCCTTGAACGCGGCGATGCCGCCCGCGACGACCAGCAGGATGCGCTTGCCCTTCAGCATGGCGGTCAGCCTATCACAAGAGCCGGCTGGCGAAAGTATAGAGGCCTGTCAGCATCAGCGCCCAGAACACGGCCTGCCGGAACTGCTCGACCGACAGGCGCAGGCGGATCCGCTGGCCGACCCACATCCCGGCCAGGGCCGGCAGCACGGCGGCCCCCGAGACGAGGGTGCGCGGCCCGTCGAGCAGGCCGAAGAACAGGAGCGACGAGGCGAGCGTCAGCGAGGTCGCGCACAGCACCACTCCCAGCGTCTGGACCAGCTCGGACGGCTTGATGTCGAGGCCCTGCAGGTAGGGCATCAGCGGGATGATCGGCACGCCGACCACGCCGGCGACGAACCCCGAAACGACGCCGATCACCGGCGCCAGCGGCTTCTCCAGGTCGGCGTGGATGTGCAGGCGGATGCGGAACAGGCCCAGCCCGCTGTAGATCACCAGCACGCTGGCCAGCACCAGGAAGGCCCAGTTCGGCCCCTTCTGCCCGACCTGCCACATGGTGAGGTAGAGCGAGACCGCCAGCGGCACGATCAGCGGCCACTGGCGCCGCAGGATGCGGCGGAAGTTGCCGCCGACCGCGGCCTGCCAGACGTTGGTGAAGATGGTCGGCAGGGCGATCATGGCGATCGCCTCGGTGAGCGGCAGGACCAGCGTCGTCAGCGCGATCACGATGGTCGGCAGTCCCAGCCCGACCAGCCCCTTCACGGTTCCCGCGAGCAGGAACACGACGAGGAAAAACAGGATCTGGTCGAGCGGCACGGCGGCGAACGTAGATCAGGGGAAGGATTTTGCAAGAAAGGTCCCTCGCTGCGCTCGGGATGACAGGCCTTTTTCGTGTCATCCCGAGCGCAGCGAGGGACCTTTCAGGTCAATGCCACCACGCCGCGATCGCCGCGACCAGGGCGAGGATGGCGATCACCTCGCTGGGGCCGAAGCGCCGCGACCGGTGCGGCGCGGGCGGCGGGTTGGCCTGCTCCAGCTCGGCCTTGCGCCGTTCGTGCTCGGCCACGACGTGCAGGCTGTCGATCAGGCGCGGCAGGCGGCGCAGGCCCTGCGCCACGTCCTCGAAGGCGCGCGAGGCGGTGGCGCGCGGCCCGAAGTGGGTCTGCATCCACTCCTCGATCAAGGGCTGCGCCAGCTCCCAGATGTTGACGTGGGGATTGAGCCGGGTGCCCATGCCCTCGGCCATCAGCATGGTCTTCTGCAGCAGCAGCAACTGCGGCTGCACCGCCATCTCGAACTGCTCGGTGACGCGCAGCAGCTGGGCGAGCAGGCGGGCGATCGAGATCTGGTGGCTGGGCTTGCCGAAGATCGGCTCGCCGATCGATCGGCAGGCCTGCGCGAAGACCTCGAGCGACTGGCCCTCCGGCACGTAGCCGGCGCGGAACTGGACCTCGGCGACGGCCCGGTAGTCGCGGCGCAGGAAGGCGACCAGCAGCTCGGCGAGGTAGCCGCGCGTGTCCTCGTCGACCCGGCCCATGATGCCGAAGTCGACCGGCACGACGACGCCGTCGCGGTCGACGAAGGCGTTGCCGCCGTGCATGTCGGCGTGGAAGAAGCCGTCGCGGAACACCTGGTAGAAGAACGCCTCGGCGCTCTTCTTCATGATCGCGTCGGGATCGTGGCCGGCCGCGATGATCGCGTCGCGGTCGCCGATCGGCGTGCCGTCGACCCGCTCCTGGGTCATCACCCGGCCGGCGGTGCGATCCCAGTCGATGGTCGGCGCCCGGTAGCCCGGGTCGTCCGCGAAGTTCTGGCCGAGTTCCTCGGCCGCCGCCGCCTCCATGCGCAGGTCCATCTCGAAGCGCACGACGTCGGCGAAGGCGCGCACCGACTCGACGGGCTTGAGGCGGCGGAAGCGCGGCTGGGTGCGCTCGACCAGCTCGGCCATCCAGTAGAACAGGTCGAGGTCGCGCTCGAAGGCGCGCGCGATGCCGGGCCGCAGCACCTTCACCGCGACCTCGCGCCCATCGGTCGTGACCGCGAAGTGGACCTGGGCGATCGACGCCGCCGCCACCGGCACGTCGTCGAAGCTTTCGAACAGCACCTCGACCGGCTGGCCGAGCTCGGCCTCGATGATCCGCCGCGCTTCCTCACCCGGGAACGCCGGCAGGTGATCCTGCAGCTTGGCGAGGTCGGCCGCGACCTGCTCGCTCAAGAGGTCGGCGCGGGTCGACAGCGCCTGTCCCAGCTTGATGAAGGACGGCCCCATCTCCTGCAGCGCCGCCGCCAGCCGCTCGCCCGGCCGGCGCGCGTCGTTGCGCCGCGCGAACAGCCGAGCCCACGCGATCAGCGCCGGCGCGATGCCCAGCGACTCGAGCGGGAACAACGCGTCGTGCCGCGCGAAGCTCAGCGCCATGCCGAGCAGGCGCCACGAGTTGCGGAGCGCGCGCAGCATCCTAGATGCGCCAGCCCGAGTGCAGGGCGACGACGCCCAGCGTCATGTCGCGCCACGCGACGTTGGCGAAGCCGGCGGCGCGCATGCGCTGGGCCAGCTCGCGCTGCGGCGGGAAGCGGCGGATGCTCTCGTGCAGGTACTGGTACGAGTCCGGGTCGCGCGCCACGTACTTGCCGAGCAGCGGCAGGGCGCGGCTGGAATAGGTGTCGTAGGCGCGGGCCAGCGGCGCCGAGGTGACCTTGCTGAACTCCAGGCAGTAGTAGCGCCCGCCCGGCTTCAGCACGCGCACCGCCTCGCGCAGCGCCTGGTCGATGTCGGTCACGTTGCGCAGGCCGAAGGCGATCGTGTAGGCGTCGAACGAGGCGTCGGGGAACGGCAGCCGCTCGGCGTCGCCGGTCGTCCAGGTGATGCCCTTGAGCAGGCCGCGATCGGCGGCGCGGTCGCGGCCGACCGACAGCATGGCGGCGTTGATGTCGCACACCGTGACGTCGGGCTGGCCCGCGTCCCCCCTTGCCGCACCCTTCTCCATCTGACGGCGGGCGATGCGGAAGGCGATGTCGCCGGTGCCGCCGGCCACGTCGAGGAACTTCTCCCCCGGGCGCGGGTTCAGCACGTCGACCAGGGCATTCTTCCAGAGCCGGTGCACGCCGCCCGACATCAGGTCGTTCATCAGGTCGTAGCGCGGCGCGACGCTCTCGAAGACCTGGCGGACCAGGTTGGCCTTCTCGGCGGCCGGGACATCGCGGAAGCCGAAGGAGGCCTGTTCCGGCGGGACCGACGCGCTAGGATCGCTGGGGATAGTCATGGGCGGCAACCTAGAGGAATCGCCATGCTGCTGAAAGACCGGGTCATCCTGATCACCAACGTCGAGAAATTCGCAGGCCACGGCACGACGCGCACCGCCCTGGCCTGGGGAGCCACCGTGCTGGCCCACGATCCGTCGTTCGAGGGCCCGAGCGCCCGGCGCAAGTACGAGGCCGAATTCCCCGGCGCCCACGCCCTGTCCGCGACCGACCCGGTCACGCTGGTCGAACTGGCGCTGAAGCGCCATGGGCACATCGACGCCCTGGTCAACAACGACGCCTACCCGGCGTTGCGGGCGCCATTGGCCGAGGCCCGGATGGAGGACTTCCGCGACGCGCTGGAAGCCATGGCGGTCGCCCCGCTGCGGCTCACCCAGCTGGTCGCCCCGTCGATGCGCAAGCGCCGCTCGGGCCGAATCGTCTTCGTGTCCTCGGCCGCGCCGCTGCGCGGCATCGCCAACTACGCGCCCTACGTCTCGGCCCGCGCCGCCGCCAACGGCCTGGTCTCGTCGCTGGCCAAGGAGCTGGGCCGCGACGGCATCACGGTCAACGCGGTCGGCTCGAACTACGTCGAGAACCCCGACTACTTCCCGCCCGCCCTGCTGGCCAACCGCGAGGCGATGGCCAAGATGACCGGCCAGATCCCGCTCGGCCGGCTGGGCAAGTCGGAGGAGCTGGGCGCCACCGTGTGCTTCCTGTGCTCGGACGGCGCCGGCTTCATCACCGGCCATGTCCTGCCCCACGCCGGCGGCTGGGCGTGATCGCCGGAGGCGACGTGTCCTTGCCTTTCCTCCCTGCGCGTAAGCGCGGGGAGGTGTCGCCGTCTTCGGCGACGGAGGGGTCGAAGGCTTCGCGATGGAGAGGCGGCCCATGACCACTCCGTCCGCTTCGCGGACACCTCCCCTCGCTGCGCGCGGGGAGGGAAAATCGGCGGTGCCCGGCACGGCGGGCTACGGCGAGACGGTCGAGGCGCTCGTCCGGCAGTACGAGAGCCTGGCCTTCGACGACGTCCATCGCGACCTGCTGCCGCTGTTGCCGGCGGCGCCGGCCCGCGCGCTCGATGTCGGCGCCGGCACCGGGCGCGATGCCGCGGCGCTGGCGGCGCGCGGCCACGCGGTGACGGCGGTCGAGCCGACACCCGAGCTGCGGCGCGAGGCGCAGCGGCTGCATGCGGCGGCGGCGATCCGCTGGCTGGACGACGCGCTGCCCGGCCTCGCCGCCGTGCACGCGCTCGGCGAGCGGTTCGACATCGTCCTGCTGTCCGCGGTCTGGATGCACCTCGACGCCGACGAGCGCCGGACCGCGATGGACTCGGTCGCCGGGCTGCTGGCGCCGGGCGGGGTGATGTCGCTGTCGCTGCGCCACGGACCGGTCCCGGCCGGCCGCCGGATGTTCGACGTCAGCGCCGCCGAGACGCGCGGTCTGGCCGAGGCGCGGGGCCTGCGGACGCTGCAAGATAGCACCGCCGCGGCACTGCTGAACGGGCCCGAGGTGTGGTGGAGCCGGCTGGTGTTCGCCGCGCCGCGCGCTCCCGGATGAGCGGCCGGGTCGTCGTCGTCGGCAACGCCGGGCTCGACCGGCGGCTGGCGGTGCCGCGCCTGCCGCTGGCCGGCGAGACGCTGATCGGCACGGGCGGCGAGATCGCCCCGGGCGGCAAGGGCCTCAACCAGGCGGTGGTCGCGGCGCGCTGCGGCGGCCCGGTGCGCTTCTGCGCGCCCCTGGGATCGGACGCCGGCGAGGCCGACGCGCTCGAACGGATGCTACAGGCCGAGGGGCTGGAGACGCTGCTGCCCCGCCTGCCCTGCCCCACCGATTTCTCGCTGCTGATGGTGCTGCCCGACGGCGAGAACAGCATCGTCAGCACCAGCGCCTGTTCGCTGGCGCTCGACTGGGACCGGGCCTCGCCGGCGCTCGAGGGCATCGGACGCGGCGACGTCCTGCTGGTGCAGGGCAACCTGTCGCTCGACCTCACGGAGCGCGTGCTGCGCACGGCGCGGGCGGCGGGCGCCACCGCGCTGTTCAATCCCGCGCCGTTCTGGCCGGGCGCCGAGCGGCTGGCGCGCCACGGTAGCCTGGTGATCGCCAACCGGCTGGAAGCCGAGGCGCTTGGCCCGGCGCTGCACGAAGCCGAGCGCGCCATCGTCACGCGCGGCGCGGACGGCTGCTCCCTGCTCGACGGCAAGACGACCCGCGCCTTCCCCGCGCAGGCCGTGACGGCGGTCGACACCACCGGCTGCGGCGACACGTTCTGCGGCGTACTGGCCGCCGTCCTCGCCGGGGGCCGGACGCTCGACGACGCGATCGCCGCCGCCCAGCGCGCCGCGGCGCTCACCGCGACGCGGCCGGGCGCGTTCGCCGCGCTGCCGACGCGCGACGAGCTGCGCGCGCTGCTGGCCTGAAGCTCAGACCTCGAGCAGGGCGAGGTCCTGGAACCAGCTCTGGGCCTGGACGTACTTCTTGATCTTCGGCGACAGCGCCCGCGCCGCGGTGTCGTGGTAGACCCAGATCATCACCGCGTCGTCGACCGCCTTGGCGTGGATCTTCGCGGCGATCTCGTCCTGCTTGGCGGGATCGAAAGTGTTGCGCAGCTCGACCACCATCTGGTC
>JAIUOX010000059.1 GCA_020160955.1 Pseudomonadota bacterium
CATGCTGTCTCCGATCCGCGTCTCGATGGGCGCCGCGATCCTGGCGCTCGGCCTGCCCGAGGCGGTGCTCTACCGCCGCGCCTGGCCGCTCGCCCTGCCGCCGCTGCTCGCGGGCCTCGGCGCCGTGCTGGTCCTGCTGGGAGCCTCCTGACGGGTTGCACACTATGTGCATGTCTGGTGCAAGTTCCTGTTGCCCCGCCACCGCACCCCCGTACTATCGGACCGGGGATCAACCACGGCGATGGGGAACGCCATGGAGATGGGACGTCGGGCCGTTCTGGCCAGCCTGGGGATTGGCGTGGTGGGAGGCGTGGCGGCCTGCGGCCCCACCGCGCCGGAGTATCGCGACCCGCTGGCCGACCTCACGTCGGCGCAGGGCGCCGCGGTGCCGGAGAACGTCCCGGTACGCGCCGGCGCCACGGTCGGCCTGACCACCAGCAACAACGTCGAACAGTTCCTGAAGTACTCGCAGGATGGCGTGAAGTTCGCGGCCTCGATGGGCGCCTCGCAGGCGCTGCTGAAGGACGGCGATCCGCAGTATGTCGTCAACACCAGCATCGCGATCGTGCGCGAGCGCTACCCGCAACTGCAGCCCGTTCCCGATCTCGCCACCGCCCAGGCCCGGCACTTCGACACCACCTTCGTGCTCGACCTGCGGACCAAGGCCGGCACGATGCCCGGCACCCGCACGACGTGCGACATCATCCTGATCGCCTTCGATGCGCAGATGAGGCCCATCTCGCGCATCGCCAGTCACGGCTACTGGACCATCCCCGGGTACCAGACGCCCGATCCCAAGGCGGCCTACAACATGGCCCTGGCCGACTTCCGGTCCAAGGCCGCGCAGTTGCTGTCATGAGCGGCCGATCCGTGCACCCGGTGGCATTGCTGTCGCTGGCCGTCGCCGCGCTTCTCGCGACCATCCTGCCGGCCGCCGCGCAGCAGTGCGTGCCATACTTCCAGGAGATGAAGTCCCGCCTGCAGCGGGCCGGTACGCCGCACTACCTCGAATGCGCCCGTCGCAACAACCTGATGCTCAGCATCGGCGGCGACATGGTCGACCTGCCAACCTACGCCCCGGGCTCGCCCGGCGCGCCGACCAACATCCCGGGCATCGCGCGGCAGAGTCTCGCCTCGCTGGAAGCGGACATGGCGGACTGGAAGCAGTACGGCGTCATCGTGTCCAATCGCCCCGACCCGCGCTGGACGGTCAGCGGCAGTCGCATCACCTTCAATTGCAGCGCACCGCTGGCCACCGGCCAACTGACACAGAGCGAGGCCTTCGTCGAATGCGCGCGTCTCTACATGTGCGCCACGGCGACGATCGACTGCGCGCTCGACCTCGCGGGCCAGGGCGGCAGCAACTGCCCCGCGATGTCGGGGGCCTGCCTCGCGCGCAACCCGATTCCGGCCGCGACGGCGCCGCCCGCGGGACAGGCCGGGCGCGGCGCGACCGGCCCCGGACAGGATGCCGGTCGACAGGCGCCACCGCCGGCCAGCCAGCAACCGGCACTGGATCCACGCCAGCAGGTCTTCCGCAGCATGTCGCCGCAGTGCCAGGCCGACTTCGAGGCCTTCCTCGCGGCGTCGCAGTCGAACGACGGACCGGGTGCAGCCGCGGCCTACGGCCGGCTGCGGTCGCAGTGCGACCAGGCGATGCGTGAACTCGCGCGCCTGAACGGCGTGACGCTGCCGGAACGCCCCCTGCCCTCGCGCTCGGCCGATGCCCTCGCCAAGGCGTTCGGCCAGGATCCGTCGGCGGCGACCAGCCAGATCTACCAGCCGACCGAAGTCGCCAAGTCGCCGAGCTTCTACGGACCGATGCTCGAGTTCGGCGCCATGATGTTCGGAACGGGTGCCGCGCTGGCCGGTGGCTGGGCAGCCGTCGCGGCCGGCGGCGGCAACTTCACGACGCTCAATCCGCGCGCCAGTTCGACCCACGGCCAGGGAGCGCCGCTGCGCCCCGCGCCGCGCAACCGGCCGTCGGACATCACCGGCACGAAATGACGCAAACCGCCGGCCGGGGTCACTGACGCCCCGTCGATTTGTCTCTATGATCGCGCCCTCAACGAGACGTGAGGGAGCGGACGACATGGCGAAGGTGGCGTTTCTCGGACTGGGCGTGATGGGCTTCCCGATGGCGGGGCACCTCGCGGCCAAGGGCCACGACGTGGTCGTCTACAACCGTACCTTCGCCAAGGCCGAGGCCTGGACCAAGAAACACAAGGGCAGCGCCGCGAAGACCCCGAAGGAAGCCGCGGCCGGCCGCGAGATCGTGTTCTGCTGCGTCGGCAACGACGACGACCTGCGCTCGGTCGTGCTGGGCGACAACGGCGCCTTCGCCGGCATGGCCAAGGGCTCGATCTTCTTCGACAACACCACGGCCTCGGCCGACATCGCGCGCGAGCTCCACGCCGAGGGCAAGAAGCGCGGCATCGACTTCATCGACGCCCCGGTGTCGGGCGGCCAGGCCGGCGCCGAGAACGGCCAGCTGACCGTGATGTGCGGCGGCGAGCAGGCGCCGTTCGACAAGGCCAAGCCGGTCGCCGACGCCTTCTCGCGGGCGATCACGCTGATCGGACCGCCGGGCACCGGCCAGATCACCAAGATGATGAACCAGATGTGCATCGCGGGCATCGTGCAGGGCCTCGCCGAGGCGCTGAACCTCGGCCAGCGCTCGGGCCTCGACATGGAGAAGGCGCTGGCTGCGATCTCCAAGGGCGCGGCGCAGAGCTGGCAGATGGAGAACCGCTGGCAGAACATGGTCAACGGCAAGTTCGACTACGGCTTCGCCGTCGACTGGATGCGCAAGGACCTCGCCATCGCGATGGCCGAGGGCAAGCGCGCCAAGGCGATGATGCCGCTGGTCGCGCTGGTCGACCAGTTCTACGCCCGCGTGCAGGAGCGCGGCGGCAGCCGCTGGGACACCTCGAGCCTGATCGAGCCGCTGCAGAAGCCCTGACCGCCTCCTCTTGGGAGAACGCATGACCTACAGGCTGTGGGGCCGGCCCGGCTGGGGCTCGGCCATCGTCGAGGCGCAGCTCGCCTGGTACGGGCTGCCGTTCGAGGTCGAGCCGGTCGAGGACCTGTTCAAGAACCCTGACGCGGCGGCACGGCTGCGCAAGGTCAACCCGCTGGCCCAGGTGCCGACGCTCGAGATGCCGGACGGCACGGTGATGAGCGAGAGCGCGGCGATCACGCTGCTGCTGGCCGACGTCACCGGCAGCGACACGCTGGTGCCGAAGCCCGGCGCGCCGGAGCGGGCGCGCTTCCTGCGCTGGCTGGTCTTCCTGGTCGCCAACATCTACCCGACCTTCACCTACGCCGACGACCCGGCGCGCTTCGTCTCGGTGTCGGCGGCGCGCGACCCGTTCAAGGCGGCGACCGACGCCTACGCCCAGCGCCTGTGGCGCCAGCTCGACGGTGAGGCGGGCAGCCCGTTCTTCCTCGGCGACCGCTTCTCGGCACTCGACATCTACATCGACGTGATGACGCGCTGGCGGCCCAAGCGGGCGTGGTTCGAGACCGAGGCGCCGCGCCTGTTCGCCATCACCCGCCACACCGACGCCGTGCCGCAGCTGCAGGCGGTGTGGCAGCGCAACGTGCTTTCCCCGTGAGGTCTGCCATGCATCGCCGCCGCTTCGCCGTCCTGTCGCTCGGTGCGCTCGCCGTACCGGCACTCGCCGGGCGCGCCGGCGCGCAGGCCAACTGGCCGGACAAGCCGATCACCATGGTGGTGCCGGCGCCGCCCGGCGGCGGCACCGACCTGGTGGCGCGCGTCTACTCCGACCTGCTGTCGCAGGAACTCGGCCAGCAGGTGATCGTCGACAACAAGGGCGGCGGCAACGGCAACGTCGGCACCGCCATCGTCGCGCGGGCCAAGCCGGACGGATACACGATCCTGATGCAGTACTCGGCCTACCACTCGGCCAACCCGGCGCTGATCAAGGACCTCAACTGGAAGCCCGACGACTTCACCGGCGTCGCCATGGGCGCGATCGGGCCGCACGTCATCGTCGTCGCCAAGAAGGTGCCGGCCGACGACCTCAAGTCGTTCATCGCCTACGCCAAGGCCAATCCCGGCAAGCTGAACTACGCCTCGGTCGGCCAGGGCTCGGTGCCGCATCTCGGCGGCGTGCTGCTGAACCGCGCCGCCGGCATCGACCTGACGCACGTGCCCTACAAGGGCTCGGGACCGGCCACCGCCGACCTCGTCGCCGGCCAGGTCGAGCTGATGGTGGTGACGCCGCCGTCGGTCAGCGGCCACATCCGCAGCGGCGCGGTCAAGGCGCTGGCGCTGGCCAGCGACCAGCGGCTGCCCGCCTTCCCCGACATCCCGACCACCGCCGAGGCCGGCCTGCCGGGCTTCATCCTCGACGGCTGGTTCGCGCTGTTCGCGCCGGCCGGCACGCCGCAGCCGATCGTCGACAAGCTCGGTGCCGCGATGCGCAAGATCGCGAAGATGGACGTCACGAAGCAGCGCGCCAACCAGCTCGGCATGGTGCTGAAGGATTGGACGCCGGCCGAGATGGACGCCTTCGCCAAGAGCGAGGTCGCGGCCTGGGGCAAGGTGATCCGCGACAACAACATCACGATGGATTGAGGCGCATGGCCGCGGTCGGAATCGTCGGCGGCCTGGGCGTCGGGGCGACCGTCGACTACTACGCGCGGATCGCGGCGGCCTGCCGGGCCCGTGGCATCGTGCCCGACCTCACGATCGTCCATGCCGATGTCGACCGCGGCCAGGGCTACGTCCGCGACGGCCGGCTCGACGACCTCGCCGCCTACCTCGCGGGCTTCATCGACCGGCTGCAGCGCGCCGGCGCCGAGGCGGCGGTGCTGCCGGCGGTGACGCCGCACATCTGCCTCGACCGGCTGCTGCCGCGCCTGTCGATCCCGCTGGTCAGCATCTTCGACGCCATCGCCGCGGAGACGGCCCGCCGCGGCCTGCGGCGCGTCGCGCTGTTCGGCACGACCTTCACGATGGAAGGCAGCCTGTGGGGACGCCTGCCCGGCCTCGAGATCGTGAAGCCGCGGCCCGACGAGATCGCCTTCGTCGGCCGCGCCTACCAGCGCCTGCTCGACACCCAGCGCGGCGACGACGCGGAGACCGCCGGCCTGCGCGCGCTGGCGGCCGAGCTGCAGCGGCGCGACGGCGCCGAGGCGATCCTGCTGGCCGGTACCGACCTCGCCGTCATCTTCGATGAGGACAACGCGGGCTTTCCCTGCATCGACGTCGCGCGGGTCCACATCGACGCCATCGTCGAGACGCTCGCGACCTAGAAGGTCTGGCGCACGCCGACGATCTGGCCAAGGCAGCGGCCGACATGGTCGGCGGTGTCGGGCTCCAGCCCCTCGACCTCGATCTCGACCGACAGCGCCGCGCCATCGGCCTGGGCGAAGACCCGCGCCGGCACGAGGCCGCGCTTGGCCAGCAGCTCGAGCGCGCGCGGCAGCACGCCGGGCTCGGGGTCGGCTTCGAAACAGTAACGGACGGTGGAGGAATTACGCTTGAGCGCGAGGACGGACGACATGGAGGAACTCCCGGAAAGAACGACGAACGGCAACCGGCCGGTTTGCAGGGCAAACCGGGGTGCTAATTCGCCGGACCAGGAGGGTCGTTCGCGCCATACCGGCACTATAGCCCGGGCACGGGCTTAGGGGCTAGGGTCACGGCCACGAAGCGAAGGGATGGAAACAAAGATGCGTTCGACGCCCGTCTACGAGGTCCATGCGATCAAGTATGCCCACCTGCCGCGCAAGGCGTGGGAAGTCCAGATCTCGCCCGACCCGCACGATGCCGATCACCCGATGGACTATTTCGTCTGGGTGGCGATCCCGCTCGACGAGTCCGGCAAGCGGGCGATCGGCGGCAAGCCGGTGGTGATCGACACCGGCTTCAACGCCAAGGTCGGCAAGCAGCGCGGCCGCGAGGTCAAGCGCAACCCGGCCGACCTGCTGGCCGACATCGGCATCGACCCGGCCGGCGTCGACGACGTGATCATCACCCACCTGCACTACGACCATGTCGGCAACTGGGACCGCTTCCCCAAGGCGCGCTTCCATCTCCAGGAGAAGGAGATGCAGTTCGCGACCGGCAAGCACATGTGCGAGGCGCCGTTCCGCCACGCCTTCGAGGTCGAGGACATCTGCGGCATGGTCCGCGCGGTCTACGGCCAGCGCGTGGTGTTCCACGACGGCGACGCCGAGGTGCTGCCCGGCATCTCGGTGCACCTGATCGGCGGCCACACGATGGGCATCCAGTCGGTGCGCATCCACACGCGCAACGGCTGGCTCGTGCTGGCGTCGGACGCCAGCCACTACTACTGGGGCATCCGCGACCGCAAGATGTTCTCGATCGTCTACTCGGTGGCCGACATGCTGGCCGGCTACGACAAGCTCACGAAGCTGGCCGACGGCCAGGTCGACATGGTGGTGCCGGGCCACGATGCCGAGGTCATGAACAAGTACCCGCCGTCACGGCCGGACCTCAAGGGCGTGGCGGTCCGGCTGGACTAGGCGGAAAAGAGAAAGGTCCCTCGCTGGCGCTCGGGATGACAGCCCTTTGTCATCCCGAGCGAAGCGAGGGACCTTTCGCTTACTTCTTCTCGATGTTCCACATCGTCAGGCCGGTCGCCGGCAGCAGGCCGTTGACGTTGCTGCGCACCGCGGTCGGCACGGTGAACTGGCCCAGCGGCGCGTGCGTCGGGTAGTCCTTGGCGACGCGCAGCTGGACCTCCTCGGCGATCGCCTTCTGCTTCGCCGGGTCGGACTCCGCGGCGTAGGCGTCGCGCAGCTTCTCCAGGGTCTCGTCGCACGGCCAGCCGAACGTCGCCTTGTCGCAGGCGGCGTTGAGGAACGCCGTCGCGGCCGGGTTCAGCACGTCGGTCGAGCCCCACGACGTGAAGAAGGCGCTCCAGCCGCCCTTGTCGAGCGGGTCCTTCTTGGCGCGGCGGGCGACCAGCGTCTGCCAGTCCATCGGCTGCAGGTCGACCTTGAGGCCGATCTTCTCGAGCTGCGCCTTGGCGACGTTGGCGAGGTTGTTGTGCCCGACCACGTCGGTCTGGTGCAGGAACACCGCCGGCGTTCCGTCGTAGCCCGAGGCGGCCAGCAGTTCCTTGCCCTTGGCGACGTTGCCCGCCAGCTTGTCGTCCCAGCCCTTGGTCGATTCGAGCGGCGAGCCGCACGGGAAGATCGACTTGCAGGCGCGGAAGTAGTCGGGGTTGCCGACGTTGGCCGCCAGGATCTCGTTCTGGTCGAGCGCGTAGAGCACCGCCTCGCGGACCTTCGGGTTGTCGAACGGCTTGGTCAGCATGTTGAAGCGCATGGCGTACTGGCGGCCCGCCTTGCTGATCACCTGGATGCGGACGTTCTTGTCCTTGGCGATCAGCGGCAGCAGGTCGGGCGGCACGTTCTCGACCATGTCGATCTCGCCGTTCAGCAGGGCGTTGATCTGGGTCTGGCTGTCGGGAATCCACACCCACTCGACGCGGTCGACCTTGGCGACGCGGCCGCCGGCCATGCCCGAGGGCGGCTCGCTGCGCGGCTTGTACTTGGGGTTCTTGACGTAGACGACCTTCTCGCCGGGCTTCCACTCGTCCTTCTTGAACATGAAGGCGCCCGAGCCGATCGCCTCGGTGATCTGCGTGTTCGGATCGCCGCTGGCCACCGACTTCGGCATCATGAACGGCACGTTCGAGCTCGACTTGCCGAGCGACTCGATGACCAGGCCGTAGGGCTGCTTCAGCACCAGCTTGATCGTCCTGGCATCGGGCGCGCTGAGGTCGGCGGTCAGGCTCATCAGCTTCTGGCCCATGCCGTCGCGCGCGCCCCAGCGCTTGATCGAGGCGACGCAGTCCTCGGCGGTCACCGGCTTGCCATCGTGCCACTCCAGCCCGTCGCGCAGGGTGAAGGTGTAGGTCAGCTTGTCGGGCGAGACCTCCCACTTGTCGACCATCTGCGGCTGGATCTGCAGCTTCTCGTCCATCGCGAAAAGCGTGTCGTAGATCATGTGGCCGTGGTGCGTGGTGATCAGCGCCGTGGTCCAGATCGGGTCGAGGATCTTGAGATCCGAGTGCAGCGACGCCTTCAGCGTGGTCTGCGCGAAGGCGGGCGAGGCGACCGCGACGGCGGACGCGGCGACCAGCGCGCAGGCGAAACGACGACCGAACATCAACATGAAAACTCCCTGAACGACCTCCCCGGTCGCCGGCAGCATAGTGCGGTCAGTCGCCCTGCGCGATGTCCAACAGGGCCTGCCAGTCGGTCAGCTTGACGCGCGGCCGGCCCTGCGCCGCGCCGGCCGCGACCTCGTGCCGGTCGATCCGATGCCAGCCCGCCGCGTCGACCGCCGGCGGCAGGATGTCCGGACCGCTCTTGGGGTCACGGTCCTTGAGGTACGCCAGCACCTGCTGGGCCACGGCGTGGCTGTCGGCCCGGTTGGTCGGGATGGTGCCGCTCGGCCCGCGCCGCGCCCAGCCGACCGCGAACACGCCGTCGCCGGCCGGCAGCGGCGCGCCGTCGTAGCCGATGCAGGTGACGACCAGGTCGGCGGGCAGCACGCCGGTCGACAGCTCGATCTCGCCCGGCCGGATCGCCACCGGGACGGCGTGGAAGCGGAAATGCACGGTGACCGGCTTGCCGCCCGGCGGGACGGCAGCAAAGCCCTTCAGGATGTCGAGGTTCTTGGCCTTGCGCAGCCGCTCGGGCGTCGGGTCGCCGGCCGGCGCCTCGACCTGCAGCGCCGCGGCGTCGGTGACGGCGGCGGCGCGGGCCAGCCGGCCCATCTCGGCCAGTTCGTTGCCGGTGAATGAGGCGTGCTCGGGGCCGCGCCGGCCCAGCACGTGGATGTCGGCCAGCGGGGCCGCGGCGATCGCCGCCCCGGCCTCGGCCACGATGTCGCTCTTGGCCATCTCGTCGGGCGTCTTGGCCAGCACGCGGGCGACGTCGAGCGCGACGTTGCCGTTGCCGACCACCGCCACCGAGCGGACGGCGGAGAGGTCCGGCCCGGCGCGGAAGTCGGGATGGCCGTTCAGCCAGGCGACGAACCGCCACGACCCCCAGACATGGGGCAGGTCGTCGCCCGGGATGCCCAGCCGGCGGTCGAGCACCCGCCCGGTGGCCACGACGGTGGCGTCGTAGGCCGCGGTCAGTTCGTCCCACGACAGGTCGCGGCCGACCTCGAGGTTGCCCGCGAACCGGACGTCGGGCTGCTGCAGCAGCTTCTCGAACTGGCGCACGATCGCCTTGGTGCCCTGGTGGTCGGGCGCCACGCCGGCGCGGACCAGCCCGTACGGCGTCGGCAGCCGGTCGATGATGTCGATGTGCAGGTCGGGACGGGCGCGCAACAACCCGTCGACGGCGTAGAAGCCCGAGGGCCCTGCGCCCACGATGGCAACGCGGTGGGTCATGACCGCCCGCTTAGCATATGATGGGGCCATGAAATACCCAAAGCTCAAGGCACTCGGCCACATCTCCCACACGCCCCGGTCGCCCGACGCGGCGCTGCTCGAATGCGTGCCCAACCCGCATCCGCGCTCGACCTACCTGGTGCGCTTCGTCTGCCCGGAATTCACCAGCCTGTGCCCGGTGACCGGCCAGCCCGACTTCGCCCACCTGGTGATCGACTACGCGCCGCGCGCCAAGCTGGTCGAGAGCAAGTCGCTGAAGCTCTACCTCGCCAGCTTCCGCCACCAGGCCGACTTCCACGAGGCCTGCACGCTCGACATCGGGCTGCGCCTGCAGAAGCTGCTGGCGCCGCGCTGGATCCGCATCGGCGGCTACTGGTACCCGCGCGGCGGCATGCCGATCGACATCTTCTGGCAGAGCGGCCCGCCGCCGCGCGGCCTGTGGCTGCCCGACCAGGGCGTCGCCTCCTACCGCGGCCGCGGCTGACACCGGCGCGGTGTCCCGCGCGTTGACCTCTCGATGAGCCGCCTGCCGCCCACCCCCAAGCGCCCGCCCCGCCCGGCCAGCCCGGCGGCGCTGCGCGACGCGATCCGCGCCGAGGCGCTGCGGCTGGGCTTCGACGCGGTCGCCTTCGCCCCGGCCGATCCCGGCGAGGACGCGCGCCAGCAGCGGCGCGAGCGGCTGGCGGCCTTCCTGGCGGCCGGCTGGCAGGGCGACATGGGCTGGCTGGGCGACCGCACCGAGGCGCGCACCGATCCGCGGGCGCTGTGGCCCAAGGCCCGCACCGTGGTCTCGGTGGCGCTGAACTACGCGCCGGCCGGCGACCCGCTGGCGGTGCTGGCGCGCGACGACCGCGGCGCGATCTCGGTCTATGCCCGCGGTCGCGACTACCACGACGTCATGAAGACGAAGATGAAGGCGCTGGGCCGCCATATCTGGGACACCTGGCGGCACGACCTCAAGGTGTTCGTCGATACCGCGCCGGTGATGGAGAAGCCGGCCGCGCAGCTGGCCGGCACCGGTTGGCAGGGCAAGCACACCAACCTGGTGTCGCGCCGCTTCGGCTCGTGGCTGCTGCTCGGCGAGCTCCTGCTGTCGGTCGAGCTGCCGCCCGACCCGCCCGAGGCGGATCACTGCGGCCAGTGCCGCGCCTGCCTCGACGCCTGCCCGACCAATGCCTTCCCGGCGCCCTACCGGCTCGACGCGCGGCGCTGCATCTCCTACCTGACGATCGAGCACGAGGGACCGGTCGATCGCGCGCTGCGCCCGCTGCTCGGCAACCGCGTCTATGGCTGCGACGATTGCCTCGCGGCCTGCCCGTGGAACAAGTTCGCCCAGGCCGCGCGCGAGACCGCGCTGCACGCGCGCCCCGACCTCGACGCGCCGGCGCTGGCCGAGCTGGCCAGCCTCGACGACGCGGGCTTCCGTCGCCACTTCTCGCACAACGCGGTGAAGCGCATGGGCCGCGACCGCTTCGCCCGCAACGTCGCCTACGCGCTGGGCAACAGCCGCGCCCGCGAGGCCGCGCTGCCGGCGATCGAGCGGCTGCTGGGCGACGCCTCGCCGCTGGTCCGCGGCGCGGCGGTGTGGGCGCTGTCGCGGCAGGCGCCGGCGCTGTTCGCGGCGCGGCGCGGCGCGGTCACCGAGGACGACGCCACGGTCCGGGCCGAGTGGTCAGCGCCGCTCGCGGAAGAAGGCGCGTAGCAGCTCGGCCGCCTCGCTCTCGCCGACCCCGGGGTAGAGTTCGGGCCGGTGGTGGCAGGTCGGCTGGTCGAAGATGCGGGGGCCGTGCTCGACGCCGCCGCCCTTGGGGTCGCCCGCCCCCCAGTAGACCCGTCGCAGCCGCGCGAACGAGATCGCCTGGGCGCACATCGGGCAGGGTTCGAGCGTCACGTGCAGGTCGCAGTCGACCAGCCGCGGCGCGCCCAGCTGCCGGGCGGCGGCGCGGATCGCCAGCATCTCGGCATGGGCGGTCGGGTCGCGGTCGGCCTCGGTGCGGTTGCCCGCCGCCGCCAGCACGGCGCCGTCCGGCCCGACGATCACTGCGCCGATGGGCACCTCCCCCCGCTCTGCGGCTAGGCGCGCTTCGCGGAGCGCAAGCTCCATGGGGGTCGCTCTTGTGGACGCGGTCATAAGAGGGAAAATAGCGCCAACCACGAGTTGGGAGGAGTGTCATGCGCTTCAGCTTCACGCCGGAGCAGGAAGAATTTCGCACCAGCCTGCGACGGGCCCTCGAGGCGCGGTCGCCGACCAAGGAGGTTCGCCGCCTGATGGCGACCGAGGCCGGCTACGAGCGCGAGGGCTGGCAGAAGCTGAACCAGGAGCTGGGGCTGACGGCCATCCACATTCCCGAGGCCTACGGCGGCGGCGGCTTCGGCCAGGCCGACCTCGCGATCGTGCTGGAGGAGATGGGCCGCGGCCTGCTCTGCGCGCCCTTCCTGTCGACCGTGCTGGCGTCCAACGCCATCCTCAACGCCGGCACCGAGGCGCAGAAGAAGGCGCTGCTGCCGGCGCTGGCGAGCGGCGAGAAGACCGCGACCCTGGCGATCGCCGAGGACTCGGGCCGCAACGACGCCGCCGGCGTGACGATGGCGGCGACGCCGTCCGGCGCGGCATGGCGGCTGGAGGGCACCAAGAGCTTCGTGCTCGACGGCCACACCGCCGACCTGATCGTCGTGGCGGCGCGCCAGCCGGGCACCAGCGGCGAGGCGGGCCTGTCGTTCTTCGTGGTCGACGGCAAGGCGCCGTCGCTCGAGCGCAAGCCTCTCAAGACCATGGACGAGACGCGCAAGCTCGCGCGGCTGACCTTCAACGCGGTCGAGGCGCAGCTGCTGGGCGAGGCCGGCAAGGGCGCCGCGGCGCTGGCGCTGACCATGCACCAGGCGGCCATCCTGCTGGCCAACGAGATGGTCGGCGGCGCCGAGCGCCTGCGCGAGGATGCGCTGGCCTACGTCAAGATGCGCATGCAGTTCGGCCGCTCGATCGCCTCGTTCCAGACCACCAAGAACAAGGCGGCCGACATGCTGGTCGACGTCGAGATGGCCAAGTCGGCGGCCTACTACGCCGCCGCCGCGCTCGACGAGGGCGACGACGACCTGCCGGCCGTGGCCTCGCTGGTCAAGGCCTGCGCCGCCGAGGCCTACCTGCAGACCGCGATCCACGCGGTGCAGATGCATGGCGGCATCGGCTTCACCTGGGACAACGACACCCACCTGTGGTTCAAGCGGGCCAAGAGTTCGGAAGTCCTGTTCGGCGACGCCAACGAGCATCGCGAACTGATGATGAAGCACTGGAAGCACTGAGGCGACACCATGAGCGAACCGACCGAGAGCTCCGTCCGCGCCGAGGTGCGCGCCTGGCTGGAAGCCAACTGGAACCCCGACTACGGCCTCGTCGAATGGCGGACCAAGCTGATCGAGTCCGGCTGGGGCGCGCCCCACTGGCCGAAGCAGTGGTACGGCCGCGACCTGCCGGTCCACTTCAACACCATCGTCGACGACGAGTTCGCGCGGATCGGCGCCGTCGGCGTCGCCAAGGCCGGCATCCGCACGCTGGCCGCCGCGACGATCCTGGCGCACGGCACCGACTTCCATAAGGAGAAGTTCCTGCGCCGCATCCTGACCGGCGAGGACACCTGGTGCCAGCTGTTCAGCGAACCGGGCAGCGGCTCCGACATGGCCGGCGCCGTCACCCGCGCCGATCGCAAGGGCAACAAGTGGGTGATCAACGGCCAGAAGGTGTGGACCACCAGCGCGCACAAGGCGCAGTGGGGCCTGCTGCTGGCGCGCGCCGACTGGGATGTCGCCAAGCACAAGGGGCTGGCCTACTTCATCCTCGACATGAAGCAGCCCGGCGTGCAGGTCCACCCGCTGAAGCAGATGAACTACCACGCGTCGTTCAACCAGGTGTTCATGACCGACGCGCTGGTCGAGCCGGAGTTCATGGTTTGCGACGTCGGCGACGGCTGGAAGGTCGCGACCACGACGCTGATGCACGAGCGGCGTGGCGCCGACGGCCTGCGCTCGTGGGCGACGGCGTCGGAGCGCAAGGGCCGCATCTACGAGGAAGAGCGGGCCGAGATCGCCACGACCATGGAACCCTACAAGTGGTATCCGCAGCGCGCCGGCCGCGTCGACCTCGTGCTGGAGCGCGCCCGCGCCACCGGCAAGATCGACGACCCGGTGATCCGGCAGGAGATCGCCAAGCTGCTGATCATGGCCAAGACCAGCGAATGGACGGCCCGCCGCGCGCGGGCGGCCCAGGAGCAGGGCAAGGCGCAGGGTCCGGAGGGCTCGCTCGGCAAGCTGGTGGCCAGCCACGTCGCCCGCCAGGCGGCGCGCGTGCACACCTACCTGCTGGGCGCCGACGCGCTGCTGTCCGGCGCCGACAGCCCGATGGGCGGGGTGCTGGCCGAGATCCTGGTCTCGGTGCCGGCGACCTCGATCGCCGGCGGCACCGACGAGATCCAGCGCAACATCATCTCCGAACGGGTGCTCGGCATGCCCAAGGAGACGAGCGTCGACACCAACAAGCCGTTCAAGGACGTGCCGCGCAACATCACCGCCGCGGCGTCCTGAAGCCTGCCGGCCGGGGGACGGGATGTGCTAGGATGAGCACATGCCCCGTCCCCTGATCGGCGTGACCCTGGATGCGGAAAAGCCCGGCGGTTACTCCAAGTTTCCCTGGTACGCGCTGCGCCAGAACTACCTCGACGCCATCGACGCCGCCGGCGGCTTGGCCGTCGCCCTGCCGCACGAGCCGGACCGCGTCGCCGACTACCTCGATCGCATCGACGCGCTGGTCGTGACCGGCGGCGCCTTCGACGTCGACCCGTCCTACTACGGCGGCGGCGCGAAGCACGCGACCGTGGTCACCAAGGACCGTCGCACCGCCTTCGAATTCGCCGTGACCCGCGGCGCGCTGGAGCGCAACAAGGCGGTACTGGGCATCTGCGGCGGCCAGCAGCTGCTGCACGTCGTGCTGGGCGGCACGCTGATCCAGCACATTCCCGACGCCGTCGCCGACGCGCTGGCCCACGAGCAGCCGAACCCGCGCAACGAGGCCGGCCACGTCGTGCGCGTGGCGAAGGGCACCCAGCTGCACGCCATCGTCGGCGCCGACGAGCTGCCGGTGAACAGCGCCCACCACCAGGCCGCGGCGGATTCGCCCGACGGCGTGGTGGTGAACGCCACCGCGCCGGACGGCGTGATCGAGGGCATCGAGGCGCCGGCCTACCGCTTCTGCATCGGCGTGCAATGGCACCCCGAGTTCCTGATCAGCGAGGGCGACGCGCGCCTGTTCAAGGCCTTCCTCGGCGCGGCGGGCGCACGGTGAGCGAGCCTGAACGCATCGCCAAGCGGCTGGCCCGCGCCGGCCTGTGCTCGCGCCGCGACGCCGAGCGCTGGATCGCCGCCGGCCGCGTGCGGGTCGACGGCATGGTGCTCGACACGCCGGCCTTCACCGTGACCGACCGCAGCCGCATCGAGGTCGACGGCAAGCCGCTGCCCGACATCGACCGGCCGCGGCTGTGGCTCTACCACAAGCCGGTCGAGCAGATGGTGACGGCGCGCGACCCGCAGGGCCGGCCCACCGTGTTCGACGCGCTGCCGAAGGACATGCCGCGCACCGTGTCGGTCGGCCGTCTCGACTTCATGTCGGAAGGGCTGCTGCTCCTGACCAACGACGGCGGCCTCGCGCGCAAGCTGGAGCTGCCGGCCAACGGCTGGACGCGCCGCTACCGCGCCCGCGTGCACGGGCTGGTCGACGAGATGCGGCTGGCCGAGCTGGCGCGCGGCATCACCGTCGAGGGCGTGCGCTACGGGCCGATCAAGGCGCGGCTGGAACGCCAGCAGCGCACCAACGCCTGGGTCGAGATCGCGCTGTCGGAAGGCAAGAACCGCGAGGTGCGCCGCGTGCTGGCCCATCTCGACCTGCCGGTGATGCGCCTGATCCGCGTCGCCTTCGGGCCGTTCCAGCTGGGCACGCTCGACCGCGGCGAGGTCGAGGAAGTGCCGGCGGCGGCGCTCGACTCGCTGCTCGGCCTCAAGCCGCCGCCGCGCCGCGAGGGTTGGGCGAAACCGCGGCCACGGCCCACCGCCAAGGCGCGTCCGCGCGCGCGGCGGCCCTGACATGCTGCGCATCGTCGGCGGCCGCCATCGCGGCCGTGCCATCGCCGCGCCCGAGGGGCAGGCCACGCGCCCGACCTCCAGCCGGGCCCGCGAGTCGCTGTTCAACATCCTGGCGCATGCCCCGTGGCGGCCCGACGGCACTTCGCCGCTGGTCGAGGCGCGCGTGCTCGACGCCTTCGCCGGCACCGGCGCGCTGGGCATCGAGGCGCTGTCGCGCGGCGCCGCGCACGCCACCTTCCTCGACAGCGAGCCGTCGGTGGTGAAGCTGATCGGCGAGAACCTGCGCAAGCTGGGCGAGGCCGGCAATGCCAAGGTCGTGCGCGCCGACGCGACGCGGCCGCCGCCCGGCCGCGAGCCCTGCGACCTCGTCTTCCTCGACCCGCCCTACCGGTCCGGCCTCGCCGCGCCCGCCCTCGCGGCCCTCGACGCCGCCGGCTGGGTGGCGCCGGGCGCGATCGTCACGGTCGAGCTGGCCTACAACGAGGACCTCGTGCCGCCGGCCGGCTTCGAGGCGATCGACGAGCGGCGCTACGGCGCGGCCCGGCTCCAGATCCTGCGGCGCGCGCCATGAGGCTGCAGGCGCCGCTCTACCTGCTGCGCCACGGCGAGACGGCGTGGAACACCGAGCGCCGCATGCAGGGCCGCAAGGACTCGGCGCTGACCGAGCGCGGCCGCGCCCAGGCGCTGGCGATGGGCCGCACGCTGAAGGCGGAGCTGGCGCGCGCGCCCGGCCCGACCCTGTTCCTGCGCAGCCCGCTCGGCCGGGTGCGCGAGACCTCGGAGATCGTCGGCCGCGAACTGGGACTCGCGGCCAGCGACTGGCGCGACGACCCCAGGCTCGCCGAGCTGGGCTACGGCGACTGGGAAGGCTTCAGCTGGCCGGAGATCGAGGTCACGCACCCGACCGCGCTGGCCGACTGGCGCGCCGACCCGCACGGCTACTGCCCGCCCGGCGGCGAGACGCATGCCGAGCTGCGCCAGCGCTCGGAGCAGCTGCTGGCCGAAGTCGTGGCGACCGGGCAGCGCACGGTGATCGTCGGTCACGGCGTCAGCGGCGCGGTGCTGCGCGGCATCAACCTCGGCCTCGATGCGCGGGCGATGTTCGTGCTGGAGAAGCCGCAGGACGCGTTCTTCCGCCTGCTCGCCGGCGTCGAGGAACGCATCGCCTGTGGCGACCTCGATGGCTAGGCGCGTCGAGACCGACGTGCGCGCCGGTTACGCCGCGTGGGCGGCCGGCTACGACGCGCAGGACAACCCGATGATCGCCGCCGTCGAGCGCGAGCTGGCATTGCGGCCGCTCGCCTTCGAGGGACGGCGCGTGCTCGACATCGGCTGCGGCACCGGCCGCGTGCTGGCCCGCGCGCTCGGCCACGGCGCGGCCTTCGTGCAGGGGATCGACGGCTCGGTCGAGATGCTGGCCGAGGCCACGCGACGGCTCGGCCCGGCGATCGTCGAGGGCCAGGCGGCGCTCGCCTACGCGCGCCTCGACGGCGACTGGAGCGCCGTGCCGACCGACTTCGACCTCGCCACCATCACGCTGGTGCTCGAGCACCAGGAGCGGGTCGCGCCGGTGCTGGCGCGCGCCGCGCGGCACCTGCGGCCGGGCGGGATGCTGTTCGTGGCCGAGATCCATCCCGACATGCTGCGCACCGATCTCGGCGGTCACTTCGAGCGCGACGGCGTCACCTTCGCGCTGCCCAGCCACCCGCACGACCGCGCCGAGTTCGAGGCCGCGTTGGCCGATGCCGGCTTCGCGCGCGCCGCGTTCCACGAGATCCGCGCCGATGCCGACACGATCGCGGCGATCCCGAAGTTCGCCAAGCGTGCCGGCTCGGGGGTGCTCCTTACCCTCCGCGCGTCAACCTCGCCGTCCGGCGGCAGCCGCTCGTCTCGGTGATCACCAGGCCGCCGGCATCGGCGGTCGCGCTGAGCTTGCCGTTGCGCCGGTCGCCACCCTTCACCGAGGCCACCGCGATCAGCGGGAAGCTGCCGGGTCGCACCGTGCCGTGGACCTGCCACAGGCCGGGCGTCGGCGCGGGGGCCGGCGCCTTCTTGAGGTTCGGCACCGGGCCGTGCGCCGTGGTGTCGTAGGCCGAGCCGTCGACGAAGCCATTCTCGATGGTGATCACGTAGTCGAGCGGCGCGTTGCACGAGCCGCCGTCGCTGCGGCCGCGCCACTCGCCGTCGAGAGCGGTGGTCTGCGCCACCGCCGGAACGGCGATCGCCACGAGCGCGGCCATCAGGAGAAATCTCTTCATCGTCTTCCGAACAGCCGCTCGATGTCGGCCAGCTTGAGTTCGACGTAGGTCGGGCGGCCATGGTTACACTGGCCGGAGTGCGGCGTCGCCTCCATCTGGCGGAGCAGCGCGTTCATCTCCTCGACGGTCAGCCGCCGGCCGGCCCGCACCGAGGTGTGGCAGGCGAGCGTGCCGCACACGTCCTCGATCTTCTCCTTGAGCGACAGGTGGTCGCCCATCTCGGCCAGCTCGTCGGCGAGATCGCGCACCAGCCCCTGCACGTCGACCTCGCCCAGCACCGCCGGCGTCTCGCGCACCACCACGGCGCCCAGCCCGAACGGCTCGAGCACGAGGCCGAGCTCGGCCAGCTCGGCGGATCGCGCCGCCAGCCGGCGGGCGCCGTCCTCGCCGACCTCGACGACCTCGGGCAGCAGCAGCGCCTGGCGGCGCACGCCGTCGCTCTCGAGCTGGGTCTTGAGCTTCTCGTGCATCAGCCGCTCGTGCGCGGCGTGCTGGTCGACGATCACCACGCCCTCGCCGGTCTGGGCGACGATGTAGGTCTCGTGCAGCTGCGCCCGCGCGACGCCCAGCGGGAAGGACGGCCCGTCGGCCGGCGCCGGCGCCATCGCCCCCGGCTCGACGCGCGCCGAGGGCGCGGCGAACGGCGCGAGGAAGCCCGACGCGGCGTCGGCCAAGCCGCGCGGCAGGTCGAACGAGGGTGTCCCGCGGCCGAGCGGCAGCGGCGTGGAAAAGCCGGAGTGCGGCCTGAGCGCGCCCAGCGCGGCGTCGGCCACCGTGGTGCTGGCGCGGTGGCCGGCGGCGGCCAGCGCGGTGCGCAGCGCGCCGACGATCAGGCCGCGCACGAGGCCGGCGTCGCGGAAGCGCACCTCGGTCTTGGCCGGGTGGACGTTGACGTCGACCATCGCCGGCGGCGCCTCGAGGAACAGCGCGACCATCGGGTGGCGGTCGCGCGCGAGGAAGTCCTGGTAGGCGCCGCGCACCGCGCCGGCCAGCAGCTTGTCGCGCACCGGCCGGCCGTTGACGAACAGGTACTGGTGCTGGCTGGTCGGCCGGTTGAGCGTCGGCAGGCCGGCGAAGCCGGACAGGCGGAAGCCCTCGCGGGTGGCGTCGATCGCCACCGTGTTGTCGCCGAACTCGCGGCCCATGATGGCGGCCAGCCGTTGCAGCCGCTGCGCCTCGGGCGGCTCGATCAGCGCCGGCCTTATCGCCGGCAGGTCGATCAGCGTGCGTTCCTCGCTCTCCAGCCGGAAGCCGATCGCGGGATGGGCCATCGCCAGCCGCCGCATCGCGTCGGCGACGTGGCCCGACTCGGTGCGCGGCTCCTTGAGGAACTTGAGCCGCGCCGGGGTGGCGAAGAAGAGATCGCGGACCTCGACGCGGGTGCCCGGCGGGTGCGCCGCCGGCTTCGGCTCGCCGCGCGCGCCGCCCTCGATCTCGAGGCTCCAGGCGGTGTCGGCGCCGGCCGGGCGCGAGGTCAGCGTGAAGCGGCTGACCGAGGCGATCGACGGCAGCGCCTCGCCGCGGAAGCCCAGCGTGCGGATGTCGGTCAGGTCGTCGTCGGGCAGCTTGGAGGTGCAGTGGCGCTCGACCGCCAGCACCATCTCGTCGCGGTCCATGCCGATGCCGTCGTCGACCACCGCGATGAAGCTGCGACCGCCTTCCTTGAGCGTCACCGCGATGCGCGAGGCGCCGGCGTCGATCGCGTTCTCGACCAGTTCCTTCACGGCGCTGGCCGGCCGCTCCACCACCTCGCCGGCGGCGATGCGGTTGACCAGGGTCGAGGGCAGGCGGCGGAGCGCGCTCATGGCGCGCCCATCCTACGGCTTGCCACTTGCGGAAAGATACTCCCGGGTCAGCACCTTGGCCTCCTCGACCGCCGGCTGGTCGAAGGCGTCGACGCCCCACAGCTCGGCCGCGAACATGGTCTCGAGCATGAAGTGCATCATCAGCGCCCCCATGGTGCGCTCGTCGACCGTCTTCAGCCGGAACAGCCGGGTCGGCCGGCCATTCTTCACGAAGGTCGCGGCGGTCGCCTCGGCCTCGGCCTGGAGCAGGTCGCCCATCGTCTTGTTGCCGAGGTAGGCCAGCGCCTTGTCGCCGCCCAGCATCGCCGGGTCGAGCCGGGTGCCCTGTCCCGCCGTGTCCTGGATCAGCACGGTGAACAGCTTGTCCGCCGGACCGCCGAGGTAGAGCTGGACCTGGCTGTGCTGGTCGACCGTGCCGAGCGCCCGCACCGGCGTCGTGCCCTGCCCGTTCTTGCCGAGGCTCTCGGCCCAGATCTGGCGGTACCACATCGCGAAGGTCTCGAGCCGGTCGACGTAGGGCATCATCACCGTGACGTTGACGCCGCGCTCCTTGGCCAGGCCGACCGACAGGGCCGCGCCGATCGCCGGCGCCAGCCCGGCGGTGTCCGTCGCCGCCAGCACCGGGTCGAGCACGCTGGCCGCGCCCTCGCGCAGCGCCACCGCGTCGACCCCGGCGATCATCGCCGGCAGGAGACCGACCAGGCTCAGCGCCGAGTAGCGGCCGCCGACCTTCGGATCGTGGTCGAGCACGGTGCAGCCCAGCCGGGTCGCCAGCCGGCGCAGCGGGTTGTCGGCGGCCTCGGTGATCGCCAGCACGTGGTGCGCCACCGCCGCCTTGCCGACCCGCGCCTCGAGCGCGGCCAGCACGGTGAACAGCGCGGTCAGCGTCTCGGGCGTGCCGCCCGACTTGGAGATCGGCAGGAAGCCGGTGCGCTCGAGCGGCAGCCGCGCGGCCAGCGCCGCGAAGGTCGCCGGGTCGACGTTGTCGCAGAACCACAGCTTCGGCTTGCCGGCGGCCGGGCCGAAGCCCACGTCCTGCAGCGCCACCAGCGTCTTGCCGCTGAGGCTCGAGCCGCCGCTGCCGATCACCACGACGTGCTCGAAGGCGGAGAAGCGCTGGACGTGCGGCCGCAGCGCGGCGATGTCGTCGAGGCGGCCGGGCAGCGACAGGAGCGGCAACGTACCGTCGGCCTTCCAGCCCCGGATCTTGTCGAGCGCCGGCGCCGCCTTCGCGAGTTCGCGCTCGAACACGGCGCGCGGCAGGCCGTGCTTGCCCACGCCCTCTTCCAGCACGTTGTCGATGACCTGCGTGTAGACCATGGCCCGCCTCTCAGGGATCGGGGGTGATGCCGACCGGCTTGCCGACCACCACCGTCGTCGCGACGTCGGGGCGAAGCAGGCGACCCGCGACGCGGCGCACGTCCTCCGGCTTGACCGCGGCGATCAGCGCGGCGCGCTTCGTCAGGTGGTCGGGTCCGAGGTTGTCGACCTGCATGGAGTGCAGCAGGTTGGCGATGGCGCCCGACGAATCGAGCGACAGCGACAGCGCGCCGTTCAGGTAGGTCTTGGCGTCGGCGAATTCCTGCTCGGTCGGGCCCTCGCTGCGCAGCCGCGCCAGCTCGGCGCGGACCACGCGCAGCGCCTCGGCGACGCGCTCGTTGGCGCTGGCGGTCGAGATCACCAGCAGCGCGGCGCGCTTGTAGACGCGCAGGCTGGACGACGCGCCGTAGGCGAGGCCGCGCTTCTCGCGCACCTCGGTGAACAGGCGCGACTGCTGGCCGCCACCGCCCAGCACGTGGTTGAGCACGCTCGCGGCGTACCAGTCGGGATCGTCGCGGGCGATGCCGGGCAGCGCCACCAGCGCCGTGCTCTGCGGCACCGGCCGCTCGACCACGACGGTGCGCGCCTTGACCGGCGGCTTCCACTCCGGCGGCACGGCGGGCGCCGCGCCGACCGGCAGGGCGCCGAACACGCGGTCGAGCTGGCGCGCCAGCTCGGCCTCGTCGATGTCGCCGACCGCGGCGACGACCAGGCCGGTCCGCACCAGCAGGGTCGCGGCGCGCTGCTTGAGGTTGGCCTGGGTGATCTTGCGCAGGTCGTCGGGCGTGCCCTCGGGATCGCGCGCGTAGGGATGACCGGCGAACTCGGTCTCCATCATGGTGCGCGCCGCCACCGCGTTGGGCCGCTGCCGGGCCTGGTTGATGCCGGCGATGGTCTGGGCGCGGCGCTGGTCGATCATCGCGGCATCGAAGCGCGGCTGCGTCAGCGCCAGCCGCAGGAGCTCGAAGCCTTCCTCGCGGTTGGCCGACAGCACCCGCAGGCTGCCGCCCAGCCGGTCGAGCGAGGCGCCGAAGCTGACCGACGCGGCGGCATCCTCCTGCCGCTGGCGGTAGGCCTGCGAATCGAGCGGGCCCGCGCCGTCGGTCAGCAGGGCGGCCATCAGGCTGGTGACGCCCGACTGGCCCTCCGGCTCCGTCGCGGTGCCGGCGCCGAACGAGAAGGCCAGCGAGACCGCCGGCGCGCTCTTGTCCTGGACCAGCCAGGCCTTGATGCCGAGCGGCGTCGTGACGGTGCGGATGTCGACCGCGCCGGCCGCCGCGGGCAGGCCCAGCACGGCGACCAGCAGCAGGCCCAGCAGGCGAAGCACGCGGCTCACCGCATGCCTTCCTGCGGCATCAGCAGCGAGGTCACGAGGCGCTCGGGCTTCCACACCGCGCGCGCCGCCGCGACGACGGCGTCGGGCGTCACCGCGCCGATGCGCTGCGGCCAGGCATCGATGTCGGCGACCGTGCCGCCGATGCCGAGCAGGCTGCCGTACAGGCGTGGCCCGCTCTGCAGCGAGTCCTGGGAATAGATCGCGGCGGCCAAGAGCGCGTTCTGCGCCCGCTCGACTTCCGCCGCCGTCACGCCCTGGTCGAGCAGGCGCGCCTGCTGGTCGGCGACCGCCGTCTCGATGTCGGCCATCGCCACGCCCGGCGCGGGATGGGCGCCGAAGTCGAAGGTGGTGAGGCCGAGGCTCTGCGGGCTGTAGCCGGCGCCGACCGACAGGGCGAGCTTGCGCTCGTCGACCAGCACCTTCCACAGGCGACTGGTCTCGCCGCCGCCGACCAGGCGGGCCAGCACCTGCAGCGCGTAGGCATGCTGCGTCTCGCCCTTGAAGTAGGACGGCGCGAGGTAGTTGCGGCCCCAGCGCGGCTCGGCGACCCGGGCGTCGGCCCGCGCCACCTTCTGCGGCAGGTCGCCGGCGCCCTCGTTCGGCCGGCGGCGCGGCTCGAGCTTGCGCTGCGGGATCGGGCCGTAGAACTTCTCGGCGAACTTGCGGACCTGGTCGCCGGTGGTGTCGCCGGCCACGATCAGCACCGCGTTGTTGGGCGCGTACCACTTGCGATAGAAGGCCGTCAGGTCGTTGACGGTCAGCTTCTTGATGTCCTCGACATAGCCGATGATCGGCATGCCGTAGGGCTTCTTGCGGCCGAACAGCTGCTCCTGCACCGCCTCGCCGAGCAGCGCGCCGGGCGAGTTCTCGAGCCGCATGCGGCGCTCCTCGAGGATCACCTGGCGCTCGGGGACCAGCTCCTTCTCGCTGATCACCAGGCCGTTCATGCGATCGGCCTCCATGCGCATCACCATCTCGAGCCGGTCGGGCGAAACGATCTGGTAGTAGCCGGTGGTGTCGTACGAGGTGTAGGCGTTGTCGCGCCCACCGTGCTTGGCCACGATGCGCGAGAAGTCGCCCGCTCCCACCGTGCCGGTGCCCTTGAACATCATGTGCTCGAGGAAGTGGGCGATGCCGGTCTTGCCGAACACCTCGTCGGCGCCGCCGACCTTGTAGATCAGCAGCTGGTTGACGATCGGCGCGCGGTTCGACGGCAGGACGACGACCTGCAGGCCGTTCGACAGCGTGAAGGTCTCGACCCGGCGCTTGTCGACGTTGAACAGCTTGGCGCTCGCGCCGGACGCGGCGAGCGAACCGGCGGCGGCGAGGCCGCCGAGCAGGGCGCGGCGGCTGAACATCGGCGACCGGCTCAGAAGATGCCTTCGAGGATGCCGCGCTGGCGCCGCTTGATGGTCGGCGTGCTGCCGGCCGGCGGCTGGCCGGCCGCCTGGGCGTCGCGGATGCGCTGCTGTTCCTTGCTCGGGTCGACGACGACGCCGGACGGCGGCGTCTCCTGCCAGAAGATCAGGCTGTCGATGAACGACTTGTCGCTGTCGTTGATCGTCTTGGTATCCTGGTTGACCCGGCTGCGGATGTTGGGATCGGCGTTGGCGCCGCCGGCGCGCTGGACCAGCGCCTGCTCGGAGTTGGTCGGCGCGGTCTTGGAGGTGCCGGTCAGCACCTGGTTGCGCTGCGGCCGGCCGGCCAGCGCCGGCGACAGCGCTTCCTTGGCCTGGTCGGCGGGCGTGACTTCCTGGGGGCGCGGCTCGCCGGGCCGCGGCGGGCGCAGCTCGGCGTTGGGCGGCATGGTGAGCGGCGAGTGCGACACGATCTTGAACTCGTCCGGCGAGGTCTTCTTGCCGCCGCCGATGTTCTCGAAGGCGCTGCAGCCGCCCAGCGACAGCGCGCCGAGGGCCAGCAGGCTGACCGGGAGAAGAGCCGGGGAGAGGATCGTCCGTCGCATCGTTCGTCCTTGGGAGTCTTGCTTGTGATCGCTGAACATGGCCGCTTCAGGGCGTCCGCCGGGTCTCGGCGAGGAGGGAATCGAGAAGCATCAGGCCGACGCCGACAACGATCGCCGCATCGGCGATATTGAACGCCGGCCAATGCCATTGGCCCACGTGGAAATCGGCGAAATCGAACACCGCCCCCCACCGGGCGCGGTCGATAACATTGCCGATGGCGCCCCCCATGACAAGGCCGATGCCCCAGCCGGTGAGCGCCCGGTCGGTTCGTCGCAGCCACAGGAAAAGGCCGATGCAGACGGCGATCGCCACGCCCGACAGCACCCACGGCGGCAACGCCTGGTCGCCGCCCATCAGCCCGAAGCTGACGCCGCGGTTCCACACCATCACCAAGCGGAAGAACCCGTCGATCACCGTCACCACGGCACCGGTCGAGGCGAGCCACGTCATCAGCAGCTGCTTCGACACCTGGTCGACCACGACGGTCACCAGCACGAGGATCATCGCCTGCTTGTCGATCGGGCGCATCAGGCGTCAACCGCCTCTTCGCAGCGGGCGCAGAGCAGCGGGTGCTTGGCCGACTTGCCGACCTCGGGCAGGACCTGCCAGCAGCGGGCGCACTTGGTGCCGTCGGCGGCATGCGGCGCGACGCCGACGCCGGGCACGTCGGCCAGCGTGAAGTCGCCGGCTGCCGGCGCGCCCTCGACCAGGGTGCCGCCCGAGGTGATGCAGATCTCGGCGAGGTCGAGACCCTTCATCGCCGCCAGGTACTCGGCGCTGGCATGAACATGCGGCGCGGCCTGCAGGCTGGAGCCGATGCGCTTCTCGGCGCGCTCCAGTTCCAGCGCGCCGGTGACGACGCGGCGCAGCGCGCGCACCGTCTTCCACTTGTCGCCCAGCGCGGCGTCGAGCCAGCCCGCCGGGATCGCCGGGTAGAGCCGCAGGTGCACGCTCTCGACGCCGTGGTCGGGCACGCCCGCCGGCCGGGCGAGCCACGCCTCTTCCGCGGTGAAGCAGGTGATCGGCGCCAGCCACGCGGTCAGGAACGAGAACAGCTCGGCCATCACCGTGCGCGCGGCGCGGCGGCGCAGCGTGCCGGCCGCGTCGCAGTAGATCGCGTCCTTGCGGATGTCGAAGTAGAACGCCGACAGGTCGACCGCGCAGAAGTTGTGCAGCTCGGTCGCGATGCGGTGGAAGTCGAAGTCGTCGACCGCCAGCCGGAAGATCGCGTCGAGCTCGGCCATGCGGTGCAGCACCCAGCGCTCCAGCTCCGGCATGTCGGCCGGCTTCACCGCCTCGGCGGCGGTGTAGCCGTCGAGGCTGCCCAGCAGGTAGCGCAGCGTGTTGCGCAGCCGGCGGTAGGCCTCGGCCTGGTGCTTCAGGATCTCCGGACCGATGCGCTGGTCCTCGGTGTAGTCGGTGCCGACCACCCAGAGGCGCAGGATGTCGGCGCCGTACTGGTCGCACACCGCCTGGGGGGCGGTGATGTTGCCCAGCGACTTCGACATCTTGCGGCCCTGCTCGTCGAGCGTGAAGCCGTGCGTCAGCACGCCGTCGTAGGGCGCGCGGCCTCTGGTGCCGCAGCTCTCGAGCAGCGAGGAGTGGAACCAGCCGCGATGCTGGTCCGAGCCCTCGAGGTAGAGGTCGGCCGGCCACTTGAGCTCGGGATTGCCCTCGAGCGTGAAGGCATGCGTCGAGCCCGAGTCGAACCAGACGTCGAGGATGTCCTTCACCTGCTCGAAGTCCTCGGCCTTGTACTTGTTGCCGAGGAAGCGTTCGGGCGGGCTCTCGAACCAGACATCGGCGCCCTCGGCGCGGAACGCCTCGACGATGCGGCCCATGACTTCCGGGTCGCGCAGCGGCTCGCCGGTCTTCTTGTCGACGAACACCGCGATCGGCACGCCCCAGGCGCGCTGGCGCGACACGCACCAGTCGGGCCGCTGCTCGATCATGCTGCGCAGGCGGTTGTAGCCGGCGCGCGGCACGAAGCGCGTCGCGTCGATGGCGGCCAGCGCCTTGTCGCGCAGCGTGCCGCCGATCTCGGCGATCGGCTTGTCCATGGCGATGAACCACTGCGGCGCGTTGCGGAAGATGACCGGCGCCTTGGACCGCCACGAGTGCGGGTAGGAGTGGCGGACCTGGCCGTTGCCCATCAGCTTGCCGGCCGCCTCGAGCGCCTGCATCACCGCCTTGTTGGCGCGGCCCTTCTTGCCTTCCGAAGTGTAGACCTGCAGCCCGGCGAACAGCGGCACGTGCGGGTAGTAGGTGCCGTCCTCGGCCACCGTGTCCGGCACCTCGATGCCGTTGGCGATGCCCAGCTCGTAGTCGTCGGCGCCGTGGCCCGGCGCGATGTGCACGAAACCGGTGCCGGCGTCGGCGGTCACGAAGTCGCCGGGCAGCACCGGCACGTCGAACTCGTAGCCCTGGCCGCGCAGCGGGTGCGCCAGCAACGCGCCCTCGAGATCGCTCGCCGCGACCTCGGCCAGCACGCGGCCGGTGAACTTGGCCTCGGCCGAGATCGCGGGCAGCAGGTCGCGCGACACCACGATCTTCTCGCCGACCACGGCGCGCGAGCCCTCGCCCGCCTCGGTGACCTCGACCAGCGCGTAGGCGATCTCCGGCCCGTAGGCGACGGCGCGGTTGCCCGGCATCGTCCAGGGGGTCGTCGTCCAGATCACCACGGCGGCGCCGTCGAGCTTGCCGCCCTTCGACTTCAGCACGGGGAAGCGGACGTGAACCGTGTCCGAGGTGTGATCGTGGTACTCGATCTCGGCCTCGGCCAGCGCGGTCTTCTCGACGACGCTCCACAGCACCGCCTTCGAGCCCTTGTAGAGCCCGCCGTTCATCAGGAACTTGCCCAGCTCGCCGACGATCACCGCCTCGGAGGCGTAGGCCATCGTCGAGTAGTAGTGCTCCCAGTCGCCCTCGACGCCCAGCCGCTTGAACTCCTCGCGCTGGACCGTGATCCAGTGGTCGGCGAAGGCGCGGCACTCGCGGCGGAACTCGCCGATCGGCACCTGGTCCTTGTCCTGCTTGGCGGCGCGGTACTTCTCCTCGATCTTCCACTCGATCGGCAGGCCGTGGCAGTCCCAGCCCGGCACGTAGTGGCTGTCCTTGCCCATCATCTGCTGCGAGCGGGTGATGAGGTCCTTGAGGATCTTGTTGAGCGCGTGCCCGATGTGGAGGTTGCCGTTGGCGTAGGGCGGGCCGTCGTGCAGCACGAACTTCGGCCGTCCCTTGCTCTCGGCGCGCAGCCGGTGGAACAGCTTCATGTCGGCCCAGCGCGCCAGGAGCTCGGGCTCCTTCTTGGGCAGGCCGCCGCGCATGGGGAAGTCGGTCTTGGGCAGGAAGACGCTGGATTTATAGTCGGTTGTCACGAGAAACTCGGTGCAAGGAGGAGCGATCGGCGACCGTCCGGCGGACAGTCGCGGGCAGGCAGACGGACCCGGCCGCGGTCAGCGGACCGGGCGGATAATTCGCTCCAGGAGGGCCCCGGTAAACATAGGGCGCGCAATCTAGGGACGGGGGTCCGGGGGGTCAAGGCGAGGCCCGGATGATAACTGAAGTTGTGGATCGGGGCAAGGGACGCGGTGGGCGGCGGGGAGTTTTTGCGTACCGTAAGGGGCGCAAACGATGGGGCACTTTCTGGGTGCCGCGGAGGTCGGGTCCAGCGGCAGAAATCGCAGCAAATGCGCAGGATTGTTCGAACGAGCCGATGCATTCGTTTCATTGGCCCCGAAGGCGCCGGTCCAGTGAACTTTCCTTGAACAGGAACCCATACGGCAAGCAATCGACCTTTCGAAATTCGAGGAACTGAGCGGTCTCAAGGGCGGCAAACTCGAGAAGGGTCCCTCGCTGCGCTCGGGATGACACGAAGAGGCTGTCATCCCGAGCGCAGCGAGGGACCTTTCACCGACGCAGGATGGAACGCTTGCTGCCACGGCCGTCACCAGCCATGTTCAACAAAACGTCGAATTCGTTGCCCAAGAGGATCGTCATGACGAAGGCGCGCAGATCCCGTCGCGGCATGGCCGAGAGCGGCAGTCAGTTCCGCCCGAAGGACGCGCGAATCGAGCCGGTGATGAAGGCCGCGGAGGACTCCGGGCTGCTCAAGGGGAAGACCGGCCGAATCTCCGGGCGGGTGAGCCCGCGGCTCGTCCGGCAGGCCAAGCGGAATACCGGCATCAGCAGCGATTCGGAACTCATTGCCTTCGCGCTCGCCAGCCTCGCCATCGAGGACAGGTTCCTGGAGACCTTCGACGCCGTGCGGGCGAAAGTCGACCCCGACCTGAAGCTGGGCTTCTGATCCTTGGCCGGCTTCGATTTCGACGCCGCGCTGCGGTGGGCGCGCTTCAACGACGGCCGCCCGCTCTCG
>JAIUOX010000060.1 GCA_020160955.1 Pseudomonadota bacterium
CATCCTCGCGGCGCTGCAGGCACGCAACCGGACGGGCGAGGGCCAGTGGGTCGAGACCTCGCTGCTCGAGGCGACGGTGTCGCTGGGCGTCTACGAGGCCGCCAACTACTTCGCCACCGGCGTGCGGCCCGAGCGGCTGGGCCAGGCCCATCGCGGCTCGTCGCCCTACCAGGTGCTGCAGACCGCCGACGGCTGGATCACGATCGGCGCGGCGCAGCAGAACTTCTTCCGCAAGGTCTGCGCGCTGCTGGGCGAGCCCGGACTGCCCGACGATCCGCGCTTCCGCACCAACGGCGACCGGGTGCGCAACAACGAGGCGCTGATCGCGGTGCTGCAGGCACGTCTGCGGACGAAGACCTCGGCCGAGTGGCTGGCGGCGCTGGAGGCCGAGGGTGTCCCGGCCGGGCCGGTGCTGCACCACGACGAGGTATTCGCCGACCCGCAGATCGTCGCCCGCGACATGGTGGTCGAGGTCGAGCACGCCAAGGCCGGGCGGCAGAAGACGCTGGGCGTACCGCTCAAGATGTCGGCCACGCCGGCCGCGGTGCGCCGCGCCGCGCCGACGCTCGGCCAGCACGACGCCGAGATCCGCGCGACCAAGGGCAAGCTGAAGACCGGGGGGAAGAAGACATGAGAACAGTCATGATCGGCGCCACGCTGTCGGCGCTTGTCCTGCTGCCGGCCAGCGCCGGCGCGCAGAACGCCGCCAACTTCAGCGAGGCCGCCAGGTCGCCGGTGCGCTACGCCATCGCCTCGACGCAGGCGGCGATGGCCTGCGCCGCCGTGCCGTCGCTCGCCACCGCCGAGACGACCATCGTGTCGGCGCGGCTGGTGCCGGCCGCCGATGGCGTGCCCGAGCATTGCCGCGTCAGCGGCCTGATCCAGCCCGAGATCCGCTTTGAGGTGAACCTGCCGTCGAGCTGGAACCGGCGCTTCTACATGCACGGCAACGGCGGCTATGCCGGCGAGGCGCCCGACAGCGGTCCGCGGCCGGCGATCCGCGCCAACGCCCTGAAGCAGGGCTTTGCCACGGCGCAGACCAACACCGGCCACGACGCGACCGCCGAGCCCTTGGCGACGTTCGCCATGAGCTACCAGAAGCGGGTCGACTACGCCTTTCGCGGCGTCCACCTGTCCAGCGTCGAGGCCAAGCGGATCATCGCCGCCTACTACCAGCGCGCCGCGTCGTTCTCGTACTTCGACGGCTGCTCGACCGGTGGCCGCCAGGCGCTGATCAGCGCCCAGCGCTTCCCGCAGGACTTCGACGGCATCGTTGCCGGCGCGCCGGTGCTCAACTTCGTCGACACCGTGACGCAGAGCCTGTGGAACGGGCTGGTGCTGACCGAGACGCCGGTACCGTTGGCCAAGATGAAGCTGGTGGCCGACGCCGCCTACGCGCGTTGCGACGCGAAGGACGGGCTGAAGGACGGCGTGATCGACGATCCGCGGCGCTGCGACTTCGACCCGGCGCGCGACGTCGCGCAATGCCCGGCCGGCCAGGATGCCGAGAGCTGCCTGACGCCCGCCCAGTCGGGCGCGCTCAAGAAGATCTACGAAGGCCTCACGGTGAACGGCAAGCCGGTCCACTTCGGCCAGCCGGTCGGCGCCGAAGTGGTGGGCAACAGCGCGCTGCCCGGCGGCACGACCGAGATGGGCTGGAGCCGCTGGCTGATCCCGCCGACCGGCGGCCGTGGCATCCAGCACGCCTACGGCGACAGCTTCGTGCGCTACTGGGGCGCCAAGCCCGACCCGGCGCTCGACTCGTCGAAGTTCGACTACGCGAAGGACATCGCGGCCTACAGCGATGCGCGCGTGCTGCTCAACGCCACCAATCCCGACCTCCAGACGTTCCGCGGCCGCGGCGGCAAGCTCCTGATGTACTTCGGCTGGGCCGACACCGCGCTGCCGCCGATGATGGGCATCGACTACTACCTGAAGGCTGTCGCGGCCAACGGCGCACACACGCCGGAGTTCTTCCGGCTGTTCATGGTGCCTGGCATGTTCCATTGCCGCGGCGGCGTTGGCACCGACCAGTTCGACCCGATGACCAGCCTGATCAACTGGGTCGAGAACGGCGTCGCGCCGGTCTCGATCCCGGCGGCGCGCTCGGAGCAGGGCAAGGTGGTGCGCACCCGGCCGCTCTGCCCGTACCCGCTGGTCGCGCGCTACTCGGGTTCGGGCAGCATCGACGACGCGGCCAACTTCACCTGCAAGGCGCCGGACTAGGGAGCGTTAGTCGTCCCAGTCCCGCCGGGGATGGCGGTGGTGCCGGTGCGGCGGCGGCGCCGGCTGCGCGACGTACACGGTGGGCGCCCGGTAGGCGGGCGCCCCGTAGTAGACCGGCGCGGTGTAGGCCGGGGCCTGGTAGTAGACCGGCCGCGCGCTGTAGTAGGTCGGTTGCGGCTGGTAGCCGTAGGTCGTCGGATAGCCGGTGTTCTCGACGCACCCGGTGGCGATGATCAACAGGCCGAGGGCGGTCGGTCCGATGATGCGGCGCATGGCGCTTTACCCGTTCTGGAAGGGGCTGCCCGGTTCCGGGGCCTTCCGACACGACGCTGACGCTGCTTCGTGTCGGCCTTGCGGCGTCGCCGCGATCAGTTGATGGCGCGTCAGCGTCGGCAGCGGTCGGGTATGCCGTCACCGTTGGCGTCGCGGTCGCGACGGTTGGAAGTGTCGTCGCGGTTGTAGTCGCCGTTCGGGACGTAGGGCGAGCGGGTCGCGGCGAGGGCGCCGTTGTAGGGCGTCGCGTAGACCTGGCCCCGGTTGTACGCCGTGTTGGTCTAGTAGTAGGCCGGCGCCCGGTTGTAGGCGCTCGAGGGATAGCCGCAGCTGCCGGGATAGCCGCTCTCGCCGGTGCAGCCCGCCACCGTAGTGGCGGCCAGGCGGGCGGCGATCAGTCCTGTCAGGATGCGCACGGCACCTCCGTTGTGGGTACTGGCCCGGCAACGGCGGAGGCGGCGGGGAATTGCCTGAGGATGCGCAAGAGCATGCACCTGCTCCCGAGTAGTTCTAGGCGAGTTGTCTATTTGAGGAAGGTCTTCGCCGCCCTCAGCACACTCATTGCTCGTTCGAGCTCCGTACGTGAGACCGGAGCGTCGAGTAACTTGAAATAGAAGTTGAGGTTCGGGAACCTACGCCTCGTTAAGAACAAGTAGAGCAAGATTTCCTCGCTCCACTTTCTCAAGTGGTCGCTCAGATTTTCTAAGAACGGCACCCTTGCGCGCTGGTGTACGAACTTGTGGCGTGCGTCTGCCACATGCCTCAGCCGTTGTCGAAGAACTTCCGTCTGCGAGAACAGAAATGAAGCTCGCTTTATGGTCGTGCGGCTCTCATCAGCTTGCGAATTCGTCAATCTCTCCAGAAGACCCCACAATCGGAAGTGCACAAGCGCTGGGTCCACCCGACACAGAGCTTCGTGATAATCTTGGATAGCCTCAAACAATAGAGAGCCAAGAACTGGATCGTTCAATCGATTGAGCATCTGGTCTAGCGTCTTGCGGTTGCGCTCTAGACTACGGGCTAGATCGACTGGCCACCGTTCCGGATTCTCCGCCTCTTCCTCGTAGAAGAAGACATTATCGAATCTGGACCAGTCGGATCGATAGACAACTTGGTCCCCAACAAGCCGGACTGTATTGCGAGGAAGTGGTCGTCCCGAGTGACTCCGTTCAACGTGGCTGTTCAGCAATAGATTGATGCAGCCCAGTGCTGCCTTGATTGATGCGACTGCTTTGTCTGCCGCCTCCAGTTCGGAACGAGCAGATACAGTAGCCCAGATCGGAACAACGGGCGCGGGAGCCAGTAGATCAATCTTAACGTCGCCGGAGCGAAACGATGTCTCTACTCGCTTGGGGAAGCGCCGACCTATTTGGACCCTGACTCCACTGATCTTGGCTGTGAGAATCGCTCTTCCATCCAGCCTGGGAATGGCACGCGCGCTGGCTAGAAAGTGGAATTTGCTCTTGGGTGATTTGAGAAGTGCAGATTGTGCTTCTGCTAGCAGGACTTCAAAGTCATCGACGGTATGCTTGTCGCGTCTGCGCATCGCAAGCAACGTTTGAGTGACGAGCTTCTCCTTTTCTCGATCTGTCGTTTGCCGAGAAATTGATAGTTCGTTGAGTAGAAGGCTCGCCGAAATGAGAAATTCAGCGTGCGTCTCGAAAACAATGTGTTCGCCATCTCTTCTAAGAGCGCTGAGTGCTTCGTCAATTCTTAGCTGAATCTCATCTTTTCTCTGGGGTGGGATGATCCGCATTGTGCCTTCCGCAGCGAGTTATGCAGGGCCTATCGAGGTGCAGCCCTCGCGGTGGCAATCATCCCATGGTCGGCGGTATTCCCGCGATGGGCCTTTCTCGACACAAATGGTGCGTGCTTTGTCCTAGTGGAGGCAGTGCGCCGCCGCGGCCCAGCCGATGCGGCGGGAGGGCGGAACCGGGTGGCGGCCCGCCACCCGCTCGAGGATCAGGCGGACGTCGTCGGCGCTGTCGGCCTTCATCGCGGCATCGAGGTAGAGCTGCTCCAGCACGTCCTGCTGCGCGTGGCTGCCGCCCAGCAGGTACATGTCGCCGATCACCGGGCGCAGCAGCGCCAGCGCCTCGGCATGCTGGCCGGCGCGGTGCGCGACCAGCGCCTCGCAGACCGGCAGGGCGACGCGGCCGACCAGCCGCTCGTTCGGGCCGTTGCCGCGGCCGAAGGCGCGCATCGCCTCGAGCATGCGCTGGGCCGCCTCGGTGCGGCCGGTCGCGGTCAGCGCCATCATCCAGTGCGGCAGGGTGAAGGCCGACAGGCAGTCGCCGATCCGCGCCTCGGCCTTGTCGGCCAGCTCGACCCAGCGGTCGCCGACGTCGACGCCCTGGCGCTCCAGCCGGAACAGCATGGAGGCGGCGTTCTGGACGTCGATGTAGAGGTCCGGCACCGCCTGCGTGAGCTGCGAGTTGAGGTCGCGGAAGCCGTTGTCGTAAAGCGACAGCGCCTGCTCGATCTCGCGCCGCTCGAGGTGGAACATCGCGCGGTGCCAGTAGAGGTGGTGCTTGAGATTGGCGGCGCCGGCCCAGTTGGGCTCCAGCCGCTTCAGCCAGTCGATGCCCTCGCCGCGACGGCCCTGCATCTCCAGCACGTGGGCGACGGCGTGGGCGGCCCACAGGTCGCCCGGGTCGACCTCGATGGCGCGGCGGCCCGAATCCTCGGCCAGCCCGTAGTTGCCGGCTTCCTCGTGGGCGAACGAGCGGCAGGCCAGCACCATGCCCCAGCCCGGCAGCTCGTCGCTCCAGTGCGGGAAGACGCGTTCGACCGCGGCCTGCATGGTCGCCGGCCGGCCCAGCCAGAAGGCGGAGAAGTGGTGCAGCCGGAAGGCCAGGACGTCGTGCGGATGCTCGGCGACGATGGCTTCCCAGATGTCGAGCATGCGGTCGGGCTCGCCGTCGATCCAGCGCGACAGCGCCTCGATGTGGGCGGCCTCGCGGGTCGTCGTGCGCCGGGTGTGGGCGCGCGCGTCGGCCAGCGCCTCGGCGGCGGTCGACACGTTGGCCTGGTTGTAGCTCAGCATCGCGAAGTAGCCGCGCATGACGTGGCCCAGCGCGAAGGCCGGGTCGGCCTTGAGCGCGGCCGCCAGGTGGCGGCCGGCGTCGGTGCGGTACTTGAGGTAGGACTGCGTGGCGCGGTCGAAGGCATCGACCGCGGTGCCCGAATCGGTGGACAGCGTGAGGCCGTGCTGGTCCTTGCGCATGGCAGTTCTCCCCCTTGCTGGATGATCCCCTGCCGGGTGGCGGCGCCTAGAGTGCCGCCGGGGCCGGGCCGTTGCTCGTCTTGGCGTTGAGCTTCGGCGGGTGGGTGACGATCGACTTCAGGTCGGGCCGCGGCTTGCGCAGCTTGGCCATGTCGGGCAGCGGCCGCGCCATGCCGGGGATCGCCTTGAAGGCCTGCTCCATGGCGTGCGCGGCGCCCAGCACCTCGCCGTCGCCGCGGAAGCGGCCGACCACCTGCAGGCCGAACGGCATCTTCTTGTGGTCGACGCCGCACGGCAGCGACACCGCCGGGTTCGAGGTCAGGGTGATGAAGTACTTGGTCGCCATCCAGTGGTAATAGTTGCGCAGCTTCTTGCCGTTCATCTCGTCGATGTAGAGCTGCTTCCACGGGAACGGCGAGAAGCCGACGGTCGGGCCGATCACTAGGTCGTAGTCCTTGTAGATGTCCTGGAAGGCCCGGAAGATCCGGGTCTGCTCGCCGTGCGCCCAGGCGAAGTCCTTGAGCGACATCTTCGCGCCGAGCTCGTAGTTGGCGATGATGTTCGGCCCGAGCATCTTGCGGTTGTTCTCGTAGTCGTTCTGGTAGCGCGACAGGAAGTTGACGGCGCGGATCACGTCGAAGCAGCGGTCGGCCTCGCCGTAGTCGACATCGACCTTGTCGAGCCGCGCGAACAGCGGCTTCATCTTCTTGATGCGGTCGCGGAATACCTTGCGGATCTCCGGGTCGACCGGCGCGCCGCCGTAGTCCTCGGTATAGGCCACTCGCAGCGAGCCGAGATCGACCGGCCACGGCTCGGCGAAGGCCGCGCCGTCGACCGGGAAGGAGAGCGGGTCGCTGTCGTCCGGGCCGATCTGGGTGGCGTAGAGCAGGCAGAGGTCGGCGACCGAACGGCCCATCGGGCCCAGCACCGAGATCGGCGTCCAGCCCATGGCGCGGCGCTCGACCGCGACCATGCCGGGCGACGGGCGGAAGCCGACGATGCCGCAGAACGAGGCCGGGTTGCGCAGGCTGCCGCCGGTATCCGAGCCGGTGCAGACCGGCAGCATGTCGGTGGCCAGCGCCGCCGCCGAGCCGCCCGACGAGCCGCCGGCGTTGAGGCTGGGATTGAACGGGTTGCCGGTGGCGCCCCACACCGGGTTGCGGCTGTTCGAGCCGGCGCCGAACTCCGGCACGTTGGTCTTGCCGACCACGACGGCGCCGGCGGCGCGCACCCGCGACACCATCACGTTGTCGTAGTTCGGCACGTAGTCGCGGTAGAGCGGCGAACCGTAGGTGGTCAGCAGGTCCCTGGTTTCCTCGAGGTCCTTGATGCCGGTCGGCAGGCCGTGCAGCAGCGGCAGTTCCTCGCCGCGGCGCACCGCCGTCTCGGCCGCCTTGGCCTCCTGCCGGGCCCGCTTCACCGCCATCGCCGTCACTGCGTTGACCGCCGGGTTGACGGCGGCGATGTGGTCGAGGCACGCCTCGAGCAATTCGACCGGCGAAATTTCCTTGGTGCCGATGCGGCGGCGCATCTCGACGGCGCTCAGCGAAACCAGTTCCTTGTTCGACATTCTTCCCCCTGCGTGAGCGGCAAGCTTAGCCCTTCCCTGATGCCGGGGGGAGAGGCACGATGCCTCGCAGGAGGAAACCACATGTCACACCCGCTGCGGGAGAAGGCGGCGATCAGCGGCATCGGCGAGACGGCCTACACGCGCGGCACGCCGAAGAGCGGTCTGGCGCTGCAGATGGAGGCCAGCCTGGCGGCGATCGCCGATGCGGGGCTGAGCCCGCGGGATATCGACGGCGTCGTGCCGTACTTCCCGGGCGGCGGCATCGCCGAGGACTTCGTGGCCAACCTCGGCCTGCCCGACCTCGCCTTGTCGGTGTTCGTGCCGATGGGCGGCGCGACCTGCGTCGCCGCCATCCAGACCGCCGCGATGGCGGTGGCGACCGGCGTCTGCCGCAACGTCCTGATCTCGGTCGGCCGCACCGGCTACTCCGGGGCGCGCGTCAGTTCGCGCCTGCAGCAGTTCCCGCAGTTCGCGCTGACCGCCGAGCACGAGGCGCCGATCGGCCTGTTCGCGCCGGCCCAGCTCTACGCCCAGGGCGCGCGCCGCCACATGGAGCTGTACGGCACGACGCCGCGCCACATGGCCGAGATCGCCGTCGTGACGCGCGAGCACGCGATCCTCAACGGCAACGTGGTGATGAACAAGCCGCTCACGGTGGAGGAGCACCATGCCTCGCGCATGATCTCCGACCCGTTCCGCCTGTTCGACTGCAGCCTCGAGAGCGACGGCGGCGCCGCCGTCGTGATCAGCGCAGCCGACCGCGCGCGCGACCTCGCCAGGCCGCTGGTCACCATCATGGGCGTGGCCGAGGGTCATCCCGAATCGCCGGCGGCGATCTCGCAGCGTCCCGACATCCTGGAGTTCGGTCTCACGCGCGCCGCGCCGCGCGCCTTCGCCATGGCGGGGGTCGGGCCGAAGGACATGGATCTCGCCGAGATCTACGACTGTTTCACCTTCACCGTGCTGCGCCAGCTCGAGATCCTGGGCTTCTGCAAGGACGGCGAGGGCGGGCCGTTCGTGATGGACGGCCGCATTCGCCTCGGTGGCGAGCTGCCGATCAACACCCACGGCGGCCTGCTGAGCCAGGGCCACGTCGTCGGCCTCAACCACGTCATCGAGCTGACCCGCCAGCTGCGCCGCGACGCCGGCAAGGCACAGGTCAAGGATGCCGAGCTGGGCCTCGTCACCGGCTACGGCGACCTCGGCGACGGGTCGATCGCCATCCTGAGGAGGGCGGCATGAGCACCGCACCGATTGCCGCGCCCGCACCTGAGCGGCCGCTGCCGACGCCGACGCGCGAGAGCCAGCCCTACTGGGACGGGCTGCGCGAGGGCCGCTTCCTGCTGCAGTACTGCTCGGGCTGCGGCAAGGTCCGCCACTACCCGCGGCCGGTCTGCCCGCACTGCTTCTCGATGGAGAGCACGTTCCGCGAGGCGCCGACCGGCGGGGCGATCCACAGCTGGACGGTGTGCCACCACCCGTTCAACTTCTTCTTCAAGGCCTCGGTGCCCTACATCGTGGCGCTGGTCGACATGGATGCCGGGGTGCGCGTCAACGCCCAGCTGCGCGGCGTCGCGCCGGACAGCCTGAAGATCGGGCAGCGGGTGAAGCTGGCCTTCGAGCCGGTCAACGAGCAGGTGACGTTGCCGTTCTTCGTCGCCGAATAAGACAAGACAGATCCAGGGAGGAAGACATGAAGCGTTCGACGTTCGTCGCGGCCGCGCTGGCGACCGCGCTGCTGCCGCTCGCGGCGATGGCCCAGACCGACTGGCCGACCAAGCCGATCTCGATGGTGGTGCCCTACCCGCCGGGTGGCGTGAACGACGCGGTGGCGCGCGCCTATGCCGACAAGCTGTCGGTCGAGCTGGGCAAGCCGGTAATCGTCGACAACCGCGCCGGCGCGGCGACCACGGTGGCGTCGAACTACGTCGCCAAGGCGGCGCCCGACGGCTACACGATCTATGCCGGCGGCACGTCGCTGATCATCAACCCGACGCTGACCGGCCAGGTCGCCTACGACCCGAACAAGAGCTTCGAGCTCGTGTCGCTGATGTCGTTCACGCCGTTCATCCTGCACGTCAACAAGGACTTCCCGGCGAAGGACATGGCGAGCCTGATCGCGCTCGCGAAGGCCAATCCCGGCAAGTTCAACATCGCGAGCTCGGGCATCGGTGCGACCAACCACCTCGCCGCCGAACTCCTGAAGTCGCAGGCCGGCATCAACCTCGTGCACGTGCCCTACAAGGGCGGTGCGCAGGCCGGCCAGGACGTCGCCGCAGGCCAGGCGCAGATGATGTTCTCGGCTTCGCTCGAGGCCAAGCCGCTGCTCGACGCCAAGCGCACGGACCCGATCGCGATCTCCAGCCTCAAGCGCTCGCCCGCCTTCCCCGACATCCCGACGGTGGTCGAGTCGACCGGGCTGAAGGACTTCGAGGCGGTGTTCTGGCAGGGCATGGTGGTGCCGGCCGGCACGCCGCAGCCGATCGTCGACAAGCTGCAGAAGGCGATCGCCAAGATCGCCGCCGAGCCGGAGATGATCGAGAAGTTCAAGCCGCTGGGCGTCGAGATCCGCGCCTCCACGCCGGCCGAGTTCAAGGCGTTCATGAACAAGGAAGAGACGCGCTGGACGACCCTGATCAAGGAGAAGGGGATCAAGGCGGAATAGACGGACGAGCGAAGGGTCCCTCGCTGGCGCTCGGGATGACAAGGCAATGCGTGTCATCCCAAGCGCTCTTCCTGTCATCCCGAGCGGAGCGAGGGACCTTTCCGCGTCTCGTCCTACAACGCCTTCCGGAACGTCAAATTGAACCGCCGCGCCCCGGTCAGCGGGTGCGTGCCGTCCTTCAGCACCAGCACGCCGTGGTAGGCGAGCCGCGCCGGGCCGCCCCACACCACCACGTCGCCGTGCGCCAGCGGCACGCGCCGCGGACGGTCGGCCCGCCGCGGCCCGCCGAACTGGAACACCGCGGGCAGGCCCAGCGACACCGACACGACGGGCTGTGACAGGTCGCGCTCGTCCTTGTCCTGGTGCAGCGACAGCTTGGTGCCGGGGTCGTAGCGATTGACCAGGCAGGCGTCGGGATCGAAGGCCGCGAAGCCGGCCTCGGCGGCGGCGGTCCCGGCGAGGGTGCGGAAGACGGCGGGCATCGCCGGCCACGCTTGCCGCGTCTCGGGGTCGCGGCAAGCGTAGCGGTAGCCCGAGCGGTCGCTGACCCAGCTCGCGGTGCCGCAGCCGGTCATCGCCACCGACATGCGATAGCCACCTGGCGTCGTCATGTGCCGAAACGGCGAGATCGCCTCGATGCCCGCGATGGCGTCGAGCAGGGCCTGGTCATGGGGCAGCGCCCGGCCGCGCAGCAGCACCGCGCCCTCGGCGATGGTCTCCCTTTGCGCGTGGCCGAACAGGTCCCCGGTCATGCGACCATTATACCCGGCCTGATCCCCCGCGTGCGGCCAAGGGGCACGTTGCCGCCGCGCCGCGCCGGCCTACATCACAGGACGAATTCGCGAGCAGGAGAGAAGCGTGATGATGCGTTGGGCTGGGGCCGTCGCGGCGGCCATCGTGGGGACGGCAATGCTGGCGGGGCCTGCCTTGGCCGAAGGCGACGCGGCCAAGGGCCAGCGCGTCTTCAACACCCAGTGCCGGACCTGCCACAAGGTCGAGAAGGATGCCTCCAGCCCGGTCGGTCCGAGCCTGTTCGGCCTGATCGGCCGCAAGTCCGGCACGCTGGACGGCTTCGCCTATTCCGAGGCGATGAAGAAGGCGGGCATCACCTGGGACGAGGCGACGCTCACCGAGTACCTCAAGGACCCCAAGGCCAAGGTGCCGGGCACCAAGATGGCCTACGCCGGCCTCAAGAACCCGGCGCAGCTCGAGGACCTGGTGGCCTACCTCAAGGACGCCACGAAGTAGTCAGCGCGCCGTCGCGCTGTCGCGCGACCGGACGTAGACCGCGGCGCCCAGCACCAGGCCGATGGCCAGGGCGCCGAACGACAGGCGATAGGCGCGGTCGGGATCGCCGACCGCCTCGACGATGTAGCCGACCATCGCCGGCAGCACGGTGAGGCCGGCGCATTGCGCCATGTTCACCGTGGTGACGCCGCGGCCCGCCAGCCGGTCGGGGAACAGCGCGCGGCCCTGCGCCACGATCACCGTGCCGAAGGCGCAGAAGAAGCAGACCGCGCAGAGCAGTACGACCGCGAGCCCGAGCGACGGCCGCGGCAGGACGGCCAGCAGCCCGAGCAGCGCGACCGAGATCGCCGCACCCCCCAGCACCACCTTCTTGCGCGAGCCCAGGAGGCGGTCCATCGGCCCGTAGGCCAGGATGCCGGCGATCTGCGCCACGCCCATGACCAGCAGGACGTTGCCGCGCTGCACCGCGTCGAGGCCGTGCACCGCGTAGAGGTAGGGCCCGCCCCACACGCCCAACACGGTCAGCATGGTGGCGTAGGCGAAGAAGTGCATGCACAGCACCGGGACCAGCCCCGGCGTCTTCCAGACCTCGAGCAGGCCGCGGCCGATCTCGATCAGGCTCTCGGGGCGGGCGGCGGCGGCCGGGTGGCCGGGCGGGCGGTCGCGCACGATCGCCCAGAAGGCGATCGCCACGCCCACGGTCACGGCGGCCAGGCCGACGAAGCCGGCTCGCCAGCCGACCGTGGCGGCGACCCAGGCGAGCGGCGTTGCCGCGGCCAGTGTGCCGATATTCGACGCGGCGAACACCCACGACAGCGCCGTCGCCAGCTCGCGCGGCGCGAACCAGCGGGCGCACAGGAAGACCACCGACATGAAGGAGGCGGCGCAGCCGACGCCGACGATGGCGCGGCCGATCACCAGCCCGGTGGCGTCGGTGGCACCGGCGATCACCAGCGCGCCGGCCACCGCCAGCAGCGACAGCGCCGCCACGGTGCGGCGCGCGCCGAAGCGGTCGAACCACAGCCCGACCGGGACCTGCGCGGCGAACAGCGCGAAGAAGAAGGCGCTGCCGGCCCAGCCGAGCTCGCGCGGGCTCAGGCCGAGGTCGCGCGTCAGCTCCGGCGCGATGACGCCGTTGGAGACCCGGTAGAACTGGCTGAGGCAGGTGACCGCCACCAGGAGGAGGAGCAGTGGCAATTTCGATGCCATCGCCCGATGCCTAACATGCTTTTCGCGGCGCTGTCCTTCGGCGTGGACCGAAGCTTTTTCCTGCGCCACAGTGCCGAAAATGCCCGTCGCTTCTCGACCTTCGCCGATCGCCTGGCTGCTGGCGCCCGCGCTGCTGCTGTTCGTGCTGTTCTTCGTCATGCCGTTCGGCGTCATGACGGCGATGTCGTTCTACTCGGGCAACCCGGTCACCAATCCCAACGCCTTCCTGACGACGCGCCACTACGAGCGCTTCATCTTCGACAATGCCGGCATCTACCACGACTCGCTGCTGGCGACGCTCCGGATCGGGCTGATCACCACCGTCGTGGCGCTGCTGATCGGCTACCCGCTGGCCCACTGGATGGCGCGCATGCAGTCGCGGCTGGGCCACGCGCTGGTGCTGATGGCGGTGATCGCGCCGATGCTGACCGGCATCGTGGTCCGCACCTTCGCCTGGATGACGATCCTGCAGGACAAGGGCGTGATCAACACGCTGCTGATGCAGTGGGGCGTCATCGGCAAGCCGCTGCCGCTGATGTACAACGAGTTCGGCACGGTAGTGGCGCTGGTCCACATCTACGTGCCCTTCATGGTGCTGACGCTGACCGGCGTGATCGGCCGCATCGACGAGCGGCTGGAGCAGGCGGCGCGCAGCCTCGGCGCCGGCCGGATGCGCGCCTTCGTCGAGGTCACCCTGCCGCTCAGCCTGCCCGGGATCCTCGCCGGTTCGCTGCTGGTCTTCGCGCTGTCGATCAGCGCCTACGTGACGCCCTCGCTGATGGGCGGCACCGACGTGCTGACCCTGCCGATGCTGATCGCCCAGCAGGTCGGCACCAGCTTCAACCCCAACCTCGCCGCCGCGCTGGGCATGATCCTGCTGCTGGTGTCGCTGGCCATCGTGATCGCCTACAACCGCATCCTCGCGCGGCTGTCGGGCGAGCAGGGGCTGGCATGACCCCGGCCGCGCCCAACCGCCGGCCGTTCGACGCCGGCCGCGCCGCCTACCTGGCGCTGAACTTCCTGCTGCTGTTCTTCCTGCTGGCGCCGATCGCCATCGTGCTGGTGTTCGCGCTCAACCCGACGCCGTACATCTCGTTCCCGCCGGTCGGCATCAGCCTGCGCTGGTTCCAGAAGTTCTTCGCCGGCGCCGACTTCATGAACGCCCTGTGGCTGTCGCTGTGGGTGGCGGGCTGCGTGCTGGTCCTGTCGATCGTGATCGGCGGCGCCTGCGCGCTGGCGCTGGCCCGCGGCAACCTGCCGGGCCGCGGCTTCCTGACGGCGTTTTTCATGTCGCCGCTGATGCTGCCGGCCATCCTGACCGGCCTCGCGCTGTTCCAGTCCTACTTGCTGGCCGGCATCGGCAGGCCGGTGTGGGGCCTCGTGATGGCGCACACGCTGGTCGCGGTGCCCTACGTCATCCGCACCACGCTGGCGGTACTGCACAACTTCGACCGGCGCATCGAGGAGGCGGCGGCGGTGCTGGGCGCCGGCCCGGTCCGCGTCTTCTTCGAGGTCACCCTGCCGCTGATCCGGCCCGGCGTATTCGCCGGCGGCGTGTTCGCCTTCATCGTCTCGTTCGACCAGTTCCCGGTGTCGCTGTTCCTGGTGGTTCCGAAGGGCGAGACCCTGCCGGTGGTGCTGTTCAACTACATGAAATTCGACCTCGACGGCGCCATCGCGGCGGCCTCGATGGTCTCGATCTTGCTGGCCCTGTCGGTCGTTCTCGTGCTGGAACGGCTGATCGGGCTCAAGGCCTACGTTAAGCTGTGAGAACGCGAACCGAAGAGGGGTCCTCCATGATCACACGTCGTACTGCCCTGAAGGCCGGCGCCGGCCTCGCCGCGGCCGGCACGCTCGCCGCGCCCGCCATCCTCCATGCCCAGGCCGCCACGCTGAAGATCACCACGTGGGGCGGCAAGTGGGGCGACATCATGAAGTCCACGGCGCTGCCGGCCTTCGAGAAGGAGTTCAAGTGCACGGTGCAGGCCGACCAGGCCTTCCCGTTCGTGCCGAAGCTGCAGGCCAGCCCGAAGAACGACCCGATCTACGACGTCCTGCACACCAACTCGAACGAGCAGTGGAACTGCTTCACCGAGGGCCTGGTGCTGGACAAGATCACGCCGAAGCAGGCGCCCAACGTCGCCGACGTCTACCCGTGGGCGACGAGCGACAAGATCGTCGGCGTGGCGATCTTCACCTCGGCGATCGGGCTCGGCTACCGCACCGACAAGGGGCTCGCCAAGCCGACCTCGTGGAAGGACCTCGCGGATCCCAAGCTGGCCGGCGCGCGCGGCAGCTACATCATCCCGGTCAACAGCCTCGGCCAGTGCCACCTGATGATGCTGGGCAAGCTCTACGGCAAGGGCCTGCAGGACCTCGACGCGGCCTACAAGGCGCTCGAGCAGCTGAAGCCGATCAAGCTGGTCGACTTCACCGGCCAGATGGAAAAGATGCTGCTGTCGGCCGAGGTCTCGATGGGCGTGATCCACGACTCCGGCGTCTACCGCTACGAGGGCGATAACAAGCAGCCGGTCGATTTCGCCTCCCCGTCGGAAGGCGTGATGGCGCTGGAGCAGGTGCTGAACGTGACGCCGGGCTCCAAGGTCAAGGAACTGGCCTTCGCCTATTGCGACTACATGCTGCGCCCGGCGACCCAGCAGCTGCTGGCCGAGGCCGTGTGGTACTCGCCGGCCAACAAGAAGGTGAAGCTGGCGCCGAAGTACGACGAGAAGCTGCTGACCACCGAGGCCAAAGTGGCGACGCTGATCCAGCCCGACTGGAAGTGGTACAACGCGCGCAAGGAAGACATCGACGCGCGGGTGACCAAGATCCTGAAGGGTTGATGTCCTCCGCGACCATCACCCTCGAGCAGGTGACCAAGACCTTCGACGGCCGCGTCCGGGCCGTCGACGGGGTCACGCTGGAGATCGCCGCCGGCGAGTTCTTCTCGCTGCTCGGGCCGTCGGGCTGCGGCAAGACGACGTCGCTGCGCATGATCGCCGGCTTCGAGCGGCCGGATTCCGGCCGCGTCCACGTCGCCGGCCGCGACATCACCGACCTGCCGGTGCACAAGCGCGACATGGGCATGGTGTTCCAGTCCTATGCCCTGTTCCCGCACCGCACGGTGGCCGAGAACGTCGCCTTCGGGCTGCGCATGCGCGACGTGCCCAAGCCCGAGATCGCCCGCCGCGTCGCCGCCGCGCTGGCCCAGGTCGCGCTGACCGGCCTGGAGGAGCGCAAGCCCGCGCAACTGTCGGGCGGCCAGCAGCAGCGCGTGGCGCTGGCCCGCGCGCTGGTGATCGAGCCGCCGGTGCTGCTGTGCGACGAGCCGCTGGGCGCGCTCGACCGCAAGCTGCGCCAGCAGATGCAATTCGAGCTGAAGGAGCTGCAGCGCCGGCTGGGCGTCACGCTGGTGTTCGTGACCCACGACCAGGAAGAGGCGCTGGCGATGTCCGACCGCATCGCGGTGATGAACCAGGGCAAGGTCGAGCAGGTCGGCGCGCCGACCGAGATCTACGAGCGGCCGCGCACCCGCTTCGTCGCCGACTTCATCGGCGAGATCAACCTGCTGGAGGAGGGCGGCCGCGCCCGCGCGCTGCGACCGGAGAAGATCCGGCTGGTGGCCGAGGGCGCGCGCGTTTCCGGAACGGTCGAGACCGCGAACTTCCTCGGCGGCTCGACGCTCTTGCGGGTCGCCGCCCGGGACGGCCGCTCGCTGCTGGTGCGCGAGACGCACGGCGGCGAACGGGCGTCGCGCCGGCCGGGTGACGCGGTCGGCCTGGCGTGGAACGATCAGGACACGGTTGTGCTGGAGGGATAGGTCATGGCCAACAAGGGGGCCAAGCTGGGCATCGTCACCATCGGCCAGGCGCCGCGGGACGATATCGCGGCCCTGTTCGCCGCGCAGGCGCCGGCCGGCACCGAGGTCGTGCTGCGCGGCGCGCTCGATGGGCTGAGCGACGCCGAGGTCGACACGCTGAAGCCGGAGAGCGGCGCCGACACGCTGTACACGCGGCTGCGCGGCGGCCGCGACGTCAAGATCTCCAAGAAGGCGGTGATCGCCCGTTCGCCGGCGGCGCTGGCCAGGCTGCGCGCCGACGGCTGCGACGTGCTGGTCTATGCCTGCACCGGCGAGTTCCCGCCGATGCCGGGCGACGAGAACGTGCTGTTTCCCTCGCGGGTGCTGAACGGCCTGGCGACCGGGCTGCTGCCGCGCGGCCGGCTGGGGCTCTTGATCCCGCTGGCCGAGCAGGGCGAGAAGCTGGCCTCGAAGTGGGCGCGGCCCGGCCTCGAGGTCGTGGCCGAGGCGCTGGCGCCCAGCGCCGGGCCGGACGAGGCGGCGGCTGCCGCCGGCCGCCTGGCGGCGAAGCGGCCCGACCTCGTGGCGATGGACTGCATGAGTTACACCCCGGCCACCAAGGACTGGATCAAGGGACCGCTCGGCGTGCCGGCGCTGCTGGCGATCACCGCCACCGGGCGGGTGCTGCGCGAGATGATGGAGTGATCGGGTTGTCCTGGATCAAGGCCCGGCCGCACGCCCGGGCGGAAGCTTGCCCTGTCTGACGGAGGAACCATGAACGCCGCGAGACTCTTTGCCCCGTTGGCCATCCTGGTCGCCCTGCCGCTCGCCCCGGCCGGTGCGCAGGACATGGCGCGCGGCCAGGCGCTGGCCGAGCGCTGGTGCGCCAACTGCCACGTCGTCAACGCCGCGGCCGGGACCGGGCAGTCCAACGGGCTGCCGACCTTCCCGGCGATCGCGGCGCGTCCCGACATGAACGCCGCGATCCTCAAGGGGGCGATGAGCGCCACCCACAGCCGGATGCCCGACTTCGAGCTGGGCGCCCGCGACCAGGACGACCTGGCCGCCTACATCCTCAGCCTGCGCAAGCGCTGACCGTCACTTCACCGTCGCCGCGGCGCGGGCGTGGCGGACGTGCAGGACCAGCGCGTGCGCGAGGTCCGACACCAGCTTGCCCGTCGCCTCGTCGGCCAGCTTGCCGTCGACGAAGCGCGTCGCGGCCTGGCCGATCATGACTTCCGGCTTGTTGATCGGGCGGCCGTCGAGGAACACCAGCGTCTGGCGCAGCTGGTACTGGGCGCGCGCGGTGCCGAGGATGCCGGTGGCGGCGCCCAGCACGGCGGTCGGCTTGCCGGCGAACGGCTGCGGCGCCATGCGCGACAGCCAGTCGATGGCGTTCTTCAGAACGCCCGAGATGCCGTAGTTGTATTCCGGCGTGACGATGACCACGCCCTCGGCGCCCAGCATGGTCTTGTGCGCGGCCTCGACCTTGGCCGGGAAGCCCTTGGCCTGGATGTCGGCGTCGTAGAGTGGCCAATCGCCGATCGCGATCTCGTCGACCTGGGTGCCGGCCGGCAGGCGCTCGATGAAGGCCCGCAGCGCCATGCGGTTGTACGACTCCTTGCGCAGGCTGCCGCAGAACGCGACCAGCTTGATTGGCTCGGACATTGCTCGGTATCTCCCTCGTTACCGCTTTGTCAGCAAAGCAGCAGGCCGCTACATAGAAGCGGCAAGGGGACTTGGCAAACGCAATGCCGCTACGCGACATCACACTGGACGACATCGAATCGCTGGCCGTGGGCGCCTGGGTGCTGGGCACCGGCGGCGGCGGCAGCCCGTACCTCGGCCTGCTGAACATGCGGGCCCTCTACAAGGAGGGCTACCGGGTGCAGCTGATGCAGCCGGGCGACCTGGCCGACGACGACTGGGTGGCGGCAGTGTCCAACATGGGCGCGCCGCTGGTCGGGCAGGAGCGCCTGACCGACAGCCGCACCATCGCCCGCGCCGTGTCCCTGATGGAGGAACACACGCGGCACCGCTTCCGCGGGATCATGGCGCTGGAGATCGGCGGCGGGAACTCGATCCAGCCGCTGATGGCCGCCGCCCACCTCAAGCGGCCGGTGATCGACGCCGACATGATGGGCCGCGCCTATCCCGAGGCGCAGATGACCTCGGTCGCGGTCGGCGACCTCCAGCCCTGCCCGCTGACCACGGTCGACGTGCGCGGCCTCGAATCGGTGGTCGAGTCGGTGCCGACCTGGAAGTGGATGGAGCGGGTGAGCCGCAAGATCTGCGTCGAGTACGGCTCGATCGCCTCGACCTGCAAGGCGCCGCGGACCGGCGCCGAGGTCAAGAAGTGGGGCATCCCCGGGACCACGACCAAGGCGATCGCGATCGGCGCGGCGGTGCGCGAGGCGCAACGCAAGCACGAGGACCCGATCGCGGCGATCCTGTCGGTCGAGCCCGGCAAGGTGCTGTACAGCGGCAAGGTGGTCGACGTCGAACGGCGCGCCACCGAGGGCTTCCTGCGCGGCCGCACCCGGTTCGACGGCGTCGACGCGTGGCGCGGCGCGTCGATGGAGATCAACTTCCAGAACGAGTGGATCGTGGCGTGGCTGGACGGCCAGCCGATCGCCATGTCGCCCGACCTGATCTGCGTCCTCGACTCGGTGTCGGGCGAGGCGGTTGGCACCGAGACGATCCGCTACGGCCAGCGCGTCACGGTGATCGCCCTGCCGCCGCCCGAGGTCTTCCTGTCGCCCAAGGGCCTGCAGCATGTCGGCCCGCGCGCCTTCGGCTACGACATCGAATTCAAGAGCGTGTTCGCATGAGCCAGCGGGAACTCTCGCTGGACGATATCGAGGCGCTGGCGGTCGGCGCCTGGGTGCTGGGCACCGGCGGCGGCGGCAATCCCTACCTGCCGCTGCTCAACATGCGCGCCCTCTACCGCGACGGCCACCGCGTCCGGCTGATGGACGCCGCCGACCTCGCCGACGACGACTGGGTCGGCACGGTGGCCAACATGGGCGCGCCGCTGGTCGGGCAGGAGCGGCTGACCGACAGCCTGACGCTGGCCCGCGCCGTCAAGCTGATGGAGCGCCACATCGGCCACCGCTTCGCGGCGCTGATGAGCATGGAGATCGGCGGTGCCAACGGCGTGCGGCCGTTCATGGCGGCGGCGCATCTCGACCTCCCGGTGCTCGACAGCGACACGATGGGCCGGGCCTATCCCGAGGCGCAGATGACCTCGGTCTCGGTCGGCGGGCTGGCGCCGTACCCGCTGACCGCGGTCGACGTGCGCGGCTTCGAATCGATCGTGCACAAGGTGCCGACCTGGAAGTGGACCGAGCGCGTGGCGCGCAAGATCTGCGTCGAGTACGGCTCGGTCGCCGCGACTTGCCAGCCGCCGCGCACCGCGGCGGAGGTCAAGCAGTGGGGCATCCACGGCACCACGACCAAGGCGATCGCGATCGGCCAGGCGGTGCGCGAGGCGCAGCGCCGCCACGAGGACCCGGTCGCGGCGATCCTGTCGGTCGAGCCGGGCAAGCTGTTGTTCCGCGGCAAGGTGGTCGACGTCGCCCGGCGGGCGACCGAGGGCTTCCTGCGCGGCATCCTGAAGCTCGACGGGCTCGACGACTGCCGCGGCTCGGCGATGACCATCAACTTCCAGAACGAGTGGATCGTATCGTTCCGCGACGGCCAGCCGCTGGCCATGACGCCCGACCTGATCTGCGTCCTCGACTCGGTTTCGGGCGAGGCGGTCGGCAGCGAGACCATCCGCTACGGCCAGCGCGTCACGGTGATCGCCCTGCCGCCGCCCGCCGTCTTCCTTTCGCCGCGCGGCCTCGACACGGTCGGCCCGCGCGCCTTCGGCTACGACATCGATTTCAGGAGCGTGTTCGACTCATGAGACGCATCGGCATTGACGTGGGCGGCACCAACACCGACGCCGTCCTGATCGAGGAGGGCAAGGTCGTGCGCGCCGTGAAGGCGCCGACCAGCGAGGACGTCACCACCGGCATCCTCGACGCGCTGAAGAGCCTCGGCTCGACCGGCGTGCTTGGTGGCAAGCGGATCGACGGCGTGATGATCGGCACCACTCACTTCATCAATGCCGTGGTCCAGCGCCGCCACCTGACGCGGGTCGCCGCGTTGCGGCTCGGCATGCCGGCCTCGGCCTCGCTGCCGCCGTTCTGCGACTGGCCGGAGGACCTCGCCGAGCTGGTGCGCGGCGGCGTCTGGATGGTCGAGGGCGGCCACGAGTACGACGGCCGGCCGTTCATGCCGCTCGACGAGGCGGCGGTGACCAAGGCGGCACAGGAGATGAAGGCCAAGGGCCTGAAGTCGGTGGCGATCTCGTCGATCTTCTCACCGCTCGACAACAGCCACGAGAAGCGCGCCGCCGAGCTGGTCGCCGCGGTGATCCCGGACGCGATCATCACCTGCTCGTCCGACCTCGGCCGCATCGGCCTGCTCGAGCGCGAGAATGCCGGCCTGCTGAACGCCGCGCTGGCCGACCTGTCGCGCGACACCATCGCGGCGTTCGAGAAGTCGATCGCCGACTCCGGCATCGCCGCGCCACTGTTCATCACCCAGAACGACGGCACCGTGGCCGAGGCGCACCAGGCGCGCCGGCTGCCGGTCTATTCCTTCGCCTCGGGCGCCACCAACTCGATGCGCGGCGCGGCCTACCTGTCGGGTCTCGCCGACGCCATGGTGGTCGATGTCGGCGGCACGACGACCGATGTCGGCCAGCTCAAGCTCGGCTTCCCGCGCGAGGCCAACTCGGTGGTCAAGGTCGGTGGCGTGCGCACCCTGTTCCGCATGCCCGACCTCTTGTCGATCGGGCTGGGCGGCGGCAGCCACGTCTCGCTCGACCCGCTGAAGGTCGGGCCGGTGTCGGTCGGCTACCGGCTGCTGAAGGACGCCGTGGCGTTCGGCGGCAAGCAGCTCACCACGACCGACGTGGCGATCGCCAGCGGCCGCCTGCCGATCGGCGACAAGGCGAAGGTCGCCCACCTCGATGCCGCGACCTGCCAGAAGGTCTTCGCCGAGGCGGCGCGTCTGGCCGAGGAGGCGATCGATCGCATGAAGACCGAGGCCGGCGACGTGCCGCTGATCGCAGTCGGCGGCGGCGCCTTCCTGATCCCCGACAAGCTGCCGGGCGTGTCCAAGGTCATCCACGTCGAGCATGGCGACTGCGCCAACGCGGTCGGCGCGGCGATCGCCCAGGTGTCGGGCGAGTGCGACCAGATCTTCCGCGACATGACGCGCACCGAGGCGCTGGCCGCGGCGCAGGGCATCGCCAACGACCGCGCGGTGGCGGCCGGTGCCGACCGCGCCACCCTGTCGACCATCGAGAGCGAGGACATGCCGCTCGCCTACCTGCCGGGCAACTCGGTGCGGGTGCGCGTGCGCGTGGTGGGCGACGTCGCCGCAACCTGATACGGTCGGCACGACCAACGAGACGGGAACCATGACTCGATCCACCCTCTTCGCCGCCGTCGCCGCCCTCGCTCTCGCCGGGACGGCCGGACCGTCCGCGTCGCAGCCGATGGGGCAGAACCAGCCGCCCAACACCTGGGTGATGAACTGCAACTACGAGCGCGGCAAGGACTGCACGGTGTCGGCGATGATCGACGGCGGGCCGAACAACCTGCTCGGCACCTTCCTGATTGTCAGCTACTCGGTCGCCTACACCACGCTGGCTGTGGTGGTCGACGGCATGGGCCAGAACGCCAGCATGCAGGTCGACAACTGGCCGTTCGTCAGCACCGGCATCTGCACCGGCGGCATCTGCTCCTACACCCAGGAGAAGTCGGCCGAACTGCTGCAGACCATGCTGAAGGGCTCGTCGATCACGGTGCAGGCCTCGACCCAGGACGACGGCATGGCCGGTCCCCTGACCAACACGCTCAACGGCTTCGCCCAGGCCTACCAGCGCGCGGTGGCGGCCCAGCGCGGCCGCTAGGCCCTCGGTACGAGCGCGGTCCCGGCTATCCCTTGCGCCGGTAGAGGTAGCAGTTGTCGGCCTTGGGCATCTGGATGCCCTCGTAGAAGGTCACCGCGCCGGGCGCCGACAGCAGCAGCGTCGTGGCCTGGTCGCCGCCGGCCTGGCGGCGGGTTTCCTCGATCAGGCGCTTGCCGATGCCCTGGCCCTGGCAGGCCTTGTCGACCGCGAGGTCGGCCAGGTAGCAGCACAGGCTGAAATCGCTCAGCGAGCGCGCCAGCCCGACCAGCTTGCCGTCCTGCCGCGCGGTCACGATCAGGTTGGCATGGGCCAGCATGCGCTCGATGCGGCCGCGGTCGTCGACCGGGCGGACGAGGCCCGACTTCACGACGACGTCGATGTACTCGTCGGCGCCGAGCCAATCCTCGCGGGCATAGACCGTGTTCATCGCTTCAACCAGCTCCCCAGGGCCGCCGTCACCTCGGCGGGCTTCTCCAGCAGGCTCATGTGCCCGCACTCCTCGATCACCGCGAGCTGCGAGGTCGCGATGTCGGCGGCGATTTCCTCGGACCGCGGCAGCGGCGTCACCTGGTCCTGGCGGCCGACGATCACCACGGTGGGGACGTCGATCCGGACCAGCAGCGGCCGGCTGTCGGCCCGCGCCATGATCGCCTTCTGCTCGCGCCGGAAGCCCTCGACGCCGACCTCGGCGGCCATCACCATCATCGGCTCGACGATCGACGGATCGTTGATGTGCCGGCGGTGCAGCAGCTGCGGCAGCAGCGAGCGCTGGATGCCGTGGAAGCGGCCGAGGTTGGTCTGCTCGAGCAGGGCCTGGCGGCGGGCGGTCGATTCCGGCGCATCGGGCGTTGCCTGCGTGTCGATCAGCGCCAGCCGTTCGATCCGCCCCGGCGCGCGGCGCAGCATCTCGAACGCGACGTAGCCGCCCATCGAGAAGCCGGCCAGCGCGAAGCGGGGCGGCGCCATCGCGAGCGCCGCGTCGGCCATCGCGCCGATCGAGTCATGGTGCCACGGCTCGGGGTGGAAGCAGTCGGCGACATCGGCCAGCGCCGCGACCTGGTGGGCGAACACGCGGCCGGTGTTCAGCAGGCCGGGGACCAGGACGAGGGGGACGCGGGCCATCGTGCGCCCGGGCCGTCAGATCTGGATCTGGTTGCCCAGCTCGATCGCTCGATTGGGCGGGATGCGGAAGAAGATCTTGGTCGCCGACGCCGAGTGCGACAGCGAGATGAACCAGTCGCGGCGCAGGCGGCCGAGCTTGGAATGCTGGGTCGGCACCAGCGTCTCGCGGCCGAGGAAGAAGCTGGTCTCCATCTCGTCGTAGGCGATGCCGTGCGGCCGGCAGGCGCGCAGCGCCTCGGGCACGTCGGGCTGCTCGGTGAAGCCGTAGTGGGCGATCACCGTGTAGAAGCCCTTGCCCAGCCGCTCGACCTCGACGCGGTTGGCCGGCGAAACGCGCGGCACGTCGCGGGTGTCGACCTGCAGGATGATGATGCGCTCGTGCAGCACCTTGTTGTGCTTCAGGTTGTGCAGGAACGCCGCCGGCGTGCGGGTGGCGTCGGCGGTCAGGAACACCGCGGTGCCGGCGACGCGGTCGGGGGCGCGCTCCATGCGGTCGAGGAACTGGCGCAGCGGCAGGCTGCCCTCGTTCATCTCGGCGGCGACCAGCCGGCGGCCCATGCGCCAGGTGGTGATGGTGAAGTAGATCAGCGCGGCGACGATCAGCGGCAGCCAGCCGCCGTCGGGGATCTTGAGCGCGTTGGCGATGAAGAAGGCGATGTCCGGCACCGCCAGCAGGCCGAACACCAGGGCGGCGACCGGCCACTTCCACTTCCACACCAGGATCGCCACCGCCGAGGCCAGCGCGGCGTCGACCAGCATCGCGCCGGTCACGGCGAGGCCGTAGGCGCCGGCCAGCGCGCCCGACGAGCCGAAGCCGACCACCAGCGCCACGACGCCGGCCATCAGCAGCCAGTTGACGCGGCTGATGTAGATCTGGCCGATCGCGACCTCGGAGGTGTGCTTGATCTCCATGCGCGGCAGGTAGCCCAGCTGGATGGCCTGGCGGGTCAGCGAGAACACGCCGGTGATCACCGCCTGCGAGGCGATCACCGTGGCCAGCGTCGAGATCGCCACCAAGAAGATCACGTAGTCGCGCGGCACCAGCTCGAAGAACACCTGCGGGATGCGGCCGGGATCCTCGATGATCAGCGCGCCCTGGCCGAAGTAGTTGAGCAGCAGGCCGGGCATCACCAGCGACAGCCACGCGGTGCGGATCGGCCGGCGGCCGAAGTGGCCCATGTCGGCGTACAGCGCCTCTGCGCCGGTCACCGCCAGCACGATCGAGCCGAACGCCCAGAAGATGCCGAAGCCCTGGTCGGCGATCAGGTGGACCGCGTAGATCGGGTTGATGGCGTAGAGCACGGCCGGGTTCTTGGCGATCTGCCACAGGCCCAGCACGCCCAGCAGCGTGAACCACACCAGCATGACCGGCCCGAACAGGCGGCCGACGTCGGCGGTGCCGCGCGACTGCAGGAGGAACAGGGCGACCAGGACGACCAGCGCCAGCGGCACCACGAACGGCGCGAAGGCCGGGGTCGCGGCCGACAGGCCCTCGACGGCGCTCATCACCGAGATCGCCGGGGTGATGATGGCGTCGCCGTAGAACAGCGCCAGCCCGACCACCGCCAGCAGGGTGATGGCGCGGCGGATGGCCCGGCTCTTGCCGTTGAGACCGTGCGTGCCGAGCGTCGCGAGCGCGAGCACGCCGCCCTCGCCCTTGTTGTCGGCCCGCATGATCAGGGTGACGTACTTGATGGTCACGGTCAGGGTGACCGCCCAGAACAGCGTCGACAGCACCCCCAGCACGTGCTCCGGCGTCGGCGCCAGGCTCGAGTCGTGCATGAAGGTTTCCCGCAGGGCGTAGAGCGGGCTGGTGCCGATGTCGCCGAACACGACGCCCAGCGCGCCCACGAACAGCGCCTTGGCCGAGCCGTGGGCGTGTTCCGGGGGAGGGGCAGGGGTAGCGGTCGGGGGGCTGGTGCTGTCTGGGGCCATGCAATCGGACCCCGCCCTGGGAGGCGGCGGCGCGACGGTTTGCTCCCGCGCCCCGAGCCTGTCAACGCGCCATTCGCGGGGCTGCCACGCCGAAACCGCTTGACTTGCACGCTGCCCGCAAGTGGCGTGGGCGGCATGGATGTCAGCGACCCGCAGCTCTACCGCGACGACGCCTGGCGGGAGCCGTTTGCCCGCCTGCGCCGCGACGATCCGGTGCATTTCCACGCCGACAGCCCGTACGGCCCGTACTGGTCGGTGACCCGCCACGCCGACATCATGAAGGTCGAGCTCGACCACGCGACCTACTCGTCGGCCTCGGAGCGGGGCGGCATCCAGATCGCCGACCAGCCCAAGGGCTCGGAGCTGCCCAACTTCATCCGCATGGACCCGCCGCGGCACACCGCCCAGCGCAAGACGGTGGCGCCGATCGTGGCGCCGTCCAACCTCGCCAACATGGAAGGGCTGATCCGCGAGCGCACCGCCGCGGTGCTCGACGCCCTGCCGCGCGGCGAGACGTTCGACTGGGTCGACCGGGTCTCGACCGAGCTGACGGCGCTGATGCTGGCGACGCTGTTCGACTTCCCGCAGGCCGACCGGCGCAAGCTGACCTGGTGGTCGGACGTGGCGATCGCCAACGTCGCCGACGCCGACGCGGTGGTGAAGAGCGAGGCCGAGCGCATGGCCGAGCTCACGACCATGGCGCAGACCATGGCCGCGCTGTGGCAGGAGCGGGCGGCCCAGCCGCCGAAGTTCGACCTGATCTCGATGATGGCGCACAGCGAGGCGACGCGCGACATGCCGACCCGCGAGTTCATCGGCAACTTCGGCCTGCTGATCGTCGGCGGCAACGACACGACGCGCAACTCGATGACCGGCGGCCTGATGGCAGTGCAGGCGCACCCGGAGGAGCTGGCCAAGGTGAAGGCCGACCGCGGCCTGCTGGCGAGCTTCGTGTCCGACCTGATCCGCTGGCAGACGCCGGTGATCCACATGCGCCGGACCGCGACGCGCGACACCGAGCTTGGCGGCAAGGCGATCCGGGCCGGCGACAAGGTGGTGATGTGGTACGTCTCGGGCAACCGCGACGAGACCGCGATCGACGATCCCGAGAGCTTCCGGGTCGGCCGACCGAGGGCGCGCCAGCACCTCGCCTTCGGCGCCGGCATCCACCGCTGCGTCGGCGACCGGCTGGCCGAGATGCAGCTGCGCATCCTGTGGGAGGAGATCCTCGACCGCGAGCTGGCGATCGAGATCGTCGGCCCGCCGGTGCGGCTCTACTCCAACTTCATCCGCGGCATCCGCTCGCTGCCGGTCAGGATCAGGGCCTGACCGTCGCGAGACCGGCGGCGAAGGCCTGCTGCAGCAGCCAGACGTCGCCGGCGATCGCCACGAAGTCGTAGCCCATCTCGGCGAAGCGCCTTCCCTCGGCGGCATCGACCGAGAGGCGGCCGACTGACTTGCCGTGCTTCCTGGCCGCCGCGATGGTCGCCCGCTCGTGCTTCGCGAAGTCGGGATCGGTGAAGGCGCCCGGCTTGTTCATCGCGACCGAGAGGTCGTTGTGGCCGAGCCACAGCATGTCGACGCCGGGCAGGGCGGCGATCTCGTCGGCCGCGGCGGCGCCGCGCGGATTCTCGACCTGCAGGATGATTGCGGTGCGCGCATTCTGTTCGGTGAAGCGCGGCAGCAGGGGCTCGGAACGCATCGCGAAGCGCTCGTGGGCGAGGCCCAGCGCCACGCCCCTGGTGCCGTCGGGCCAGTATTTGGCGGCGTCGAGCACGGCCCTGGCCTGCTCGACCGAAGAGACGATCGGCACCATCACACCGTCGGCGCCGGTGTCGAGTGCGCGCGAGATGTGATGGCGGGACTGCGACGGCACGCGCACGACCAGCGGCAGGTTCGCCGCCTGCATGTAGCGCACGACCTGGCGCACCGTGTCGAAGCCGAACCCGGTATGCTCCATGTCGAGCACGGCGAAGTCCGCGCCCGCCGCCTTGAGGATCTGGCCGATTCCCGGCGTGGCGAATTCGAACAGGAATGTGCCGATCTTCGTGGGCCTGGTGCCGACGAGCGCGCGAAGTCCGTTGCCTGTCATTGTCGTTTCTCCCCTCGGGCGGCGATGCTAGCGTGAACCGTCCCCACGACACAGTTCCTTTAGGGAGAGAATCATGAAGCTCTATTACATGCCCGGCGCCTGCTCGATCGGCATCCACGTCTTGCTGGAGGAGATCGGCAAGCCCTTCGACGTGCACAAGGTCGACGGCGCCAAGCAGGAACAGTACGGGCCGGATTTCGTGGCGCTCAATCCGAAGTCGAAGGTGCCGACCCTGCAGCGCGACGACGGTTCCGTGCTGACCGAATTCCCCGCCATCGCCGTGTGGCTCGCCCGCAAGAACCCCGAGGCGGGCCTGCTGCCGTCCGATGCCGACGGCGAGGCGCGCGCGCTGGAGGCGATGGATTATGCGGTCTCGACCATGCACATGCAGGGTTTCAGCCGCATGTTCCGGCCGGGCAATTACGCGCCGAGCGAAGCCGACCACGACAAGGTCAAGGCACGCGGCAAGGAGATCATGGAGAAAGGCCTGGCGCTGATGGACAAGGCGCTCGAGGGCAAGGAGTACCTGGCCGGCAAGTTCTCGGTGGCCGATGCCGCCCTTTTCTACGTCTCCTTCTGGGCGGCCGCTCGCATGAAGATGCCGCTGCCCAGGAACGTCGCCGCCCACTATGAGCGCATGAAGGCCCGTCCGGCCGTGAAGCGCGTGCTCGAGAAGGAAGGCCTGTCGGCCGCAGCCTGATCCGATCGTGATCAACGGACCGCCGCGTTCGCGTGGCGGTCCGACGCGCATCTTCGGTGTCGCGCCGCGCTGGGCTAAGCTCGTGCCATGTCCTTGCCCGCCTCCCTGCGCGATCGCCTCCGCCTGCCGCTGATTGCGGCTCCCATGTTTCTGGTGTCCGGTCCGGCCCTCGTGACGGCGGCCTGCCGTGCGGGCGTCATCGGCTCGTTCCCGACCGCCAACTGCCGGACGGTCGAGGAACTCGATGCCTGGCTGGGAGGCATGGCCGACGATGCGAAGCGCGCCGCCGATACGGAGGGCCGCGCACCGTCGCCCTGGTGTCCCAACCTGATCGTCCACCGTTCGAACCCGCGCGTGCCCGATGACCTGGCCGCCGTGC
>JAIUOX010000061.1 GCA_020160955.1 Pseudomonadota bacterium
GACCACCGACGACGGCCACGCGCTCGCGATGCGCTTCTCCGGCCGGCGCCGCGACGCCGGCGACGATGCCGCCCATGTCGACATCACCGGCGGCCTGCCCGCAGTCGAACGCTGGCGGCGCTGACCGATCAGTAGGTCTGCTGGCTCTCCGGCAGGCGGGCCAGGGTGTCCTTCAGCCGGTCGACCGTGTGTTGCTGCGCCACCAGCTCGCCCTCGAGCCGCGCCGCCTCGGCGCGCCAGTCGGGCGGCGCCGGGAGGTCGTCGCCCGGCAGCCGTTCCAGCACGGCCAGCGCAAGGCGGCGTGCCAGGACGCGCTCGTCGGCGACGGCGCGGAGGATCGCTTCCTTCAGGAGGGGGCGGCTGTCGGGCATGGAGTCCTTCGCTGCCGGACGTGCCGGCGTACGTCCCACCATGGACACGCGCCGCGACGGGCGACAGGGCGGCGCGCGATTTCTTTCTCTGTCTTCCGGCTCGATTGTCGTGGACAGCCTAGGATCGGCTCAGGGCGTGGATTGGCACCGGGTCATCGAAACCCTTGAGGGTGCGCGCCTCCAGCGCCGCCAGCGGCAGCCGCGACCCGATGGCCTCGGCCGCTGCCCGGTCGAGCAGGATGTCGCCGTCGCCGGCCTCGGCGCATAGCCGCGAGGCGAGGTTCACCACGGTCCCGACCGCCGTGTAGTCGAGCCGCCCTTCGGCGCCGATCCGTCCGACCGTGGCCGGCCCCATCGCCAGCCCGATGCCGAAGCCGAGCGGCGTCTCAGCAGTGCGCCACGACGCCAGCAGGGCCTGCACCGACGCCTGCATCTCGACCGCCATGGTGGCGGCCTGCAGCGCCGGCTCGGGACAGGGCACCGGGGCGTTGACCAGCACCATCGCGCCGTCGCCCAGGAAATTGGTCAGCGTCGCGGCGTGCGCGTTGGCGACGTGCTCCAGCGCGTCGTAGTAGTCGCGCAGCAGGGCGAGGACGGAAGCCGTGTCGGCGCGCGCCGAGAAGCCGGTGAAGCCGCGCAGGTCGCAGAACAGCACCACGACCTCGACGCGCCGCCCGTCGAGCACGCTCTCGTCGCCGGTCCGGTCGACCAGCTCGGCGACCTGCGGCGCGAGGAAGCGGCGCAGCCGGCCGATGCGGGCCACGCGCTCCTGGCCCTCGGCGAGTTCGGCCGCCATCTCGTTGAAGCGGCCGGACAGCCGCTCGAACTCGTCGCCGGTGGCGATCTCGATACGGTGCTCGAAGTGTCCCGCCCCGATCCGGGCCACGCCGTCCTCGAGCACGCGGATCGGCCCGATCATGCGCTGGGCCAGTGCCCACGCCAGCCCGGCGGCCAGCGCGATGCCGGCGACCAGCAGGAGCGCGGTGCGGCCCAGCGCGGCGAAGAGCGGCCCGAACGCCTCGGCCAGCGGCTGCTTCACAACCACCGTCCAGTCGACGCCCGGCACCGGCGCGATCGCCGCCAGGACGGTCGCGCCGTTGGCGTCGCGGCCGGTCTCGGCCGCGCCGGGCCGCGCCCGCACCGTCTCGCGCAGGTCCTGGAAGCGACGCTGCGCGGTGTCGTCGGCGCGCAGCACGAGGTCGATGTCGGGGTGGGCGACCAGCCGGCCGGGCTGGTCGAGCACCAGCGCATCGCCGGTGCGGCCGACCTGGATCGCCGACACGACGTCCCAGATGAACTTGAGGTTGACCTCGGCCACCGCCACGCCGATCGCCGAGCGGTTGCCCGCGACGGCGATGGTCATGAACGGCTCGGAGCCATCGTGGAAGTTCACCGGCCCGAACCACACGCCGCCCGCGCCGGCGCGGCTGCGGGCGCCCTGCACCGCCGGCTGGTCGGCGCGGTCGATGCCGCTGTCGAGGCGGTTCAGCCCGATGCGCGAGACATACAGCCGTTCGCGGCCGGTGCCGTCGACCAGGGTGAGGCTCTCGATCGCCGGCACCTGGCGCAGCAGGCGCAGCGCGTCGAGCCGACGGCGCGCGCCGTCCTCGGGCGACCACGGCAGGTGGACAACCCAGCCCAGCTGCTCGCGGATGCCGTCGAGGAAGTTCTCGATCTTCACCGCGGCCAGCCGCGCCTCGGCCGTCAGCAGGTCGTTCAGCCGCTGGCGCTCGTCGTGGTAGCCCAGCCACGCCTCGCTGCCGCCGGCGATGATCAACGGCGCCGCCACCGCGACGAACAGCGTGCGGAAATACTTCGCGAACAGCGAAGAGCGCGGTCGCGACGCGGGGCCGCTCATTCGATGACCTGGTCGGCGCTGCTCAGCAGGGAGGCCGGGAAGTCGATGCCCATCGCGTCGGCCGCCTTGAGGTTGATGAACAGCTCGACCTTGGTGACGCGCTGGACCGGCAGCTCGGCCGGCGTGGCGCCCTTCAGCAGCCGCGCCGCCTGGCGTCCGCTCTGGCGGTGCGACTGGTGGAAGTCGCCGCCGTAGCTCATCAGGCCGCCGGCCAGCGGGAAGTCGCGCGACTGGGTCATCGCCGGCACGCGCAGGCGCGCCGCCAGCGCCGCCAGCGCCGCGCTGCGATAGGCGAAGTAGGGATCGGAGCTGAACACCAGCCCGCCCGCGCCAGCCTCGCGCGTCGCGGTGAACAGTGCCTCGAACTCGGCCTCGGTGCGCGCCGTCAGCAGGACCAGCGCGACGCCCAGGCTCTCGGCCGCGGCCACGAGGCTGCGGCGCTGCGATTCGGCGGTCGGGCTCGCCGGGTTCAGAGCGACGGCGAAGCGGTTGGCCTGCGGGATCACCTCGCGCAGGAACTCCAGCCGCTTGCGCGAGACCTCGACGCTGAGGCTCGACACGCCGGTCAGGTTGCCGCCGGGCCGCGACAGGCTGGCAACCATGCCGAGCGCCACCGGGTCGCCGCCCATCTCGAACACGACCGGCAGGCGCGTCGTCGCGGCGCGTGCGGCCAGCGCGACCTCGGCGCCGCCCGGCGCCACCATCGCGGCCAACGGCAGCGCCGCCAGCTCCTTCGCCAGCGCCGGCAGCCGCCGGTAGTCGCCGTCGGCCCAGCGGTAGTCGATCGTCACCGACCGGCCCTCGATGAAGCCTCCCTCGGCCAGCCCCTCGCGGAACGCCTCGAGCCGGCTGGCATAGAGCGCCGGGGACTCGGCCCCGAGGTAGCCCAGCCGTGGCAGCGCCTGGGCGCGCGCGCCGGCGGGCCCCGCCGTGGCCACGGTCGCGCCGGCGAGGGCGGCGAGGTGCCGTCGCGACAGGCGACGGCCGAAGTCGAAAGAGACGCGGGGACCGCAACGCATGGTCGTTTCCCCTCCCACGGAAGCCCGGACAGCATAGCGCCCTCTCCGGCGCTGTGGACAGGCCATCGGCCGCTGGCCGACAGTGCGGCTGCGTACGAACGCGGCGGAGGCGTCATGGCGAGCGACTTGTCGGTACAGGTATTGGGCAGCGGCGGACCGCGGCCGGACCCGATGCGGGCGGGCCCGGCGGCGCTGGTCCGCTTCGGCTCGGAGCTGTTCCTGTTCGATGCCGGGCGCGGCGTCACCGTGCAACTGGTCAAGGCCGGGGTGCCGCTGGAGCAGGTCAACCGCCTGTTCGTGACGCACCATCACTTCGACCACATCGGCGACATCTACGACCTTGCCCTGTCGACCTGGCTGCATGGCCGGCGCGGCGCGCTCACCGTCTACGGTCCGCCCGAGACGAAGCGCATCGTCAACGCGCTGGTGACCCAGGTCTACGACAAGGACATCGAGTGGCGCGACAAGGGCGAGCCGGCGCTGGGCGGCTGGCCGGCGCTGGTCGCCGAGGACGTGGCGACCGGGCTGGCCGCCGAGGGCGAGGGCTGGAAGGTCCACGCCGACACCGTCGTGCACGGCCATGGTCTCGACCTGCCGCGCGCCTTCGTGAAGCGCTGGATCTGCTACGGCTATCGCTTCGAGGCGGCCGGCCGCACCATCGCGATCAGCGGCGACACCGTCGACTGCTCGGGGCTGGGCCGGCTGGCGGCCGACGCCGACGTGCTGGTGCAGTGCTGCTACCTCGCCAACGCCGAGATCGAGTCCGAGCACTTTAGCCGGCTGGCGAAGTACACGCTGGCCTGCGGCGACACCGTCGGCAAGATCGCGCAGAAGGCCGGCGTCAAGACGCTGGTGCTGACCCACCATCGCCCGCGCGGCGACGACCGCATGATCGAGCGCCTCGGCAACGAGGTGGCGCAGGACTTTACCGGCCGGCTGGTGATCGCCCGCGACCTCGACACCGTGGCACTGGCCTGAGCGGGAGCACGAGATGAAGACGAACGGAACCGGCGCCCGCCGCCGCACCCTGCTGCGCGGCGCGGCGGCGCTGGCGCTGGTGCCCGCCGCCGCGCGCGCCGACGACCCGCTGCGCCTCGTGGTCGGCTTCCCGCCCGGCGGCGGCCTCGACGCGATCGGCCGCGCACTGGCTAACGCGCTCAGGGAGCCGCTCGGCCGCCCGGCAATCGTCGTCAACCAGCCTGGCGCCGGCAGCCTGGTCGCCGCGCAGGCCGTGGCCCGGGGCCGGCCCGACGGGTCGACGTGGCTGCTCGCGCCGGTGGTGGTGCCAGCCTTCTTTCCCTGGACGCACGACAAGCTCGGCTTCGACCCGATGACCGATCTCGTGCCGGTGGCGATGATCGGCACGTTTCCCTTCGCGCTGGTCGTCGGTCCCGCCGTGCCGGCCCGCACGGTGGCCGAGTTCGTGGCCTGGGCGAAGGCCAACACGGGCAAGCTGGCGTTCGGCTCGCTGGGCGCCGGCACGCCCTCCCACTTCCTCGGCGTGATGTTCGACCGGGCAGCCGGTACCGGCCTGCTGCACGCCCCCTATGCCGGGGCCGCGCCGGTTCTGATGGCGCTGCAGTCGGGCGAGATCCAGGCCGCCTTCGTGGTGGCGGGCAGCGCCGCCGAGCTGCACAAGGCGAACAAGGTGCGCGTGCTGGCGGTGTTCGGGCCGCAGCGCGCCGCCTCGCTGCCCGACGTGCCGGCGACGCGTGAACTGGGGCCGGCGCTGAAGGCGCTGGAGGACGCCAGCCTGTGGTACGGCGTGTTCGCGCCGCGGGGCACGCCCGACGGCGATCTCGACCGGTTCAATGCCGCGGTCGGGGCCGCCCTCGCGACCGCCGCGGTGCGCGATGTCTGCGCCCGCGAGGAGGTGACGCCTCAGCCGATGTCGCGCGCCGCCTTCGCCGCGCTGGTCGCGCGCGACAACGCGGCATGGGGCGAGGTGATCCGCTCGACCGGCTTCAAGGCGACGCAGTAGGACGCGTCGCGCCGACCGGTCCGGGCCGGTCGAGCCCGACGCCGGTGAGGTGACCGAACGAGCGGTGCAGCCGCTCGACGATCGCTTCCGGCAGGGGCGGGCGCAGGATCGAGGCGACGTTGGCCGCGACGTGGGCCGGCCGGCCGGTGCCGAACAGCACGACATCGACGCCCGGCGTATGGCCGACGTAGCGGTAGGCCGCGTCGGCCAGGCTCTCCGCCGCGCCCGAGGCGACGACGAAGTCGAGCGGGTCGCCGGACGGGCCGAGCAGCGCGGCATCGAGCGTGCCGTCGGCCGCCAGCCTGGCGAACACCTCGCGCCGGTAGGTGGCGTTGCTGAAGATGTTGCGCACCACGAACATCAGAAGCGTGCCGACACCCAGCCGTTGCGTCGCCGGGAAGACCCGGGTCCGCGCACCCTGGTTGACCAGGCTGCAGGCGAGCATCGCGACCTCCCAGCCGGCGGCGTTGTGTTCTTCGACCAGCGCCTGGCCGAGCATCTTCTGCTCGGGATCGAACGGGCTGGTCTCGGTGATCCCGACGTGGCGCACCTTGCCCTGCTCTCGCAACCGCAGCAGCGCCGGCAGCAGCACGTCGCGGTGGTGCGGGTAGGACGACGGCGCGACGGCGTGGAAGTGGAAGACATCGACATGGTCGAGCCCGAGCCGCTTCAAGGACGCCTCGACCTTGGCGGTCACGCTGTCGGCGGTGTCGCTCGTCCCGAACAGCGCCTTGGTCGAGATCACCAGCTTGTCGCGATCGAGCCCGCGGATCGCCCGGCCGACAATCTCCTCCGTGCCGTAGGCCTCGGCGGTGTCGAGCAGGGTGACTCCGAGATCGATCGCGGTGCGTACGACCGCGACGCATTCCTCGGTCGAGGCGCCGTGGCCGAGCCCCAGCCGGCTGTTGCCGCCGCAGCCGAGGCCCGCGACACTGACGGTGAGCCCGGTCTTGCCGAGCGGGGTATAGTGCATGGGGGGGCCTCGTCCTCCTGGCAGCCAGAACGCTGGTTATATCCCTGTCTTCCCGAGCGCAGCGAGGGACCCTTCATGGAGTGTTCCCGCTCGCCGCGACCTGCGAAACGCCGGCCCTCCGTCGGACGCATCGCTTGCCCTCCGTCGCCCGGTCCGCTTGGATATGCCCCCAGCGACCTGAAGGAATAGGGGAGACGCCAAGACAATGAGCGACATCCAGTACCACGCGCCGAAAACCATCAAGGAGGCGGTCAAGCTGCTGGCCGCGTCCAAGGGCAAGGGGCGCATCCTGGCCGGCGGCACCGACCTCCTGGTCCAGATGAAGTCGGGCGCCGCGGCGCCGGGCATCATCATCGACGTCAAGAAGATCCCCGAGATGATCGGCGTCTCCGAGAAGAAGGGCGCCTTCACGATCGGCGCCGCGACGCCGGCCGCCGCGCTCGGCGAGCACAAGAAGCTGCGCAAGGCGTGGCCGGGCGTGGTCGAGGCGGTCAACCTGATCGGCTCGACCCAGGTCCAGGGCCGCGCCTCGGCCGGCGGCAACCTGTGCAACGCATCGCCGGCCGCCGACTCGGTGCCGGCGCTGGTCTCCGCAGGTTGCGTCGTCAACATCGCCGGCCCCAAGGGCAAGCGCTCGGTGCCGGTAGAGAAGTTCAACGCCGGTCCCGGCAAGACCACGCTGAAGCCGGGCGAGATCGTCGTCTCGCTGACCCTGCCGGCGCGCCCGAAGAAGGCGTCGGACGCCTACCTGCGCCTGATCCCGCGTACCGAGATGGACATCGCGGTGGTCGGCGTCGGCGTCAGCCTGACCATGAAGGGCGACACCGTGGCCGACGCCCGCGTCGGTCTCGGCGCCGTCGCGCCGACCGTGCTGCTGGTCGAGAAGGCGGCCAAGGCGCTGGTCGGCTCCAAGCTCGACGAGGCGGCGCTCGACGCCGCGGCGGCGGCCTGCTCGGCCGCCTGCAAGCCGATCGACGACAAGCGCGGCACCATCAAGTACCGCACCAAGATCGCCGGCGTGCTGCTGAAGCGCGCGGCGCTGATCGCGCGCGACCGCGTGAACGGAATCGAACACCGCGGCCATCGCTGAAGCGCCGAAGGATTAGGGGAAAGAACGCCACCATGGCAAAGATCCACGTCAACACCACCATCAACGGCGCGCCGACCGAGTTCCTGTGCGACGCCAACCAGACGCTGCTCGACGTCCTGCGCGACTCGCTCGGGCTGACCGGCAGCAAGGAAGGCTGCGGCTCGGGCGACTGCGGCGCGTGCAGCGTCATGGTCGACGGCCGCCTGGTCTGCTCGTGCCTCGTCCTCGCGGTCGAGACCCAGGGCGCCAAGATCGACACCATCGAGGGCATGGCCGGGGGCGACACGCTGCACCCGCTGCAGAAGAAGTTCATCGAGCTGGCCGCGCTCCAGTGCGGCATCTGCACGCCGGGCTTCCTCGTCGCCTCCAAGGCGCTGCTGGAGAAGAACCCCAACCCGACCGAGACCGAGGTCCGCTACTGGCTGGCGGGCAACCTCTGCCGCTGCACGGGTTACGACAAGATCGTCACCGCGGTCCTCGAGGCCGCCGCCGAGATGCGGGAGGGCGCACGATGAGCAGTCAAGGAAAGTACAAGTGGATCGGCACGCGTCCGGATCGTCCGGACGGCGCCGACAAGGTCACCGGCCGCGCCCGTTTCGGCGCCGACTTCTCGCTGCCCGGCCAGCTGGTCGGCAAGGTGCTGCGCAGCCCGCACCCGCACGCGCTGATCAAGTCGATCGACACCTCGAAGGCGCGCGCCCTGCCGGGCGTCAAGGCAGTGATCACCGCCGAGGACTTCCCCGAGCAGGCCAACCTGATCGTGCCGGCCGGCGAGATGCAGGTGAACCTGCGTGACGTCACGCGCAACATCATGGCGCGCGAGAAGGCGCTGTTCGAGGGCCACCCGGTCGCCGCCGTCGCGGCGACCAGCGAGGCGGTCGCCAAGCAGGCGCTGGCCCTGATCAAGGTCGACTACAAGGTGCTGCCGCACGTCATCGACGTCGCCGACGCGATGAAGCCCAACGCGCCGGTGCTGCACGACCACCTCCTGACCGAGGGCGCCAACCCGCCGGCCACCAAGCCGTCGAACATCGCCAAGCGCATCGAGTTCGCCAAGGGCGATGCCAAGGCGGCCTTCGCCAAGGCCGAGGTGGTGATCGAGAAGAGCTACACGACCCAGCCGGTGCACCAGGGATACATCGAGCCGCACGCCGCGCTCGCCTCGGCGACGGAGGATGGCCAGGTCCAGCTCTGGACGACGACCCAGGGCCACTTCCAGGTGCGCGGCTTCTGCAGCCGCCTGCTCGACATCGAGACCTCGCAGATCCGCGTCACCGCGACCGAGATCGGCGGCGGCTTCGGCGGCAAGACCGTGGTCTACCTCGAGCCGCTGGCGATCAAGCTCAGCCAGAAGGCGGGCAAGCCGGTCAAGATGACGATGACCCGCGAGGAGGTGTTCCGCGCCACCGGCCCGGCGCCCGGCGCCGACATGACGGTGAAGCTGGGCGCCACGCGCGACGGTCGCATCGTCGCTGCCTCGATCCGCATCGACATGCAGGCCGGCGCCTTCCCGGGCTCGCCGGTCGGCCCGGCGGCGATGTGCTCGTTCGCCTGCTACGACCTCGACAACGTCCACATCGAGGGCTTCGACGTGGTCAGCAACCGTCCCAAGGTCGCGGCCTACCGCGCCCCGGGCGCGCCGATCTCGGCCTGGGCGGTCGAGTCGACGATGGACCTGCTGGCCCAGAAGCTCGACATGGACCCGGTCGACCTGCGCCTGAAGAACGCCGCGAAGAAGGGCACCAAGACCGCCTACGGCGTGACCTTCGGCGAGATCGGCATGGTCCAGACGCTGGAGGCCGTGAAGAACTCGGCGCACTACCGCTCGGCGGTGAAGCCGGGCCACGGGCGCGGCGTCTCGGCGGGCTTCTGGTTCAACGTCGGCGCCGATTCGTCGGCGGCGGCGCATGTCGGCGAGGACGGGTCGGTGACGGTGATCTCGGGCAATCCCGACATCGGCGGCAGCCGCGCCTCGCTCGCCCTGATGGCGGCCGAGGAGCTGGGCATCGACTACGACAAGGTGCGGTGCATCATCGCCGACACCGCCTCGATCGGCTTCAACTTCGTCACCGGCGGCAGCCGCGTCACCTTCGCCACCGGCCTCGCCGTGGTGAACTCGGTGCGCGACATGATCCGCGAGATGAAGGTCCGCGCCGCCAAGATCTGGGGCGTCGATCCCGACGCGGTCACCTGGGAGAACGGCATGGCCAAGCCCGCCGGCTCCAACGTCGGCGAGTTCGAGCCGCTCACCATCGCCCAGATCGCGGCGCAGGCCGGCAAGACCGGCGGCCCGATCAACGGTCACGCGCAGCTCAACGTCACCGGGGCCGGCCCCGGCTTCGGCGTGCACCTGGTCGACCTCAAGGTCGATTCCGACACCGGCCAGGTCACGATCACGCGCTACACCGCGGCGCAGGACGTCGGCACGGCGATCCACCCGTCCTACGTCGAGGGCCAGCTGCAGGGCGGCGCGGTCCAGGGCATCGGCTGGGCGCTCAACGAGGAGTACATCTACTCAGCCGGCGGCAAGCTGCAGAACCCGGGCTTCCTCGACTACCGCATGCCGGTGGCCTCGGACCTGCCGATGATCGAGACGATCCTCGTGGAAGTGCCGAACCCGACGCACCCCTACGGCGTGCGCGGCGTCGGCGAGGTGCCGATCGTTCCGCCGACCGCGGCGATCGGCAATGCCATCGCGCGCGCCACCGGCGTGCGCATGACCGACCTGCCGATGTCGCCGCCGCGGCTCTCCGAGGCGCTCGACACGGCGCCGGCGCGGATGGCGGCGGAGTAGGGCCGGAAGGACCGTTCGACGAACGGGTCAGGCAGCCTGGGGCTGCCTGGCCTGTTCGTTCAGAACGGCATCGGTCGGCGTGGCGACCTCGGCCACGCCGGACAGCTGGGTCAGGAGACGGGCGCAGTGGCCGTCGCGCTCCTTGTACTTCTCGAGGTAACCCACCAGGTACTCGCAGGCGCCGTCGGTGCCGATCAGCCGCCACGTGCTGATGCCGCGCAGCGCGTCGATCGCGCGGTCCATCATCGCGAGGTCGGAGGCGAGGTCGCCCTTCTGCATCTCGCCCTTGCGGTGCTTCAGCGCGAGCAGCGGTGCGTCGGCCTTCAGCTTGCCCTGGGCCAGCGCCTCGTTGCCGAAGCGGAAGACGCGGGCTTCGCGGTTGCTGATCCAGACGATAGCTTGGCTCTGCGGCATCGGGGTCTCCTCGGTCTCTCGACCGCCGAGGCTGGACCGCGCCTCAGCGGCCGCCCTTGATCTGGATCAAAGGCCTTCGCGGATCGGGTGGCGGGTGCCGGCGACTTCCTCGTCCTCGTCGAACGCGCGGCGGATCAGGAAGCCGCAGAACAGCACGGCGAACACCGCCAGCATCAGGCCGAAGAAGGTGATGCCGAGGTCGCGCGCGCCGCTCGCCATGAAGAGGCCGACCAGGCCGGCGAGGCCGGCGAGGATGCCCATGAACCAGTAAGCCATCGTTCTCTCTCCCTTGAAGTCAGTCGTCGTCGAACAGGATGCGGCCGGCGGCCCCTTCGGGGTCGTCGTACTGGCCGTTGCGCAGCGCCCACAGGAACGCCGCCAGCGCGATCAGGCCGAGCAGCAGCGCGACCGGGACCAGGACCAGGAGGCTGTCCATCAGCGGTTCTCCTTCGCCGGGGCGATGCCCAGCCGCAGCGCATTGCCGATCACCAGCAGCGACGACGTCGACATCGCCACCGCGGCGACCAGTGGCGTCACCTCGCCCAGGATGGCGAGCGGCACGGCACTCAGGTTGTAGACCAGCGCGATCGCGAGGTTCTGGCGGACCAGCCGGTCGCTGCGGCGCGCGACTTCGACGGTCTCGACCACCGGGGCCAGCGCGTCGCCCTGGAACACCGCGTCGGCGGCGTTCTGGGTCGCCTCGGCGGCGGTGGCCGGCGAGATCGAGGCGTGCGCGGCGGCCAGCGCCGGCGCGTCGTTGAGGCCGTCGCCCAGCATCAGCACGCGGCGACCCTCGGCCGCCAGCGTCGCCAGACGCGCCGCCTTGTCGGCCGGGCTGACGCCGGCGCGCCATTGGTCGATGCCGGCCGCCTCGGCGGCGCGCGCCACGGCGGCGGGGCGGTCGCCCGACAGCAGCTCGACGGCGAGGCCGCGGCGGCGCAGCGCGGCGACCGCCTGGGCGGCGTCGGGCCGCAGCCGGTCGGCGAAGGCGAAGCGGACATCGGTGTGGCCGGGACGGCTGAACCACAGCTCGGACAGGCCGTCGTCGGCGGCGGCGTCGATGCCGCAGAAGGCGGCCGAGCCGAGCCGGGCGGCGCCGGCCGACAGGCCCTGCCCGGGGTGCTCGACCACGTCGGTCTCCGGCGCGGCGTCGCCGGCGGCGCGGACCAGCGCCTGGGCCAGCGGGTGACGCGAGGCCGACGCGAGCCGCGCCGCCGCGGCCAGCGCCGCGGCATCGGGCGTGCCCACCAGCTCGGGGCGGCCCAGCGTCAGCGTGCCGGTCTTGTCGAGCACGACGTGGTCGACCTGCGCCAGCCGCTCGAGCGCGGTCGGCGACAGCAGTAGCACGCCGCGCTTCAGGAGCCGCGTGCTGGCCACCACCTGGACCACCGGTACGGCCAGCGCAAGCGCGCAGGGGCAGGTGATGATCAGCACCGCGGTGGCGATCAGGAGCGAGCGATCCCACGCCAGCCCGCCGATCAGCAGCCAGCCGAGGAAGGTCAGCAGAGCCGTGACGTGGACCACCGGCGCGTAGGCGCGGGCGACGCGGTCGGCCAGCGCCACGAAGCGCGAGCGGCCGCGCTCGGCCGCTTCGACGAGGCGCACGATCTCGGACAGCAGCGTGTGCTCGCCGGCCGCCGACACCCGCACGCGCAGCGGCGCGCCGAGGTTGACCATGCCGGCGAAGACGCGGGAGCCGGGCGCGACCGACTGCGGCACGCTCTCGCCGCTCACCAGGGCCGCGTCCATCGACGAGCGGCCATCGCTCACCACGCCGTCGGCGCCCAGCCGTTCGCCGGCCGCGACCAGCAGCAGGTCGCCCGGCTGCAGGCGGTCGACCCGGCGCTGCTCGGTGCCGCCGTCGGCGCCGATCACGGTGGCGTTGCGGCTGGCCAGCGCGAGCAGCGACTGCACCGCCTGGCGGGCGCGGCCGCGGGCGCGGCGGTCGAGGTAGCGGCCGATCAGCAGGAAGAACAGCAGCGTGATCGCCGAGTCGAAGTAGGCGTGCTGCTGGCCGGCGAAGGTCTCGTGCAGGCTGACGATCGAGGCCAGCACGACGCCGATCGAGATCGGCACGTCCATGTTGGTGCGGCCGTTGCGCAGCGCACCGATCGCCGATCGGAAGAACGGCCGGCCGGCGTAAGCGATGGCCGGCAGCGCGATCGCCGCCGACAGGAAATGGAACAGGGTGCGCGTCGCCTCGCCCATCGAGCCGTCGTGGCCCGACCACACCGAAACCGACAGCAGCATGACGTTGGCGGCGGCGAAGCCCGCGACCGCGAGGCAGCGCAGCAGCTCGCGCGCCTGCTCGTCGTCGGCGGCGGCAAGGCAGCTGGCGTCGAACGGCGCCAGCCGGAAGCCCAGCGCGGCGACCAGGCCGGCATAGCCGTTGGCGGCGGACACCGGGCCGCGCCAGCGCAGCGACAGTCGGCGGGTCGACAGCTGCACGCGCGCCTTCTGGATCGCCGGGTCGCGCGCCAGCAGCGTCTCGATCAGCCAGACGCAGGCGGCGCAGTCGAGGCCGTCGACCAGCAGGTCGAGCTCGGCCTCGCCGCTGGCGGTGGCGCGGGCATGGTCGGTGAAGTCGGCGTCGAGCGGCAGCGGCCGGTGGGCCCGCTTGTCCTCGAGCCGGCGATAGAAGGAGTCCAGCCCGGCGCCGCCGATGATCTCGTGGGCGCTGGCGCAGCCGGCGCAGCAGAACAGCGCGTCCGCGCCGCGCACGACGTCGCCGCAATGCGCGCAGGTGCGCGCCGCGGTGACGGCAGGGGCGGCGAAGAGCGCGACGTCGGTCACTTCAGGAACATCCGGCGCGTCACGGCGAAGCGGTCGTTGCCGCGTTCGACGACGATGTCGAGGTCCCAGTTGCCGCGCTCGGGCAGCACCAGCTCGGCGGCGAAGCGGCCGATGTCGGTCGGCACCAGCGTGACCGCCAGCGGCGCGCGCTTCTCGACCGGCCGCACCAGCTCGGCGGTGAGCCGGCTGGGCGCCAGCGCCTTGCCGTCGGCGTCGAGCAACACGACCTCGAGCCGGTTGGCGTCCGGGCGCCACGCGGTGTCGATCCGCCAGCCCAGCGCGTCGCGCTGCGCCTGCTCGGCGATCACCGTGTTGTAGGCCAGGCCGCGCTCGCGCGGCTTGCTGGTGTAGAGGCCCGAGAACGAGCCGACGGCCAGCCAGATCATCACCGCGTTGACCGCGATCACGATCGCCATGCCGCCGACGAAGATCCACGGGATGTAGCGGCTGCTGTTGCGTTCGATGGCCACGGACATGGGGAGCTCCTCGGCGGGGCGGGGACTAGCGGTTGGGACCGACGAACACCGCCTCGTGCGAGGCGCTGATGCGGCCGGAAGGATCGCGGACGGCGAAGCGGACGGACTGCGACCCCGCCGGCGCCTTGTCGGCCGGCACGGTGACCAGCACGCGGTAGGTGCCGACGGCGTCGGGGTGCACGACCAGGCCGTCCGGCTGGTTGGTGACGTAGCCCAGCGAGGCGCCCGGCAGGCCCTCGATCGACAGCTGGAAGCGCTGCTCGCTCTGCAGCTTGTTCAGCACCTTCACGGTGTAGGCGTTGCGCACGTCGCCGTTCGACAGGCGCACGAAGTTGGGCGAGCGGTCGCGCTGCACGGTCAGCTCGGTCTGGGTGCGCATCACGAAGGCGACCAGCACGACCAGCGAGACCACCACCAGCAGGGCGGCGTAGAGGATGGTGCGCGGGCGGATCGGCTTCCACTTGGCGCCGGGCTCGCCCTTCTCGAGCGCCATCTGGTCGGCCAGCGTGTCCCAGCGGATCAGGCCCTGCGGACGGCCGACCTTCTCCATGGTCTGGTTGCAGGCATCGACGCACAGGCTGCAGCCGATGCACTCGATCTGCTGGCCATCGCGGATGTCGATGCCGGTCGGGCAGACAGCGACGCACAGGTTGCAGTCGACGCAGTCGCCGCGGCCGTCCCACGGCGCGCCGGCCTTGTGCTTGCCGCGCGGCTCGCCGCGGGTCTTCTGGTAGGTGACGATCAGGCTCTGCTCGTCGAGCATGGCCGACTGGAAGCGCGGCCACGGGCACATGTAGGTGCAGACCTGCTCGCGGGCCCAGCCGGCCAGCGTGTAGGTCGTGGCCGTCAGCAGCCCGATGCAGAAGTAGACCTCGTAGGAGGCCGTGCCGTTGAAGATGCGGACCAGCGTGGTCGGCGCATCGACGAAGTAGAACACCCAGGCGCCGCCGGTCGCCGCCGCGATCGCCAGCCAGGCGAGGTGCTTGCTCGTCTTCTTGACGGCCTTGGAGGCCGACATCGGCGCCTTGTCGAGGCGCATGCGGTCGTTGCGGTCGCCCTCGATCAGGCGCTCGACGAACATGAACAGGTCGGTCCACACCGTCTGGGGGCAGGTGAAGCCGCACCACACGCGCCCGAACAGGGCGGTCGCGAAGAACAGGCCGAATGCCGCCAGCACCAGCGCGCCGGTGACGAAGTAGACTTCCTGCGGCCACAGGACGACATCGAAGAACCAGCCGCGGCGCCCGTCGAGATCGATCAGGATGGCCTGGCTGGGGGCGCCGGGACCGCGGTCCCAGCGCATCCACGGCACGGCGTAATAGATGCCCAGCAGGGCGACGAGGACGGCCCACTTGATGGTCCGCCAGCGTCCCATGATGGCGCGCGGGTAGACCTTGATCCGCGTCAGGTAGAGCGGCAGCTCTTCCTTCTGCGTCTTCAGGGAGACCGCGTCGTCATCCTTCAGCCGGGCATCCATTACACTGCACCAGAGGTTACGCTTGGTTACGCTTGGTTACGCTTGGCCTAGCGGCCGCCGCCCAGCGAGTGGACGTAGACCGCCAGCATCTTCAGGGTCGCCTCGTCGAGGCGGCCCGTCCACGCCGGCATGTTGCCGTTGCGGGCGTAGAAGATCGACTTGTAGATCGAGTCCTTGTCGCCGCCGTACAGCCAGATGCCGTCGGTGAGGTTCGGCGCGCCGACCTCCTGGTTGCCCTTGCCGTCCGGCTGGTGGCAGGCGGCGCACTGCTCCTTGAACAGGGCGGCCGCTTCCGGGGTCGCCTTGCCCTTGCCCGACAGGCTGAGCACGTACTCCGTCAGCCCGTCGATCTGGGCCGGCGTCAGCAGGTTGTCGACGCCGAACTTCGGCATCATCGAGGTCCGCGAGTCGGGATCGCTGTTGCGGATGCCGTGCTGGATCGTCTGGTAGATCTGCGCGAGGCTGCCGCCCCAGATCCAGTCATCGTCGACCAGCGCCGGGTAGCCGACGGCGCCCGCGCCGCCCGAACCGTGGCACTGCATGCAGTTGTTCTGGAAGGCCGAGCGGCCGCCCGCCATGGCGAAGGCCAGCAGCTCGGGATCCTTGCGGATGTCGGCCAGCGGCGTCTTCTGGATCTTGTCCACGAAGACGGAGCGGGCCTTGGACTGGGCCGCCAGTTCCTGCGTCAGCTCGACCCGGGAATTGTAGCCCAGCAGGCCGTTGGTGTGGCCGGTCAGCCAGGGCACCGACGGGTAGAGCACGCAGTAGACGATGGAAAAGGCGATGCAGGCATAGAACGTGTACACCCACCAGGTCGGCAGGGGCGTGTTCAGTTCCTTGACGCCATCCCAGTCGTGGCCGGTGGTGTTGGTCCCGGACAGGGTGTCTTTCTCGATCTTGGTAGGCATGGCAGATCCTTCACTGTCCGTCGTCGAGCGGAATGCGCGCGTCTTGCTCGAAGCGGCGCCGGTTGGCCGGACGCCACGCCCAGAAGACGATCAGGCCGAAGATCAGGAAGGCCCAAACCGACCAGATCGAGCCCAGGATTTCCTGGAAGGCAACGAGGTTCATGGTTCCCTCCCTCACTGCCGCAGGCGTTCGGGCGGCAGGTCGCCGAAGCGGACCAGCGTGCCCATCATCTGCAGGTAGGCGACCAGCGCATCCATCTCGGTGATGCCGGCACCCGGCGTCGCCTTGCCGATCACGGCCTTGGGATAGCGCTTCTCGAACGCCGTGGTGTCGGCGTCGGGATTGGTCTGGGCCTCGAGGTCGGCCTTGGCGTTGGCGACCTGCTCGTCGGTGTAGGGCACGCCGACGATCTTCAGCGTCTTGAGATGCTGCTCGATGTCGCCGTACTCGATCTTGTTGTTCGCCAGGAACGGGTAGGCCGGCATGATGCTCTCCGGCACGACCGACCGCGGCGAGGCGAGGTGGGCGACGTGCCAGTCGTTCGAGTAGCGGCCGCCGACGCGCGCCAGGTCGGGCCCGGTGCGCTTGGAGCCCCACTGGAACGGCTTGTCGAACATGCTCTCCGCCGCGATGGAGTAGTGGCCGTAGCGCTCGACCTCGTCCTTGAAGGGACGGATCTGCTGGCTATGGCACACGTAGCAGCCCTCGCGGAGGTAGATGTTCCGTCCCATCAGTTCGAGCGGCGAGTAGGGTCGCACGCCCGCCACCTTCTCGATCGTGCTCTCGATCGTGAAGAGGGGGACGATCTGGACGAGTCCGCCGATCGACACGGTGATCAGCGTGAGAACCAACATCAGGATGACGTTCTTCTCGATGGTTTCGTGACGCAGGAACATCGTGTTTCTCCTAGGCCGCCATTGCGGGGCGGATGGAGGCGACGGCGGCAGGCTTGCTGCGGATCGTGCGCCACATGTTGTAGGCCATAATCAGGCCGCCGATGAGGAAGAAGACGCCTCCCAGCAGTCGGATCATGTAGAAGGGCTTCATCGCCGCGACGGTCTCGACGAACGAGTACTGGAGGAAGCCCAGCTCGTCGTAGGCACGCCACATCAGGCCCTGCATGATGCCGCTCACCCACATCGCGGTGATGTAGAGAACGATGCCCAGGGTGGCGATCCAGTAGTGCCAGCCCATCAGGCGGGTCGACCACATGGACGGCCGGTTCCACATCTTCGGCACCAGGTAGTAGAGCGTGCCGAACACGATGAAGGCGACCCAGCCCAGCGCACCGGAGTGCACGTGGCCGATCGTCCAGTCGGTGTAGTGGCTGAGCGAGTTGACCGCCTTCACCGACATCACCGGACCCTCGAAGGTCGACATGCCGTAGAAGCCCACGGCAGTGACCGAGAAGCGCAGGCCCGGGTCGGTGCGCAGCTTGTCCCACGCGCCCGAGAGCGTCATGAGGCCGTTGATCATGCCACCCCAGCTCGGCATCCAGAGCATGACCGAGAACACCATGCCCAGCGTCTGGGCCCAGTCGGGCAGCGACGTGTAGTGCAGGTGGTGCGGACCGGCCCAGATGTAGAGGAAGACCAGCGCCCAGAAGTGGACGATGGACAGGCGGTACGAGTAGACGGGGCGGTTGGCCGCCTTCGGGATGTAGTAGTACATCATGCCGAGGAAGGCCGCGGTCAGGAAGAAGCCCACCGCGTTGTGGCCGTACCACCACTGGATCATCGCGTCCTGCACGCCCGACCAGACATCGTAGCTCTTGGTCCCGGTCCACGACACCGGCAGCGACAGGTTGTTGACGATGTGCAGCATAGCGATCGTGATCAGGAAGGCCATGTAGAACCAGTTCGCCACGTAGATGTGCGGCTCCTCGCGCTTGAACACCGTGCCGACGTAGGCGACGGTGTAGGCGACCCAGACGACGGTGAGCCACAGGTCCGCGTACCACTCCGGCTCGGCGTATTCCTTGCCCTCGGTGATGCCGAGGAGGTAGCCGGTGGCGGCGATCAGGATGAAGAGCTGGTAGCCGAGCAGGACGAACCAGGCCAACGGCTCGCCGCCGAACAGGCGGGCGCGGCAGGTGCGCTGCACGACGTGGAACGCCGTGGCGATCAGCGCCGTGCCGCCGAAGGCGAAGATCGCCGCCGAGGTGTGCAGCGGGCGCAGCCGGCCGAACGTCAGGTAGGGGCTGTCGAAGCTCAGTTGCGGCCAGACGAGCTGGGCCGCGATCACGACGCCCACGAGGAACGCCACGACACCCCAGAACATCGTCAGGACGGCGCCGGTTCGTATGACATCCTCGACGTAGCGCGGCGCAGGTCGGTGTTCCGATGGCTGCGCGGCCATCGCGACGGCTGTATTGGACATGGCATCTCCCGCTCTTGGTCGCGCTGAAACTAGAAAGCGGGCGCGCTAAGGCCCTTGATCTGTGTCAAGGTCGCCCTGCGACCAGAGGCGCAATTCACAGGGAAGGAGGAATTCGAGCATGGCCGAGATCGTCGCTGTCTTCAGCTCGCCGCAGCCGCACATCCGTCGCGTGCCGGTCGACCGGCCGTGGGTCTGGCTGGGGCAGGGCTGGCACGACATGGCGGCGGCGCCGAAGCTCAGCCTCGGGCTGGGGGCGGTGTCGGTGATCGCCGGCTGGCTGGCCTTCACGCTGCTCGTCTTCTACGACCTGCCCTTCCTGGTGCTGCCGCTGACCGCCGGGTTCTTCTTCATGGGCCCGTTCATGGCGGTCGGCCTGTACGATATCAGTCGCCGGCTGGAGCTCCGCCGGCCGGTCGAGCCGAAGAACGTCCTGCTGGCCTGGCGGCGCAACCCCGACCAGATCGCCCTGATGGGCCTGGTGCTGCTGCTGCTGCACCTCGCCTGGATGCGCGTCGCCCAGCTGATCTTCGCCGCCTTCGAGTGGCGCTCGGTGCCGTCCTGGGACCGTTTCACCGACCTCGCCTGGCACTCCTCGCGCAGCCTGCCGTTCCTCGCGACCGGCGTGGCCTGCGGCGCCGTGCTGGCGGCGATCGCCTTCCTGATCGGCGCCTTCTCGATGCCCTACCTGCTGGATCGGCGGAACTCGAACGTGTTCGAGGCGATCGCCACCTCGGTGGCGGCGATCCGCCTGAACCCGCGGCCGATGCTGCTGTGGGCCGGCCTGATCGTGCTGCTGGTGGCGCTGGCCATGATCCCGGGCCTGCTCGGGCTGGTGGTGCTGCTGCCGGTGGTGGCGCATGCCACCTGGCACGCCTACCGCGATATCGTGCAGTTCCCGCCGGAAGAGGAAGAAGAGGACGTCACAGGCGCTGGCTCGCCAGGGCCAGCATGAGCAGCGCGTTGGCGAGCAGCAGCGGGGCGGCGATCCAGCGGCCCCGCTCGCGCAGCCGGCGACGGACCAGCAGGCCGCCCCAGCCGGTGGCCATCAGGGCGGGCATGGTCCCCGCCGCGAACGAGGCCATCGCCACGGCGCCGTCGGCGACCGAGCCGGTGCCGCCGGCCGCGGCCAGCGCCCCGTAGAGAAGTCCGCAGGGCAAAAATCCCAGGATGACGCCCAGGCCGTAGCGGGCCCCGGCGCCGGTCGCGTTCGACAGCGGCGCGGCCAGCCGGGCCAGCACCCCGGCCAGCGGGCTGCTCCCGCCCAGCGCCAGGCCGAGCGCCTGGACGACCATCAGCAGGGCGGCGACCACCAGCAGGCCGCCCGACAGCCAGCCGAACGCCGAGGTCGCCGCGAACAGGGCGGTCGCCCCGCCGGCCAGCGCGCCCAGCGCGGTGTAGGTGGTCAGCCGGCCGAGGTGGTAGGGCAGCAGGGCGGCCCCGGCCAGCCGGCGCCACTCGCCGTAGCCGGCGCCGCTGCGGTCGAGCCCGGCCATCACCTGTCCCAGCACGAACGGCCCGCACATGCCGACGCAGTGCACGACGCTGCCCGCCAGCCCCGCGAGGAACAGGGACGCCGGCACACCGACCGTGCCCCAGGCGTCGGGGCGGCAGAGGGCGATCCACTGGGACAGCGTTTCCATGCCGCGAGTTTAGACCACGGGAAGGGGGCCGGTGGGCTTGACTTGTGTCAAGGTCGGCCGGCCACCCGGATGGCAAATCAGAACCACACGCGGAGGAGAATGGCATGGCCTACAAGACGATCCTGGTTCACTGCGACGCCAGCCCCAAGGTCGGCGCCCGGCTGGCGGTCGCCGTCGATCTCGCGCAGCGCTCCGACGCGCGCCTGGTCGGCGTCCATGTCCGCGCCCCGTTCGAGGCCCCGGCCTTCTTCGACGGCACGATGCCGATGGACAGCCTGTTCGAGTCCTACGAATCCGCCGCGACCGTCGAGGAGAAGGCGGCCAGGGCGGCGTTCGACAAGGCGGTGAAGGGCACGACCGTCGCCACCGAGTGGCGGGTCGCCGACGGCTACGTCGACGAGCAGCTCGAGATCCAGGCGCGCTACGCCGACCTCATGGTGCTGGGCCAGACCGACTACGAGGTGACCTCGCCGATCCCCGAGGAACTGCCCGAGGCGGTGGTGCTGGCGACCGGCCGCCCGGCGCTGGTGGTGCCGCACATCGGCGCGACCAAGGCGATCGGCAAGACCGTGATGCTGTGCTGGAACGCCAGCCGCGAGAGCGCGCGCGCCGCGTCCGACGCGATGCCGCTGCTCAAGACGGCGGACAAGGTGATCGTGCTGCTGGTCGACGCCAAGAGCACCGAGACCGGCCACGGCGACGAGCCGGGCGCCGATGTCGCCACCTGGCTGTCGCGCCACGGCGTCAAGGTCAGCGTGCAGCGCGACGTCGCGGCCGACTCCGACGTCGGCGGCGTGATCCTGTCGCGCGCGGCCGACCACGGCGTCGACCTGATCGTGATGGGCCTCTACGGCCACTCGCGGCTGCGCGAGATGGTGCTGGGCGGGGCGAGCCGCACGCTGCTCGCCAGCATGACCGTCCCGGTGCTGATGGCTCACTGACGAAGGAGGTCCCCATGGACGCCCGCCTCGCGGCCTACGACCGGCCGGTTCCCCGCTACACCAGCTACCCGACGGCGGCGCAGTTCCATACCGGCGTCGGGCCGGACCAGCAGCGCGCCTGGCTCAAGGACCTCAAGGAGTCCTCGGCCACGCTGTACCTGCACGTGCCGTTCTGCACCGAGCTGTGCTGGTACTGCGCCTGCAACACGGTGGCGGTGAACCGTCCGGACTCGCTGGCCGCCTACGCGACGGCGCTGGAGACCGAGATCGACCGGGTGGCCGAGCTGGCGCCCGAGCTGATCGTGAGCGGCGTGCAGTGGGGCGGCGGAACGCCGTCCCATCTCGGCGCCGATCGGCTGATCGCGCTGTCGGAGCGGCTGTCCGGCCGCTTCGACCGGGTGAGCGGCGCCGAGGTCTCGATGGAGATCGACCCGCGCACCTGCGACGACCGCACGGTCGAGGCGATGGTGCGCATGGGCATCAACCGCGCCAGCATGGGCGTGCAGGACTTCGACCCGGCGGTGCAGAAGGCGATCAACCGGATGCAGTCGGCCGAGATGACGGGCGACGTCATCGCCCGGTTGCGCCGCGCCGGCATCCACCGCATCAACCTCGACCTCGTCTACGGCCTGCCGCTGCAGACGCTCGACGGGCTGGCCCGCACGCTCGACGCCGCGGTGGCGCTCGAGCCCGACCGCTTCGCGGTGTTCGGCTATGCCCACGTGCCGTGGATGAAGGCGCGCCAGGAACTGATCGACGAGAAGACGCTGCCGGACGGCCCGCTGCGCGCCGAGATGGCGGCGCTGGTGGCGCGCCGCCTCGCCGAGGCGGGCTACGTCCAGATCGGCCTCGATCACTATGCGCGGCCGCGCGACCCGCTGTCCGGCGCCGCCGCCGGCGGCCGCCTGCGCCGCAGCTTCCAGGGCTACGTCGTCAGCGAATCGCCGTGGGTCGTGGGGCTGGGCGCCTCGGCGATCTCGTCGTTGCCGCAGGGCTTCACCCAGAACGCCGCCGCGGCGGGCCGCTACCGCGCCATGATCGAGGAAGGCGGGCTGGCCACCGTGCGCGGCCTCGAGCTCGACGATTCCGATCGCCTGCGCGGCGAGATCATCAGCCGCCTGATGTGCGTCAACTCGGTCGATGTCGGCGACATCTGCCGCCGCCACGACGTCCGTCCGGCCGAGTTCCTGGCCGGCATCGAGGACCTGCCCAAGCTGGTCGAGGACGGGCTGGTGGTGCTGGATGGCGACAGGCTGTCAGTCACCGACATCGGCAAGCCGCTGGTCCGCTGCGTCGCCGCGGCGTTCGACGGCCACCTCGCGCACGGCCAGGGCCGCCACTCGCGCGCGATCTAGCAGGAAAGAGAGAAGCGATGAGCACGTACCAGATGGTCGCCAAGCACGTGGAGGCCGCGCTGGCCGAGGCGGCGGCGCAGAAGATCGAGAGCGAAGTGGTCGCCCGCTACCTGCTGTCGGAGGCCGTGCGGGTCTTCAAGCTGGGCAACCGCTCGGACAAGGACATCGCGGCGGAGCTGGTCGGATTGGCCGAGAATCTCGAGGACGATCCGACCTATGCCTTCATGAGGCCCTGAGGTCTATACTGGCGGCCTGCCCAAGAGGAGTTCCGCCATGGCCGACGCAAAGCTCGCCCCGAACATGCCGCAGTGGATGATCGACCACACCAACCGCTACCTGTCGAGCGGGGGGAAGGACGGTCACATGTACACCGCGTCGTTCCCCAACATGCCGACCCTCATCGTGCCGTCGCTGCTGCTGACGACGACGGGCCGCAAGTCGGGCCAGAAGTACATCTTCCCGCTGTTCTACGGAAAGTCGGGCAACAGCTACTTCATCGTCGCCTCGAAGGGCGGCGCGCCGGACCATCCCGGCTGGTACAAGAACCTGCTGGCCCATCCCGAGGCCGAGATCATGGTCGGCACCGACAAGCTGAAGGTCCGCGCCCGCACCGCGAGTTCCGCCGAGCGCGGCGCGCTGTGGAAGCAGGCCGTGGTGTTCTGGCCGCCCTACGACGACTACCAGAAGAAGGCCGCCGACCGCGAGATCCCGGTGGTCGTGCTCGACCCGGTTTCCTGATCGCGTTTGGGACCGCGCGCCTCATGAGCGCGCGGGACGCGCGCGGTCCCGACGCTACGAGAGTTGCCGCTGCACCTCCGCCCAGCGATCGAGGATCGGCAGGATCCTGTCCTCGGGCTCGGCCGGCAGGCTGAAGGTCACGCGGTCGACGCCGATGTCGCGGCAGAACTTCAGCTGGTCGAGCACGTCGGGCACGCGGAAGATCGTGATCGGCAGGCTGGCCGGGTCGCGGCCCGCCTCCTTCGCCATGACGCGGAACTTGTCGAGGATCACCCCGATGCCGTCCTGCTCCAGCCGGTCGGCGCGCGGGATCCAGCCGTCGCCGTAGCGGATCGCGCGCCGCGCGGCGTAGGGAAAGGCGCCGCCGACGATGATCGGCGGGTGCGGCTGCTGGCGCGGCTTGGGCCACTGCTTCATCGGCCCGAAGTTCACGAACTCGCCGTGGTACGCGGGCTCTTCCTGCGTCCAGATCGCCTTCATCGCCTCGACGCGCTCGCGTGCCAGCTTGTGCCGGCTCTCGAACGCCGTGCCGTGGTTCTCGATCTCGTCCTGGTTCCAGCCGTTGCCGATGCCGAACAGGAAGCGGCCGCCCGACAGCTGGTCGATGGTCGACACCATCTTGGCGGTGACGATCGGGTCGCGCTGCGTCACCAGCGCGATGCCGGTGCCGATGCGCAGCCGCGTCGTCACGGTCGCCGCGGTGTTGAGCGCGAGGAACGGATCCATGATGTCGTAGTAGGGCCGGATCAGCGGCCCGCCGGCGGGGTAGGGCGTCTTGCGCGACGACGGGATGTGGGTGTGCTCGGGCACCCACAGCGATTCGAACCCGCGCTCTTCCAGCGCCCGGGCGAGCGGCGCCGGTTGCATCGAGTCTGTCGTGAAGAACATCACGGCGCCGATCTTCATGCGCTTTCCTCCCCTGAAACGGACGGGTTATCCTAGCGCGGTCCTTGGGGGCGGTGGGGAGCGTTCGTGTCACTTCTGGTTGCGAGGCGTCGCGTGCTGGCCGGTGGGGTCGCTGCACTGGCCGTCGGGCCGCTGCCGGCCCGGGCCCAGGGGGCGAAGGTCGCCCGCATCGGCTTTCTCTATCCCGGCGTCACCGCCGTGGCGGCACCGCGCATCGCCGCCCTGCGCGAGGGCATGAAGGCGGGGGGCTACGCCGACGCGGCGCAGGCCGAGATCGTCGTCAAGGCGGCGGAGGGCGATCCGACCCGCATGGTTCCCGGCGCCGCCGAACTCGTGACGGCCAAGGTCGATGCCATCGTGGCGATCAGCCCGTCGGCGGTACGCGCGGCGAAGGCCGCGACCGCGACCCTGCCGATCGTCGCCAACGACCTCGAGAGCGACCCGATCGCCAGCGGCTTCGTCGCCAGCCTGGCGCGGCCCGGCGGCAACATCACCGGCGTCTTCTCCGACTTCCCCGACTTCGGCATGAAGTGGCTGGAACTGCTCAAGGAAGCGATCCCGGCGCTGTCCCGGGCGGTGATCTTCTGGGACCCGGCGACCGGCCCGACGCAGCTGGCGGCGGTGCAGGAGGCGGGCCGCCGCCTCGGTGTCGCCCTGACCGTTCTCGAGGTGCCGTCGATCGCGGCGCTGCAGGAGGCCTTCGCCCGGGCCGCCGACCTCAAGCCCGACGCCGTGGTGCTGCTGTCGTCGCCGATCTTCGGCACCAACCCGAAGCGCATCGCCGAGCTGGCGCTGGCGCACCGCATCGCCGTCGCGACGCTGTTCTCCGAGATCGCCAAGGCGGGCGGCCTGATGGCCTACGGACCCAACCTGCTGGGCACCTTCCAGCAGACCGGCACGATGGTGGGGAAGGTGCTGCAGGGCGTGCGCCCGGCCGACCTGCCGGTCGAGCGGCCGAGCCGCTTCGAGCTGGTGATCAACGCCGCCACCGCCAAGGCGCTCGGCCTCTCCCTGTCGCCGGCGGTGCTGCTGCGGGCGGACGAGGTGGTGGAGTAGGAATGGTGAAAGGTCCCTCGCTGCGCTCGGGATGACAGGCATTTTTCCGTGTCATCCCGAGCGCAGCGAGGGACCCTTCAAGCTTCAGCCGATCAAGCCTGTTTGACCCACTGCTCCAGCTCGGGCAGGCGCTGGTCGATCTTCTCCGGCCGCTGGCTGCCCAGCATGACGACCAGGCGGTGGACGCCCAGCGCGGCGTATTCCTTCACCGTCTCCGGCCCGGCGGTCATCGGCGGCGTGACGATCACCTGGTAGTCCGGCCCGCGCTTCTTGCCGGCGCGGGCGAACGCCTCGTCGAGCTTGGCCAGCATGGCCTTGGTGCGGGCCGGGTCGAGGTTGAACCCGTACCAGCCGGCGCCGAAGCAGACGGCGCGGTTGAAGGCGGCATCGGCATAGCCGCCGACGATGATCGGGATGTGCGGCTTCTGGATCGGCTTGGGGTCGAGGCGCAGCGTCTCGAACTGCACCCACTTGCCCTTGAAGTCGACGACCGGCTCGGTCCACATCCGGCGCATCGCCTCGAGGAACTCGTCGCAACGCTTGCCGCGGTCCTCCCAGCGGTAGCCGCAGGCCTCGACCTCCTCCTTGTTCCAGCCGACGCCGATGCCGAAGTCGAGGCGGCCGTCCGACAGCCAGTCGAGCGTCACCATCTCCTTGGCGGTGTAGATCGGGTTGCGCTGCGGCACGAGGGCGACGCCGGTGCCCATGCGCAGCGTCTTGGTCGACGCGGCGAGGAAGCCGAAGGTCGCCGTGACGTCGAGCATGCCGCCGCCGTCCGGCACCGGGATGCGGCCGTCCTTGGCGCCCGGGTAGCCGTAGGTGTTGCGGTCGAACAGGGCGACGTGCTCGCCCATCCAGATCGAGTCGAGGCCGGCGGCCTCGGCGCGGCGGCCGAAGTCGCCGATCATCTTCGGCGTCGCCAGCGGCGACATGAAGGTGGCGAACGTTCCGATCTTCATCGTTTCCTCCCGGTGTTCAGTTGAGCCGCGCGGCCTGCGCCATCACCTCGATCGCCTCGGGCTGGCGCGAGCGCACGCTCAGCGTGTCGGCGCCGCAATCCTCCCACGCGCGGTAGCGTTCGCGGATGCGGGCCGGCGGGCCGACCAGCGACTTCATGTCGACCCACTCGTCGGGTACCGCCGCGATCGCCTCGTCCTTGCGCTTGGCGAGGTAGAGTTCCTGGATGCGCTGCGCGGCGTCGCCGAAGCCGCGCCGCACCATGATGTCGTTGTGGAAGTTCTTGGTCCTGTGGCCCATGCCGCCGACATACAGCGCGACCTCGGGCTTCAGCCGGGCCAGCGCCGCCTTGACGTCGCTGTCGACCTGGACGTGCACCGAGGCGACGATCGAGAAATCCTTCAGGCTCTTGCCGTTGCCGGCACGCCGGAAGCCTTCCTCCAGCCACGGCCGGTACTCGTCCATCGCGCCCGGCATGAAGCCCATCGGCAGCCAGCCGTCGGCGATCTCGGCGGTCAGCTTGACCATCGATTCGTTGCCGGTCGCCAGGTAGATGGGCAGGTCGGGGTTCATGTGCAGGATCGACTTCAGCGGCTTGCCGATGCCCATCGCGCCGGGACCGGTGTAGGGCAGGGCGATCTCTCGGCCGTCGTGGCTGACCGGGCCTTCGCGCTTGAAGATCTTGCGCATGATCGTGACGTAGTCGCGGACCCGCCAGTACGGCTTGCCCCACGGCTGGCCGTACCAGCCCTCGACGATCTGCGGGCCCGACACGCCCAGCCCGGCGATGAAGCGGCCGCCGCCGGCCATGGCGTCGACCGTCGCGGCCGACATCGCGGCGTTGGCGGGCGTGCGGCCCGCCAGCTGCATGATGCCGGTGCCGAGCTTGATGCGCTTGGTGAGAGCGGCGAGGTAGGCGAGCGGCGTGACGGCGTCGGAGCCGTAGGCCTCGGCGGTCCACACCGAGTCGTAGCCCAGCTCCTCGGCGCGCTGCACCAGCTTGACCGGGACGTCGAGATGCGCGCCCGAGTAGCCGATCGACAGGGCCAATTTCATTGCCGTTTCCTCCGCTATCCGCGCAAACTATAGCAACAGGAAAAGGGACCGGGGAAACGCGCATGCCGGAATTGCGGCCGAGACTGGGATACCTGCTGCCGACGCGCGAGCGGGTGATGGAAGGGCGCGACGAGACCGGCTCGCTGCTGGCGCTGGCGGAAAAGGCCGAGGGGCTGGGCTTCGACTCGCTGTGGGTCGGCGATTCGCTGCTCGCCCGGCCGCGCCACGATCCGTTGACCCTGTTGGCCGCCGTGGCGGCGCGCACCCGCCGGGCGGAACTGGGCACGGCGGTCCTGTTGCCGGCGTTGCGCAACCCGGTGGTGCTGGCGCAGCAGGTGGCGACGCTCGACCGGATCGCCGAGGGCCGCCTCATCCTGGGAGTCGGCATCGCGACCGACGTGCCAAACATCCGCGCCGAGTTCACCGCCGCCGGCGTGCCGTTCGACAAGCGCGTCGGCCGCATGGTCGAGGGGCTGGCGCTGTGCCGCGAACTGTGGAGCGGCCAGCCGGTGACCTGGCCCCGGCCGGGCCGCGAGGGCCGCTGGACGATGACCGACGCCGTGCTCGGTCCGACACCGCACCGCCCGGGCGGTCCGCCGATCTGGATCGCCGGCGCCGTGCCGGTGTCGCGCGCCCGCGCCGGCCGGCTGTTCGACGGCTGGTTTCCCAACAGCGCGCAGCCGCAGGATTACCCGGCGCAGTTCGCCGAGGTGACGGCGGCGGCGCGCGATGCCGGGCGCGATCCATCGGCGATCACGCCGGCCGCCTACCTCACCCTGTCGCTCGACGACGATGCCGGCCGCGCCGACGAGCGGCTGAACGCCTACCTCAGCAGCTACTACGGCATGGACCCGCGCGCGATGCGCAAGCGGCAGATGAGCTTCGCCGGCTCCGCCGCCGCGGCGGCGGCATGGCTGGCCGACTATGCGAGGGCGGGCGCGACGCACCTCGTGCTGCGCTTCGCCGGCGAGCACGATCGCCACCTCGAGGCGGTTTCCCGCCTGCGGCGCGACCTCGGTTGGTGAGACGAACGATGAAATTCTCCCTGCACTTCGCCAGCAACACCTTTCCCGACTTCGCCGGCGCCGTGCGCGTCGCCAAGGCCGCCGAGGCGGCGGGCTTCGATTCGATCTTCGCGATCGACCACGTCGTC
>JAIUOX010000062.1 GCA_020160955.1 Pseudomonadota bacterium
GAACACCATGATGGTGTCGAAAGCGACGGAGCCGCAGATCAGCGCACGTTTGCCTGGCTTGGTCATGGAAAACTTCGGACATCTCCCCGTAAGGACAGTTGCGGATTGTAAGGGAAGCGCGTCGTGACTGGCATCGAAGATTCCGCGCCCGCACTCCACCTTTTCACCGTGCGAATTGTGCCGGCAACCCACCGCGTCCGGGCTACGACACCGCTATGAGGCTATAACCATAGGCACTCGCGGGCACTCGTTCCGCCCCTGTAAATCCCGGACACAGCGCATCCGGCGATTCGATTGAGCAGGAAGAAACAGCTCACTTCGCACCAGGCAACACGCCCCGCAGGCGGCTGACCGACGGACACCACGCCAGGCGCAACGGCGATGCTTCGACGGGTGCCGCAGCAATCCATCGTGTCGGCACTGCCTAATCTTTCGCCTGATGCCAACAGTCGAGAATCGCCGGCCGGAACAGCGGACGGCGACCGTCCAATGAACCCGTTCGACGGTTCATGCGTTACTGGCCGCAAACGCCTGCTGCCGCTCAAAACCTCACGGGTGAGTAATGACCGAAGCCAGCGCCCTCGATGCTCCCCACTTGCCCGCCGCGGCAGACGAACCGATCCGTGTGCTGCTCGTCGAAGACGAAGCCATCGTGGCGCAGGACCTAGAGGAGACCATTGCGCGGCTGGGCTACACGGTGCTGGGCGTTGCCAGCGAAGGCGTGCAGGCGGTTTGCATGGCCGCGGAGCTGCATCCACAGCTCATCGTGATGGACGTCGGATTGCAGGGCGACATCGACGGCATCCAGGCGGCGCAGATGATCCGGGAACGCGCACCCGTGCCAGTGATCTTTCTCACCGGCCATCGCGACGTGCAGACACTGCGCCGCGCAGTGAGCACCGGTCCGCTCGGCTACCTGGTGAAGCCGTTCCAGGAAATAGAGCTGCGCTGTGCAATGGAAGTCGCCATTCACAAGCATCGCGCCGAAGTGGCCAACCGCGAACGCGAAGCGGCGTTGCGACGCAACGTCGAGCTGCTCGCCAGCCTGTCGCTGGTGGATGAGCTGACGCAGCTGCACAACCGGCGCGGATTCTTCGAGCTGGCGCAACAGGCTCTGAAAGTCGCACGACGCGAGCAGCACACGCTGGGAATATTCTTCATGGATCTGAACGGGCTGAAGCAGATCAACGACCAGTTCGGTCACTCGGCGGGCGACCAGGCGCTGCGCGATGCAGCGGAAGTGCTGCGCCGGACCTTTCGCGAGTCGGACATCGTGGCCCGCCTGGGCGGCGATGAATTCGTGGCGCTCGCCCGCGTCAACCGCGATACCAGCGCCCTGAACAAGCGGCTGCGCGAACAGGTCGCACTGATGAACACAGACGAGCAGCGCCATCATCCACTACAGATGAGCATCGGCACCGCCCTCTTCAACGTCACTTCCGAGGATGACGTCGAATCCCTGATCGCCCGCGCCGATGCCGCGATGTACGAAGAGAAGCGCTCTTCGAATCGCCGCAGCGGCAGCTGACTGCAGCAGTCGATAGCTGCGTAACGAGGGATGCGCAGCCACCTCCTTTCCCGTACCGCGCATTCGCAGCCGGAGCGTACCAGCCGCCTCGGCTATGATTCGTGCTCCAACCCGGAGCGCTCGCGGATGCCTCGACCCATTGCCACTGACGACCCTCTCCAATGGCTGGCCTGCGTACTGGCGCAGGCTCCGGACCGGCTGTTCCTGGAAACTGCCGCGGGTCGACGCTACAGCTACCGCGAATTCGACGCACTGGTCGCGAAATATGCCGCGGCGCTGGCGCAGCAACTGCCACGGCACAATGTTGGAATGGTGCTCCAGTTCCGAGACCAGCACGCGGTCGCCCGGCTCCAGCAGCGCGCCGTAGGAATACGCCACGAGGTTGATCGCCGCGGTGCAGCCGCCGGTGAAGACGATCTCCATCGGCCGGACGCCGAGGAACGCCGCGACGTCCTCGCGCGCACCCTCGTAGGCCTCGGTCGCCCGCTCGGCCAGGCGATGGACACCGCGCAGCACGTTGGCGCGGCCGGTCGTCTCGTAGGTCCGCACCGCGTCAAGCACGGCGTCCGGCACCTGCGCCGACGCGCCGTTGTCGAGGTAGTGGACGCGCTTTCCCTCGATCTCGGCCGAGAGGATCGGGAATTGCCGGCGGACGTCGGCGACGTCGAAGCTCATGTCTTGCTCCTCGCCCGCCAGGCGGCCAGCGCCTCGGGCGTGTCGATGTCGGTGACCGCGGCCTCGCCCGCCATCTCGACCTCGCAGACGAGGTCGGCGTGCTCGCCGATCAGGTGCTTGGCGCCGCTGTCCCCCGACAGCTGGCCCATCTCGGCGAAGAAGCGGCGATCCCACAGCACCGGGTTGCCGCGCTTGCCGGCCACGGTCGGCACGCAGATCGAGCGGCCCTCGACCGGGCTGAACGCGGCCATCAGGCGATCCAGCAGGTCGCTCGCCACGCCGGGCATGTCCCCCAGCTGCACGATCGCCGCGTCGACGGTCTTGGCCAGCGCCGCGATCCCGGTGCGCACCGAGGTGCTGAGCCCCTGCGCGAAATCCGGGTTGGTGACGAAGCGCAGCCGCGGCTGCGCCGGCACGGCGGCGTCGATGGCCGCCCGCACCTCGGCCGCCATGTGGCCCAGCACGACCACGACCTCGACGGCCTGCGAGGCGAGCGCCGCCTTCACCGCGTGGACGACCAGCGGCGCGCCCTCGACGTCCTGCAGCAGCTTGTTGGGGCCGCCCATGCGGGTCGAGCGGCCGGCGGCCAGCAGCAGCACGGCGACGCGCGGCGCGGCCTGCGGCCCCGCCTCCTCGCCGTCGCTGTCGTCGCGGGGCTGCGGCCGGCTGGAAATCTCGGCCAGCAAGCCGCCCGCGCCCATGCGCACGATCTCGGCCCGGCCGACCGGCAGGCGCGCGGCCAACCGCTCCAGAACCATGTCGAAGCCGTTGTACTTGGGCGACTTGGCGCAGCCCGGCAGTCCGAGCACTGGCTTGCCGTCCAGTTCCCCTGTCAGCAGCAGGTTGCCGGGATCGACCGGCATGCCGAAGTGGATGACCGCGCCACCGGCCGCCTCGATGCCGGCCGGCACGACGTCGTGGCGGTCGACGATCGCGGAGGCGCCGGCGATCAGGAACAGGTCGCAGCCTTCCTTCTTCAGTTCGTCGAGCGCACCGGCGATCGCCTCGGGGTCGTGCGCCACGCGGCGCTCGCCGACCAGCGTGCTGCCGAGCGAGGTAAGGCGCTTGGTCGTGGTGCCGACCGCCTTGTCGAGGACCTTGTCGCGCGTGCCGGGCAGCGCGGTCTGCACCAGGCCGGCGCGCATGGCGCGGAACGGCGCGACGGCGACCATCGGCCGGTTGGCCGATTGCGCCAGCTCGACCGCGCCCGCCACCGCGGCGCGTGGCGCGGCGTAGGGAATGATCTTCACCGTCGCCACCATCTGGCGCGGCTCGACCCGGGCGAACGGCGGCAGGGTGGCGACCGTCACCGACTCGTGCAGGTCGTTCAGCGCGTCGACGCGCTCCTGGTCGATCACCGCCAGGCCGGCTTCGCGGGCATAGTGGTTGCAGCGGCCGGTGAACGGCGCGGTGATCTCGATCCCCTCGCCCGCCAGCGCCCGGGCCACCGTGGCCGAGGCCACGTCCTCGTGCACGTCGTCGGCGTCCAGCCGCGCGGCCACAACGCTTTCAACGCCGGCCGCCTTCAGTTTCGCGACGTCATCGGCCGACAGCACGCGGCCCTTGGCGAAGTTGACGCCATTCGCCCGCCAGCTGTGCGCCAGGATGGCGCCGGCGGCCTCGTCGATCGGCGTCGTGCCGAACCTCACGCCGCTGCAGCCTTGGGCGCGGCCAGCGCCTCGCGACGGCGCGCCCGCACCTCGATCACCTGGCCCAGGATCGACACCGCGATCTCGGCCGGCGACTTGGCGCCGATGTTCAGCCCGACCGGGCCATGGATGCGCGCGAACTGTTCCTCGGTGATGCCGGCCTCGGCCAGCCGCTCCTGGCGCTTGGCGTGGGTGCGCTTGCTGCCCAGCGCGCCGACGTAGAACACGTCCGAGCGCAGCGCCGATTCCAGCGCCGGGTCGTCGAGCTTGGGATCGTGGGTGAGCGTCACGACCGCGGTCGAGGCGTCGAGGCCCATCTTCTCGAACGCCTCGTCGGCCCACTCCTGCACCACCTTGACGCCGGGGAAGCGCTGGCCGGTCGCCCAGGCGCCGCGCGGATCGACCACGGTCACGTCGAAGTCGAGCATGGTCGCCATCGGCGCCAGCGCCTGAGCGATGTGCACCGCGCCGACGATGATCAGCCGCGCCGGCGGCACGTAGACGTTCAGGAAGATCTTGTGGCCGCCCAGTTCCACGGTCTCGCTGCGGCCGAGCACCATCGCCTGGCGCGCCGCGGCGACGATCGCGGCGTCCGACGCCAGCTCGCCCTCGGCACGGTCGGGATAGACCAGCGCCTCGGCGGCGTCGCCCAGCCGGGTCGCCAGGGTCACGGCCTGGCGGGTCTCGCGCGCCTGGCGCAGCGCGGCGATGGTGGTGGCCTTCATGTCAGTTCACCTTCTCGACGAAGACCTGGACCTTGCCGCCGCAGGCGAGGCCGACGTCCCATGCCTGCTCGTCGGTGACGCCGAAGTCGAGCAGCCGCGGCTTGCCGTCGGCGATCGAGGCCAGCGCTTCCTTGACCACGGCGCCCTCGATGCAGCCGCCCGACACCGAGCCGACCATGGCGCCCGAGTCGTCGACGCCCAGCTGGCTGCCGACCGGCCGGGGCGACGAGCCCCAGGTCACGATGACCGTGGCGATCGCCACGCCCTTGCCCGCCGACTTCCACTTGTCGACCTGCTCGAGGACATCCAGCGCGTCGTTCATGGCCTACTCCTTGCGCAGTTCGGTTTGCCAGCCGGCCAGTTTCCGGTCGGTACCCGGGCCGGCGGGGCCGCCGAGGGCGGCGATCAGGCCGGCCAAGCTCTCCAGATTATGCACCGGCCGGAACTCGTCGACATGGGGCAACATCGCCTTGTTGCCCTGGGATTTGGGTTCGTAGCCGCCGTACCGCAAGAGCGGGTTCAGCCAGACCAGCCGGGCGCAGGACTTGTGCAGCCGCTCCATTTCCTCGGTCAGGCCGGCGGCGCCCTCGCGGTCCAGCCCGTCGGTGATCAGAAGGACGACCGCGCCCTGCCCCAGCACCCGCCGCGACCACTTGTTGTTGAACTCGTGCAGGGTCTGGCCGATCCGGGTGCCGCCCGACCAGTCCTCGACCTGGGCCGAGGCCTTTTGCAGGGCGACGTCGACGTCCTTGTTGCGCAACGCCCGGCTGATGTTGTTCAGCCGTGTCCCGAAGGTGAAGCAGTACACGCGGTCACGGTCGTTGGTGATCGCGTGCATGAAATGCAGGAACATCCGCGAGTAGCGCGACATCGAGCCGGAGATGTCGCACAGGATGACCAGCGGCGGCGGTCGCAGGCGCGGCTGCTTGCGGCGCAGCTCGATCATGCCCTCGGCGCGCAGCGCGCGGCGCAGCGAGGCGCGCAGGTCGATGCGTGCGCCGCGCCGCGACACGCGGTGCCGCCGCGTGCGCCGCATCGGCACCGGCAGGCGCAGGCGGGCGATGGCGCGCAGCGCCTCGTCGATCTCGGCCTGCGACATCTGCTCGAAGTCGCGGGTCTGCAGGACCTCGCGGTCCGACACGGTGAAGGTCGCCTCGACCTCGACCTCGGGCGGCTCGTCGTTCTCCGGCTCCGGGGTCTCGCCCTTGCCGGGCTGCAGGGCGTCCTGCAGGCGGCGGCTCAACTGCTTCTGGTCGTCGGCGGAGGCCGGCACGCCGATCGACGGCAGCAGCATCTCCATCATCTTTTCCAGCAGGCGCGGGTTGCGCCAGTAGACGTGGAACGCCTGGTCGAAGATCTCGCGCTGGTCGCGGCGGTTCACGAACACCGAGTGCAGCGTCCAGTAGAAGTCGTCGCGCTTGCGCAGGCCCGCCGCCTCGACCGCCTCGATCGCCCGCAGCACCTGCCCCGGCCCGACCCGCAACCCGGCCGTCCGCAGCGTCCGCGCGAAGTGCACGATGTTGCTGGCGAGCCGGCCGTCGGGGCGCGCCCGCGTCGAAGCGGCGTCGGAGGTGGCCATTCCCGCCACGTCGTCAGCCCAGCGGCGACGCGGCGATGTCGGCCTTCACCTTGTGCAGGATTTCGGCGGCCTCGGTGCCCTGCAGGCGCTGGATGTCGTCCTGGTACTTGAGCAGCACGCCCAGCGTGTCGTTGACGCTGCGCGGGTCGAGGTCGAGCGTGTCGAGCTCGGACAGCGCGGTCGCCCAGTCGATCGACTCGGCGACGCCCGGCGCCTTGAACAGGTCGAGCTTGCGCAGTTCCTGGACGAAGCCCACGACCTGGCGCGACAGCCGGTCGCCGGCGCCCGGCGCCTTGACCTTCAGGATCTCGATCTCGCGCTTGAGGTCGGGGTAGTCGACCCAGTGGTAGAAGCAGCGCCGCTTCAGCGCGTCGTGGATCTCGCGGGTGCGGTTCGAGGTCACGATCACGATCGGCTTCTGCGCCGCCTTGATGGTTCCGAGCTCGGGGATCGTCACCTGGAAGTCCGACAGCACTTCGAGCAGGTAGGCCTCGAACGGCTCGTCGGTCCGGTCGAGCTCGTCGATCAGCAGGATCGGCGCCCCCTCGGTGTGCGGCTGCAGGGCCTCGAGCAACGGGCGGCGGATCAGGAAACGCTCGTTGAAGATGTCCGATTCCAGTTCGCGGCGGTCCTGCACGCCCTGCGCCTCGGCGAGACGGATCTCGATCATCTGGCGGGCGTAGTTCCACTCGTACACCGCCGACGAGGCGTCGAGGCCCTCGTAGCACTGCAGGCGGATCAGCGGCCGGCCCAGGGTCTGCGACAGGACCTTGGCGATCTCGGTCTTGCCGACGCCCGCCTCCCCTTCGCAGAACAGCGGTCGGCCCAGCTTGAGGGCGAGGAAGAGCACCGTGGCGAGGCTGCGGTCGGCGATGTAGTCGCCGCCCTTGAGCAGCTCGACGGTGGCGTCGATGGAAGTCGGTACAGCGTTGGGCATGGGTCAGTGTAGCGGATGGAGGACCGCGCCGGTATGGTGGGATTCGCTCGATAAGACAAGGAGTTGGGAGGCGCCATGCAGACGCAGTCTTTCACCGGGAAAATCGCCGTGGTCACCGGCGGCGCGCGCGGCATCGGCCTCGCCTGCGCTGCGAAAATCGTCGCCGGCGGCGGCAGGGTCGCCCTGTGGGACCGCGACGTGGAACGGGCGACCCAGTCCGCCAAGGCGCTGGGCGCCGCCGTCGCCGTCGAGGTCGACGTCACCAGCGAGGCCTCGGTCGCCCAAGCGGTGGCCGCGACCGAGAAGCAACTCGGCCCGATCGATATCCTGGTCGCCAGCGCCGGTATCACCGGCCCCAATACCACTGTGATCCAGTACCCGGTCGATGCCTGGAAGCAGGTCATCGACATCAACCTGACCGGCGTCTTCCTGTGCAACCGTGCCGTCGCGGCGGGCATGGCGGCGCGCAAGCGCGGCCGGATCGTCAACATCGCCTCGGTCGCCGGCAAGGAAGGCAATCCCAACGCCTCGGCCTATTCCGCCTCGAAGGCCGGCGTGATCGGCCTCACCAAGTCGCTCGGCAAGGAACTTGCAACGAGCGGCGTGCTGGTGAACTGCGTGGCGCCGGCGGTGGTCCGGACCGAGCTGTTCAGCCAGATGACCGAGCAGCACATCCAGTACATGCTCTCGAAGATCCCGATGAACCGCTTCGGCGAGGTCGAGGAAGTCGCCGAGATGGTGGCATGGCTGGCGTCCGACCTCTGCACCTTCGCCACCGGTGCCACCTTCGACCTGTCCGGCGGAAGGGCCACCTACTGACATGACCCAGTTGCACGACCTCACCCTCACCGATCTCGCCGCGGGACTCGCGGCGAAGCGCTTTTCCTCGCGCGAGATCGTCGACGCCCTGCTCGCCCGCATCGAGAAGGCGGACGGCAAGCTGCACGCCTTCACCGAGGTCTACGCGAAGGACGCGCGCGCGCTGGCCGACGCCGCCGACATCGCGCGCGGCGCGGGTTTCCCGCTCGGGCCCCTGCACGGCCTGCCGATCGCCTACAAGGACCTCTGCGACATCGCCGGCCGGGTCGGCACCGGCGGCTCGAAGATGTTCGCCAAGCGGGTCGCGACCGAGACCTCGAACACGGTCGAGCGGCTGACCGCGGCCGGCATGGTGCCGCTCGGCAAGCTGCACATGGTCGAGTTCGCGTTCGGCGGCTGGGGCACCAACCCGCTGATGGGCGCGCCGTGGAACCCGTGGGACCTCGCGACCCAGCGCGTGCCCGGCGGCTCGTCGAGCGGCACCGGCGTCGCGGTCGCCGCTCGCCTCGCCCCGGCCGGCATCGGCAGCGACACCGGCGGCTCGGTACGCGTCCCGTCGGCGTTCAACGGGCTGGTCGGCCTCAAGGTCACGTTTGGCCGCATTGGCCTCAGCGGCACCATCCTGCTCAGCTGGTCGCTCGATTCGATCGGCCCGATGGCGCGGTCGGTCGAGGACTGCGCCCTCCTCCTCGACGCCCTGGCCGCGCCCGACCCGCGCGATCCGACGACGCTTGGCCAGCCGCTCGAGTCGTTCGCTACGGCGGCGAAGCCCGGCTCGATCGAGGGCATGCGCATCGCCGTTCCCGACACCGCGCAGATGCCGGAGTTCCTGCATCCCGACGTCGCCAAGGCCTGGCAGGCCGCGGCCCGCACGTTCGAGGGCCTGGGCGCCAGCGTCGAGGCAGTGCGCCTGCCGGAGTGGTACTTCGACCTGTCGCGGCCGGCCGGCACGATCATCTCGTCCGAGGCCTACGCGCTGCACCGCGCCTACATCGAGGACATGGCGCAGCCAATCGGTCCGGCGGTCCGCATGCGCGCCCAGGCCGCCAAGGGCCTCGCGCCCGGCGCCTATCCCGAGGAGATGCGCCTGCTGCAACAGCGCCGCCGGGACTTCGCGGCGTGGTTCCACGCCTACGACGCGATCCTGATGCCGACCGTCGCGGTGCCGGCCATCCCGCTCGGCGAGGTCGACGAGGCGTCGCCGATCCCGGGCTACCTGACGCGGCCCGCCAACTACCTCGGCCTGTGCGGTCTCGCCATGCCGTCGGGCCAGTCGAACGGCCTGCCGCTCGGCATCCAGATCGTCGGCAAGCCCTACGCCGAGCGCGACGTGCTGCGGCTGGGCAAGGCCTTCCAGGACGCGACCGACTTCCACAAGCGGTCGCCGGACCTCTCGGCGCTGGGGCTCTAGCGCTTTGGGCGGGCCTGCAGGGTGACCAGCAGGCCCGCGCCGACGATCAGGGCGGTACCGATCCAGGTGTAGAGGTCGGGCACCTCGGCGAACAGCAGGTAGCCGACGATCACCGAGCCGATCATCTGGGTGTAGTTCAGCGGCGCGATCAGGTTGGCCGAGGCGTAAGTCAGCGCGCGCGCCACGCAGTAGTGGCCGAACCCGCCCAGCGCGCCCAGCGACAGCAAGAGCGCCCAGTCGCCGAGGTCGACCGGCGTGCGCCACATGAACGGCATCGCCGCCGACATCACGATGGCGCCCAGCAGCACGCTGTAGAAGATCGAGGTCGAGGGCGGGTCGATCCCGGCCAGCCGGCGGATGATGATCTGGTAGCTGGCATAGGCCAGCGCGCTGCCGAGCAGCAGGATCGACGCCCACTGGAACACCGAGCTGCCCGGCCGGATCACCACCAGCACGCCGGCGAAGCCGACGACCACGGCGACCACCTTCAGCACCGTGATGCGCTCGCCGAGCAGCGGCCAGGCGAGGAAGACCACGGCGAGTGGCGCCACGAAGCTGACCGAGATCGCCTCGGCGACGCCGACGTACTTCACCGCCGAGAAGAAGAACAGCGTCGACAGCAGCATCATGACCGAGCTCAGGAACTGCAGGCCGATCCGCTGGGTCCGGAACAGGTCGAGCCCCATGCGTGGCGTGAAGACCAGCGTCACCAGCGCGAGGTGGACGACGATGCGGAACCACACGATCTGGGTCGCGTCGTAGCGCGCGGTCAGCAGCTTCACGAGGCCGTTCATCACCGGGAACAGCGCGCAGGCCACCAGCATGAAGCCGATGCCCAGCAGCGGCCGCGATACGCGGGCCGGCGGTCCCTTCCCGGCCATGGCCTAGCGGAAGAAGCGTTCGAGCGACCCGAGCAGCAGCGTGCCGGCCGTCGCGATCACGATCAGCGAGGCGGCGATCGCCGTGAAGCGGCCGATCTCCTGCGACCGGCCATCGGCGATGATCAGGCGGTGCGCCGCCATCGAGGCCAGCCCGATCGCCGACAGGGTAAGCGCCATGCCGAGGGCGATGGCGAGCACGCCGACCACCCCGGCCCACACCACGTCGAGGGCGACCGACAGCAGGATCACGATCAGGGCGCCGGCGCAGGGCGCGATCCCGGCCGCCGTCAGCAGCAGCCAGCCGGCGACGGTCCGCTGGCCCGACTTGTCGGTCCCGTGGTCATGCTCGTGGTCATGCTCGTGACCGTGGGCGTGCCCATGATGATGATCGTGGTGATGCCCATGGTCGTGTCCGTGCCCATGGTCACCGTGCGGATGCTCGTGCAGTCGGCCGGTGATGCCGGCCCACAGGCGCCAGAAGCCGATCAGCAGGATCAGCGTGTAGGACACCATCTCGACGTTGCGGACCTCGCGCAGCGCGCCGAACAGGCCGACCGATGCCGAGAGCTTCAGCACCGCGGCCAGCAGCAGCGCGGCGACGGTGTGGGTGAAGGCGATCCAGCTGCCGGCGAAGATGCCCTCGATCCAGGCCCGCGGCCGGCTGCTGTCGAGGAAGTAGGCGACGACCACCGCCTTGCCGTGACCGGGGCCGAGCGTGTGCACGACGCCGTAGCTGAAGCACACGGTCGCCAGCGTCCACAAGGCGACCGAGCCGGAGCCGGCCTTGATGTCGCGCAGCGAGCCCGACAGCGTCTGCTGGATCTTGCGCTGGTACTCGGCCGAGAAGCGCGCGAGGTCGGCGACGCTGTCGCTGAACACCAGCGCGCCGACCAGCACGACCAGCATCAGGATGCCGACCCACAGGAACGGCGAGCGCAGCGCGCCCGAGGGAAGCGACTTCACGGGAGCTGACATGTCACCACGTCCGCCTTGACGGGATAGCCGCGCACGAACTCGGCCTTGTAGGTCGGGTGCTTGGCCAGCGTGCAGCCGGCCGGGATCTTGTCCTTGTCGACCTCGACGCGCAGGAAATCGTCGGGGTCGAAGGTGGTGACCGAGAAGAACTTGGTGGGTTGCGGCAGCTCGAAGCGCATCACGTAGACGAGGTTGCGCGCCGCGGTGTTGCGCGGCCCGGGCGTCGTGTCGGCCTTCTTGTTGTCCGGCATCGGCTGGCCGCCGTCGCCCGCCGAGCGGTCCCAGTCGGGCAAGGTGAAGGTCGCGGGATCGTCGATGCGTGCCGAGAAGGCCGGCATCTTCGCCGGGCGCACGTCCTTGCCGCCGACGTTCAGCCACGTCAGGAAGCCGACGTTCTTCAGTTCCGGCATCATCTCCTTCTCGAGCACCTTGACCTCGGCCGGCGAGAACCGGCCGTTCTTGTCCTCGTCGATCAGCGGGATCTCGACCTCGCTGGAGTAAGGGTCGAACTTCCACTCGATCTCGACGTGGGTGTACTTGCCGTCCTTGGCGACCGCCCGGACGATCTGCTGGATCCACAGGTGCGGGTGGGCCATCGCCAGCCCCGGCGCCAGCAGGACCGCCAGCGCGCCCAGCAGGGCAGCGCCCCGCCTCACGCCGTGCCCCGCTCCGGCTCGGGCTGCGGCACCGGCCGCGGCTTGCCGTTCTCGTCGATCGCCACGAACACGTAGGTACCGTGGGTCACCCGCCGGTCGATCTCCTCGGTGCGGCGCCGCACCACGGTCTCCAGGGCGATCGTGATCGAGGTCCGGCCGACCTTGGTGACCTCGCCGTAGATCGAGACCAGGTCGCCGACCTTGATCGGCTCGATGAAGGTCATGGCGGTGATCGCCACGGTGGCGACGCGGCCATGGGCCACCCGGGCCGCCAGGTCGCCCCCCGCGACGTCCATCTGGGACAGCACCCAGCCGCCGAAAATGTCGCCATTTCCGTTCATGTCGGAGGGGTGCGGCACGGTCCTGATGATCGGGTCGCGCTTCGTGTCGGTCATCCCAGTCCCACCGGATATGGTTGATTTTGCGCCATTTTCCTACCATACCCATGTCGGACCGGCCATCAAGCGATCCCCTCGCGCGGCCGTGGAAAGACAAGAAGCATGGCGAAGAACGGCGATCTGTTCGAGCGGTCGGGCGGCGGCAAGCGCGGCGCGGCCAAGGACACCTCCTACACGGCGCAGCATATCGAGGTGCTGGAGGGGCTGGAGCCCGTCCGCAAGCGCCCCGGCATGTACATCGGCGGCACCGACGAGCGCGCCATGCACCACCTCGTGGCCGAGGTACTCGACAACTCGATGGACGAGGCCGTGGCCGGCCATGCCGACACGATCCACCTCGAGTTGCTCGAGGGCAACCGGATCGCGATCCGCGACAACGGCCGCGGCATCCCGGTCGATCCCCATCCGAAGTTCAAGGGCAAGTCGGCGCTCGAGGTCATCCTCACGACGCTGCACTCGGGCGGCAAGTTCGACAGCAAGGTCTACGCGACCTCGGGCGGCCTGCACGGCGTCGGCATCTCGGTCGTCAACGCCCTGTCCGACGACCTCGTCGTCGAGGTGGCGCGCGACCGCCAGGCCTGGATCCAGACCTTCTCGCGCGGCAAGGCGACCTCGAAGATGAAGTCGGCCGGCCCCGCCCCCAACCGGCGCGGCACCACGGTCACCTTCCATCCCGACCAGGAGATCTTCGGCAAGCAGCTGTTCGACCCCGAACGGCTGTACCGCATGGCGCGCTCCAAGGCGTACCTGTTCCGCGGCGTCGAGATCCGCTGGAAGTGCGCCAAGAGCCTGCTGCCGAAGAACGGCTCGATCCCCGAGGAAGAGTCGTTCCACTTCCCGGGCGGCCTCAAGGACTTCGTGACCTCCGAGATCGGCGCCCGCGCCACCATCGTGCCGCAGCCGTTCGCCGGCGAGGCGAAGTCCGACGGCAACGGCAGCGCCGGTGGCAAGGTCGAATGGGCGGTGTGGTGGCCGGCCGACGAGGAAGGCTTCGTCCGCTCCTACTGCAACACCGTGCCGACCGCCGAGGGCGGCACCCACGAGTCCGGCTTCCGCAGCGCCCTCGTGCGCGGCCTCAAGCGCTATGCCGAGCTGACCGGCAACCGCAAGGGCTCGATCGTCACCGCCGACGACGTGATCGACGGCAGCGCCGCGGTCGTGTCGGTGTTCATCGAGCAGCCGCAGTTCCAGGGCCAGACCAAGGAAAAGCTGGTCAGCGTCGAGGCCAACAAGCTGGTCGAGACGATCGTGGGCGACAACTTCGAGCACTGGCTCACCGGCGACAAGGAAGCCGGCAACGTCCTGCTCGAGCATGTCATCTCCAAGGCGGAGGAACGCGTCCGCCGACGCCAGGACCGCGAGCAGCAGCGCAAGACGGCGACCCGCAAGCTGCGCCTGCCCGGCAAGCTGGCCGACTGCTCGAACAGCTCGTCCGAGGGCACCGAGATCTTCCTGGTCGAGGGCGATTCGGCCGGCGGCTCCGCCAAGGCGGCGCGCAACCGCGAGACCCAGGCGATCCTGCCCCTGCGCGGCAAGATCCTGAACGTCGCCAGCGCCTCGGCCGAGAAGCTGCGCGAGAACCAGGAAGTCCAGGACCTGATCCAGGCGCTGGGCTGCGGCACCGGCTCCAACTACAACGAGGACAAGCTGCGCTACGAGCGGGTCATCATCATGACCGACGCCGACGTCGACGGCGCCCACATCGCTTCGCTGCTGATGACGTTCTTCTACCGCGAGATGCCGAAGCTGATCGAGAACGGCCACCTGTTCCTCGCCCAGCCGCCGCTGTTCCGCATCAGCAAGGGTGGCCGGACGGAATATGCCCGCGACGACGCGCATCGCGACGAGCTGATCCGCGACGTGTTCGGCGGCGGCAAGGTCGAGATCACCCGCTTCAAGGGTCTCGGCGAGATGCAGTCGGTCCACCTGCGCGAGACCACGATGGACGTGACCCGCCGCATCCTGCTCAAGGTCGACATTCCGACGGCCGCGGACGCCGATGCCCGGCGCGACGCCATGCGGACCTCGACGCTGGTCGAGGACCTGATGGGCCGCAAGCCGGAGAAGCGCTACGCCTTCATCCAGGAACATGCGCGCTTCGCGCGCGATCTCGACGTGTAAGGCCGCCGCAAGGTCCTGCGCGCGACAATGTGACGTGAAGGCGGAAGCCGGCACGGCTAGTGTAGAATAGCGCCGCAAGGAGATTTCCCGATGCGTCTCAAGTCCCTGCTCTCGACAGCGCTGCTGGGCCTCGCCGCCCTCCCCGTGGCGGCCCTCGCCGGCGGCATCGGCGGCACCTACTACGCGCCGCAGTACGACTTCCGCGAGTTCTTCGCGGCCGCCGACGGCCGCAACTTCCAGGTCATCCTGAACGGCAACCCGTTCCCCGGCAGCGATCCCAAGCAGGTCGCGGCCGACCTGCTGCCGATGTTGCAGGCGGCCAAGCCGCGCCCGGCGCTGACCTTCACCTATGCCGACCCGCCGGAGCGGCCGCGGCCCTACTACCGGCTGGTCCTGACCTTCGACCCGGCGCTCGACTACGGCTCGATCCAGGTCTGCAACGGCGCGCCGCCGCGCTACAAGCCCGGCCGCCCCGGCCTGTTCTACGTCTTCGCCGTCTACTGCCGGAACGACCAGGTGCTGTCGGAGACGACGGCCTGGACGCCGGCCAGCGGCCCCAACGACCCGAAGATCGCCGAACTGTTCCGGCAGCTCTTCCAGGTCGTGTGGAGCGACTCGCCGGCGCTGAAGCCGCAGCTCGGCGGCGGCGACCGCAACTGAGCGCAGGACGAGGAAGCCGATGCAGTCCCTGAAGGATCGCCACGTCGTCGTCACCGGCGGCACCGGTGCGCTGGGCAGCGCCGTGGTCGCGGCGTTCGTGGCGGCCGGCGCGACCTGCCACGTGCCGGCGATCGAGAGCGCGCCGCCGACCGGCAACCTGCCGGCCGGCCCGCAGGTCAAGGTCGTGCCGAACGTCGACCTGTCGAGCGAGGCCTCGGTCGACGCCTTCTACGCCGCCCTGCCCGGCCTGCACGCGGTGGTGAACATCGCCGGTGGCTTCGCCTGGGCGCCGATCGCCGACAGCCCGGCCAAGGTCCTGCAGCAGCAGATCTCCATGAACCTGGTGTCGTGCGCGCTGAGCTGCCGCGCCGCGGTCGCCAACTTCCGCAAGGCCGGCGCCGGCGGCCACCTCGTGAACATCGCCGCCCGCCCCGCGCTCAACCCGCGCCAGGGCGCCAACATGACGGCCTACACCGCGTCCAAGGCCGCGGTCGCCGCCTTCACCGTGGCGCTGGCCGAGGAACTCAAGAACGAGAAGATCTCGGCGATCGCGCTGGCGCCCTCGACCATCGACACGCCGGCCAACCGCAAGGACATGCCGACCGCCAAGCACGACACCTGGGTGACGCCGAAGGCGATCGCCGAGCTGATCGTCGCCCATTGCAGCCTGTCCGACACCATCAACTCCGGCGCCCTGATCCCGATCTACGGGCGGGCCTGACCTGTCATCCCGAGGGCGGAGCCCGAGGGACCTTCCAAGCGCTCCACAGCCGTTCCCTGCTAAGCAGGCGGCATGGCTGCCTGGTACACCCTCGCCGATACCGTCCTGTCGCGCCTCGACGCCGAGACCGCGCACGGGCTTGCCATCAAGGGCCTGAAGAGCGGCCTGATGCCGGGCGACACCCGGGCCGACGCCCCCTCGCTGGCGGTCAAGGTCTGGGGGCGCAGCCTTTCCAACCCGGTCGGCCTCGCCGCCGGCTTCGACAAGAACGCCGAGGTCCCCGACGCCCTGCTGCGGATGGGCTTCGGACTGGTCGAGATCGGCAGCGTCACGCCCAAGCCGCAGCCCGGCAACCCGAGGCCGCGCCTGTTCCGCTTGCCCGAGGACCGCGGCGTCATCAACCGCATGGGCTTCCCCGGGCACGGCCTCGACGCCGTGCGCTCGCGGCTGGCGACCCGGCCGCGCCGCGGCTTCGTCGGCGTCAACGTCGGCGCCAACAAGGACAGTACCGACCGGGCCGCCGACTACGTGATCGGCTGCTCGGCGCTCGCGCAGTACGCCGACTACCTCGTCTGCAACGTGTCCTCGCCCAACACGCCGGGCCTGCGCACCCTGCAGGGCCGCACCGAGCTGAACGACCTGTTGCGGCGCGTGCAGGACTCGATCGCCCGTCACCCGGTGCCGCTGCTGGTCAAGATTGCCCCCGACGCGACCGACCACGACCTCGACGACATCGTCGCGGTGTGTCGCGACCTCGGGATGGACGGCATCATCGTCGGCAACACGACGCTGGCCCGCCCGGCCAGCCTGCGCTCGGAACGCCGCGCGGAAGCCGGCGGCCTGTCGGGCGCGCCGCTGACGGCGCTCTCGACCGAGGTGCTGCGCCGCACCGCGCAGCGCGCCGAGGGACAGGTCCTGCTGGTCGGCTGCGGCGGCATCGGCTCGGGCGCCGACGCCTACGCCAAGATCCGCGCCGGCGCGACCCTGGTGCAGTTCTATTCCATGATGGTCTACGAGGGCCCGCCGATCGTGCGCCGCATCAAGGACGAGCTGGCCGCCCTGCTGGCCCGGGACGGCTTCGGCTCGGTCGTCGAGGCCGTGGGCGCCGACGTCTGACGCCGCCGGCTCTCGTCGCAGGGTGAAAATCTCGGCGGCAGACGAGACGAATTTCCCCCCTTAGAGTACCGGGCGGAGGAAACGTGCCGCTCTGGATCCCGATCACCGTCTTCGCCGCGTTGTGCCAGAACATCCGCACGACGATGCAGCAGAAAATCCGTGGCGTGCTGAGCGTCGACGGGGCCAACTTCGTGCGCTACCTGTACGGCGCGCCGCTGGCGCTGGGCGCGCTCGCCTTCCTCGTCTACGGCACCGGACGTGCGCTGCCGACCATCACGCTGGCGTTCCTCGGCCTGGTGACCATCGCGGGCATCGCCCAGATCGTCGCCACCTCGCTGATGATCCACTCGTTCTCGCTGCGCAACTACGCGGTCGGCACGGTCTACTCCAAGACCGAGACGGTGTTCGTCGCGATCTTCTCGACCTTCATTGCCCACGAACCGCTGAAGCTGCTGGCCTGGGGCGGCATCTTCGTCTGCCTGGCGGGCGTGGCGATCCTGAGCGTGCGCGGCTCGTTCGCCAACGTGCGCTCGGTGATCGCCGATCTCACGCACAAGGGCGCGCTGTACGGCATGCTGTCCGGCGCCACCTTCGCGATCGCCGCCGGCACCATCCGCCAGGCCTCGATGCTGCTGCCCGACGGCGACTTCTGGATCCGCGGCATCACCGTGCTGGCCTGCATGAACAGCATCCAGGTCGTGCTGATGGGCCTCTACCTGGCGCGGCGGGACAGGCCGCAGCTCGGCAAGGTCTGGGTCAACTGGCGCTCGTCGATCTGGGTCGGCATCTTCAGCGTGCTCGGCTCGGCCGGCTGGGCGCTCGCCATGACGCTCGAGAACGCCGCCATGGTCCGCGCCGTCGGCCAGATCGAGCTGGTCTTCACCTTCATCGCCTCCCACGTCGTCCTCAAGGAGCGTCCCAGCGCCGGCGAATGGCTGGGCAGCCTGCTCGTGATCGGCGGCGTCGTCCTTGTTCTCCTTGCCCGGTGATCTCTCATGTCTGAAGCGCAACCGCGTCCCCTGTCCGGCATCCGCGTGCTCGATTTCTCGACCACCATCGCCGGGCCGCATTGCAGCCGCCTGATGGCCGACATGGGCGCCGACGTGATCAAGATCGAGGCGCCGGAGGGCGACCTGATGCGCAGCCGGCCGGTGCAGCGCGACGGCCGCGGCACGATGTTCGGCCAGCTGAACGTCGGCAAGCGCTCGATCGTCCTCGACCTCAAGAAGCCCGCCGCTGTCGCCGCCGTGAAGAAGCTGGTGGCGACCGTCGACATCGTGCTGGAGAACTACCGGCCCGGCGTCATGAAGCGGCTCGGCCTCGACTACGACGAACTCGCGAAGATCAATCCGAAGCTGATCTACGGCGCGATCTCGGGCTACGGCCAGACCGGCCCCGGCGCCGGGCGGCCGGCCTACGCGCCGGTGATCCACGCCGCCACCGGCTACGACCAGGCACATCTCTACTACCAGCAGGGCCGCGAGCGGCCGGACAATTGCGGCATCTTCGTCGCCGACTACGCCAGCGGCGCCTACGCGCTGGGCGGCATCCTCGCCGCCCTGCACCAGCGCCACGTCACCGGCAAGGGCCAGATGGTCGACGTGTCGATGTTCGAGAGCCTGGTCGGCATGCTGCTGGGCGAGGTCAACCGCGCCTTCTTCGACTTCGAGATGCCGTCGCGCCCGATGTACGGCCCGGTCGAGGCCAAGGACGGCTACGTCATGCTGGCGACCGCCAGCGAGAAGACCTTCCAGGACATGTGCACCGCCGCCGGGCGCCGCGACCTGCTGACCGACCCGCGCTTCGAGAAGTATGCCGAGCGGCGCATGCACTGGGCGACCTTCGTCGACGAGTTCGAGAAGTGGTCGCGCCAGATGACGGTCAAGGACTGCGTGGCGGCGCTCGAGAAGCACGGCGTGCCGTGCTCGCCCTACGTCACCGTGACCGAGGCGCTGCAGGACCCGCAGGTCGAGCATCGCGGCTCGCTCTGCACCATCGAGGACAAGGCCGGCCCCTACAAGTCGCCGGCCCCGCCCTTCCGCTTCTCCGGGTCGCCGCTGCAGAGCGGGCCGACGGTCGCCGACCTCGGCGAGCATACCAGGAGCGTGCTGGCCGAGGCGGGCCTCAGCGCCGCCGAGATCGAGGAACTCGCCAAGTGACCGCCGCTTCGATCGATCCCCGCACCCCCATCCTGGTCGGCTGCGGCCAGATCACCGACACGACCGGCGCGCCGTCGAGCGCGCGCTCGAACGTCGCCTTCTGCGCCGAGGCGGCGCGGCTGGCGCTGGCCGATGCCATGCCGTCGATCGGCAGCGAGGCGCTCGGCCGCAAGGTCGACGCGGTCGCCGTGCTGGAGTTCTTTCCCGACGTCAGCCCGCGCTTCGCCTCGCCGTTCGGCCGCTGCACCAACCCGCCGAAGGGCGTCGCCAACCGGCTGGGCGCGACGCCGCGCCAGGCGCTCTACACCCACTCCGGGGGCAACATGCCCCAGTACCTGGTCAACCGCTTCGCCGAGGAGATCGCCAACGGCGAGACCGAGCTGGCGCTGGTCTGCGGCGCGGAGCTGCTGCGCTCCAACCAGAACGCGCGCAAGGCCGGGCTGAAGATCGACTGGAACGAGGATCCGGGCGGCGAGCCGACCCGGATCGGCGACCGCCGCTTCGGCTTCTCGGAGGAGGAAAACCGCCACGAGCTGCGCGCCGCCATCCACTTCTACCCGCTGATCGAGAACGCGATCCGCGGTGGCCTCGGCCGCGACGTCGACAGCCACCTCGCGGCGATGGGCCGCCTGTTCGCCCGCCTCGCGGCCGTGGCCAAGGACAACCCGCTGGCCACCCGGCGCGAGGGCTACGGCGCCGAGCGGCTGAGCACGATCACGCCGGACAACCGCTGGATCTGCTTCCCCTACCCGCGCCTGATGAACTCCAACGCCATGATCGACCAGTCGTCGGCGGTGCTGGTGACCTCGGTCGGGAAGGCCCGCGAATGGGGCATCCCGCAGGATCGCTGGGTGTTCCTGCATGGCTGCGCCGACGGCACCGACACCTGGGTGGTGTCCGAGCGCGACCGGCTCGACTCCTCGCCGGCGATCCGCGGCTGCGCCCGCATCGCCCTCGACATGGCTGGCAAGACCGTGGCGGACATGGCGGCGTTCGACCTCTACAGCTGCTTCCCGTCGGCGGTCGAGGTCGCGATGAAGGAGATCGGCATCGCCGAGGACGATCCGCGCCCGATCAGCGTGACCGGCGGCCTGCCGTTCTTCGGCGGCCCCGGCAACAACTACGTCACCCACTCGATCGCTGAGATGATGAACGTGGTGCGTCGCAAGCCTGGCTCGTTCGGCATGGTGACCGCCAATGGCAACTACCTGACCAAGCACTCGGCCGGCATCTACTCGACCGCGCCGACCAACGGACCGTGGCGCCGCGAGGACCCGAAGAAGCACCAGGCCGCGCTCGACGCCGGCCCGAAGCGGCGGGTCGAGACCGCGCCGTCGGGCAGCGGCACCGTCGAGACCTACTGCGTCGCCTACGGCAAGGACGCCCCCGAGAAGGGCTGGATCATCGGCCGGCTCGACCCGACCGGAGACCGCTTCGTGGCCCTGGCGGACCCGCGCGAGCCGGGCCTGCTCGACGACATGCTGACCCGCGAGCAGCTCGGGCGTAAGGTGACGGTCGCCGCGCAGGACGGGCACAACGTCTTCCGGCCCCTGTAACGGAGGAAACCGACCGGAGGCGCCTCGTGTCCGAGATCGACTACTGGTTCACGACGGGTTCGACCTACAACTACCTCGTGGTGAAGAGGCTCGACGCAATCGAGAAGGAAACCGGGATTTCCTTCCGCTGGCGTCCCTTCAGCATGTGGAAGATCCTGCGCGAGATGAAGCACGTGCCGTTCGCCGACAAGCCGGCCAAGGCGGCCTACATGTGGCGCGACCTGCAGCGGCGGGCACAGATGTTCGGCCTCAATCCGCGCATTCCCGCCCCCTACCCGGCCCAGCAGGTGCCTTTCGGCATCCAGGTCGCGTTCCTCGGCATGCGCGAGGGCTGGGGCAAGGCGTTCGTCAAGACCAGCTACGATCGCTGGTTCGACGAGGGCGTGGAGCCGTACATCGATCCCTGCCTTTCGGAGACGCTGGCCGGGCTTGGCCAGGACCCCGCCAGGGTCATCGCGGCGGCGAACGGCGAGGAGAACAACCGGTTGCTCGACGCGGAGACCGATCTCGCTCGTAGCCTCGGGCTTTTCGGAGCCCCGACATTCGTCGTGCGCGGCGAACTGTTCTGGGGCCACGACCGCCTCGACGACGCCATCCAGTGGCACCGTCACGGCACGCTGACGCCCCGGTAGAAGAGGAAACCATGACCGACCGGCTCTCCCCGGCCCAGGTGGCCGAGTTCGACCAGAAGGGATTCACTTACGCGCGCGGCCTGTTCGCAGCCGACGAGGTCGCGCTGCTGCGCCGCGCCATGGAAGAGGATCCGGCGGTGCGCAACAGCATCCTCGACCGGCGCGACGGCGAAGGCCGTTCGACGCGCATCGCGTTGTGGAACCGCGCCGGCGACAGCGTCTACGGGCTCGCCGCCCGCTGCCGGCGCATGGTCGACAGCGCGGCCGCCCTGCTGGGCGGGCCGGTCTATCACTTCCAGTCGAAGCTGACGGCCAAGGAGCCGGAGGTCGGCGGCGCCTGGGAATGGCACCAGGACTACGGCTACTGGTACTACAATGGCTGCCTGCGGCCCGACATGCTGTCGATCATGATCGCGCTCGACCCGACGACGCGGGAGAACGGCTGCCTGCAGATCGCCACCGGCTCGCACAAGCTCGGCCGCATCGACCACACGCCGCTGTCGCCGACCCAGAACGAGGTCGACCCCAAGCGCATGCCCTACATCCTCGAGAAGTGCCCGATCGAGTACGGCGAGATGGCGCCGGGCGACGCGCTGATCTTCCACTGCAACGCGATCCACCGCTCCGATGCCAACCGCTCGGCCAACCGGCGCTGGACGCTGCTGATCTGCTACAACCGCGTCGACAACGACACGGTGATCAAGACCGACGATCGCTACTACGTGCCGCTCGACGTGGTCGACGACGACGCGATCCGCCGGGCCGGCCTGCGCTTTGCGGCCGGCGACAACGCCGAGCACTTCACCAGCCGTCCCTACGTGCCGGACCTGCGCAAGGCGTCGTGACGACGTGAAGGGTCCCTCGCTGCGCTCGGGATGACAAAGAGGCTGTCATCCCGAGCGCAGCGAGGGACCTTTCGCGTGGCTACGATCCCAACCGCTCCAGCGCCAGCGCCAGGCGGGCCTTGGTCGCCTCGGCCTGGGCGCGCCGCTCGCGCTGCTCCTCGACGACCTCTTCCGGCGCCTTGGCGACGAACGCCGCGTTGGCCAGCTTGGCGTCGATCTTGCCGACCTCGTCGCCCAGCTTCTTGATTTCCTTCTGCAGGCGCGCGCTCTCTGCGCCGAGGTCGATCACGTCCCCGACCGGCAGCGCGTAGGTCGCCTCGCCCACCACGATCTGCAGCGAGGCCTTGGGCGCGGCCGCCGCGGTCTCGACGCCCTCGATGCGGGCCAGCCGCTCGATCGCGGCGCGGTGCGTCGCCAGCCGGGCCTCGGTCGTCGCGTCGGCGCCGACCACCACCAGCCGGAGCTTGGCGCCGGCCGGCACGTTCAGCTCGGCGCGGGCCGAGCGGATGTCGGAGATCAGCTTCACCAGCCAGCCGATCTCGGAGTCGGCCGCCGCGTCGGTCGGCGCCGGGACCGGCCAGGGCTGGGCGATCAGCATGCCGTGGCCGGCGCGGTGGCCGAGCTTGTCCCACAGCTCCTCGGTGATGAACGGCATCACCGGGTGCAGCAGCTTGGCGGTCTCGCGGATCACGAACGCCGTGACCGCGCGCGTCTCGTCCTTGGCCGGGCCGTCCTCGCCCTGAAGCACCGGCTTGGACAGCTCGACGTACCAGTCGCAGACCACGCCCCAGATGAACTCGTAGAGCGTGTTGGCCGCCTCGTTGAGCCGGAACTCGCTGAGCGCCTTGTCGAGCGCGGCGTTGGCGCGCGACAGCTCGCCCAGCACCCACTTGTTGATGGTCAGCGTCGCCGTCCTCGGGGCGAAGCCCTCGGGCAGCGCCGCGCCGTTCATCTCGGCGAAGCGCGTGGCGTTCCAGAACTTGGTGGCGAAGTTGCGCGAGCCCTCGACGCGGGCCGTCGACAGCCGCAGGCGACCGGCCGCCGAGGCGGCCATCGACGTCATGGTGAAGCGCAGCGCGTCGGCGCCGTACTTCTCGATCAGGTCGAGCGGGTCGACGATGTTGCCCTTCGACTTGGACATCTTCTGTCCCTTCTCGTCCGTCACCAGCCCGTGCAGGTAGACGGTGCGGAAGGGCACGTCGTTCATGAAGTGCATGCCCATCATCATCATGCGGGCGACCCAGAAGAACAGGATGTCCCAGCCGGTGACCAGCGTGCTGGTCGGGTAGTACTGCGCCAGTTCCGGCGTCTTGTCCGGCCAGCCCAGCGTCGAGAACGGCCACAGGGCCGAGCTGAACCAGGTGTCGAGCACGTCGGGATCGCGCTCCAGCGCGACGTCCTTGCCGTAGTGCGCCTTGGCCTCGGCCAGCGCCTCGGCCTCCGACATCGCGACGAACACCTTGCGGTCCGGGCCGTACCACGCCGGGATCTGGTGGCCCCACCACAGCTGGCGCGAGATGCACCACGGCTCGATGTTCTCCATCCAGCGGAAGAACTCCTCGCGGCCACGCTCGGGCACGAAGGTGACGCGGCCGTCGCGCGCCGCGGCGATCGGCTGCTCGGCGAGCTTGCGCGCGTCGGCGTACCACTGCTCGGTCAGGAACGGCTCGACCGGCACGCCGCCGCGGTCGCCGTACGGCACGGCATGGGTGTGCGGCTCGATCTTCTCGACCAGCTCCAGCGCTTCCATGTCGGCGACGATGCGCTTGCGCGCCTCGAAGCGGTCGAGGCCGCGGTACTTCTCCGGCGCGTTGTCGTTCACGCGCGCGAACTTGTCGAAGATGCTGATCGCCTCGAGCTTGTGGCGGCGGCCGACCTCGAAGTCGTTGAAGTCGTGGGCCGGCGTGATCTTGACCGCGCCCGAGCCCTTCTCCGGGTCGGAGTACTCGTCGGCGACGATCGGGATTCGGCGGCCGACCAGCGGCAGCACGGCGTGCTTGCCGACCAGGTGCTTCCACTTCGGGTCCTCGGGATGCACGGCGATGGCGGTGTCGCCCAGCATCGTCTCGGGCCGCGTCGTCGCCACCACGATGTGCTCGTCGCTGCCCTCGATCGGGTAGCGGAAGTACCACAGGTGTCCCTTGACCTCGCGCGACTCGACCTCGAGATCGGAGATCGCGGTCAGCATCTTGGGGTCCCAGTTGACCAGCCGGTTGTCCTTGTAGATCAGGCCGGCGCGGTAGAGCTCGACGAACACCTTCAGCACGGCGGCCGACAGGCCCTCGTCCATGGTGAAGCGCTCGCGGCTCCAGTCGCACGACGCACCCAGGCGGCGCAGCTGGCCGGTGATGGTGCCGCCGGAATAGGCCTTCCACTCCCAGACCTTGGCGAGGAACTCCTCGCGGCCGAGCAGCTTGCGGTTGGCGTCGCCCGGCGTGGCGCCCTCGACGGCCAGGCCGATGCCTTCCTGCTCGAGGTTGCGCACCACGACCATCTGGGTGGCGATGCCGGCATGGTCGGTGCCGGGCTGCCACAGCACGTCGTCGCCCTTCATGCGGCGCCAGCGGATCAGCACGTCCTGCAGCGTGTTGTCGAGCGCATGGCCCATGTGGAGGCTGCCCGTGACGTTGGGCGGCGGGATGACGATGCAATAGGGCTGCTTCGGCGACTCGGGATGGGCGCGGAAAGCCCCCGCATTCTCCCATTCCGGGTAGCGGCGGGCCTCGATTTCCTTGGGGTCGTAGGTCTTGTCGAGCATCTTCTGGCCTTGAACGAAAAACGCCACGGTTGCGACACCGTGGCGATGAATGAGGGTGGCGCCCGGGGTCAGCGGCGGGTCAGCCGCGCGATCTCGCGTTCGACGTAGCGCTCGACCATCGGCGGCAGGTTGGTGTCCAGCCATTCCTTCAGCATCGGGCGCAGCATCTCCTTCACCAGGTCCTCGATGGTCTGGCCGGAGCCGCCGACCCGGGGGCCCGGATCGGTCGCCGCAGGCGCCGGCACGCTATCCTGGACCGCCTGGTTCAGCCGGGCGAAGGCCGAACTGGTGGCCCCCGCCACGCCGGCGCCGACCAGTGCCTCGCCGGGAGCCGCCTTGGCGGGGGGCGACTCACTGGCGGCGGCTTCCATTGCGGGCTGCGGCATCTCGGCTGCCTTCATGGGATCGATCCGCGGCATCGCGGTGGGCTGTTCGTTCGGCATCGACTTGGGTTCTTCCACGATCTCGGTGAGCAGGAGCACGTCGTCGCGCGGGGCGGACGGCGGCGCAGACGGCAGCACAGGAGGGATCACTGGTGGACGCTCCCCCGGCCCGGCATTTGAATTGCGCAAGCCGCCGACCTGGGCGCGAGCCTCGTCGTCGGAGATGATCTTGCGGATGGACGCCAGGATGTCGTCCATCGACGGGTCCTTGCTGGCGGGCCCCTTGCCGTCGCTCATCGCCCGCTGCTCCCCATCGGGGCGGCCCCGGCAACGCCAGCCGGCGAGGTGGACGGCGGAATGTTGCCCGTACCGGACTCGCCGCTGCTGCCCCAGCCGATCCAGCGGGAGCCGACGTCCTTGTAGTAGCGCTCCTCGTCGTAATATTCGACCGGCAGCGCCAGGGTGCGGGCCGTCAGGCGGCCAATACCGGCCAGCACGCCATAATACGCGACCTGAACGTCATGGCGCGCCTGGATCAGGTTGACCTGCGAATTGAGCAGTTCCTGCTCGGCGTTCAACACGTCCAGCGTGGTGCGAGAGCCGACCAGCGCTTCCTGGCGCACGCCGTTCAAGGCGACTTCGTTGGCGCGGACCTGCGATTCGAACGAGGTGACCCGCGACCGCGAGGAATCGAGCTGACGCCAGGCGCGGATCACGTTCTCCGCCACCGCGCGACGGGCGCTGTCGAGTTCGTTGCGACGCTGACCGACCAGTTCGCGGGCCGAGCGCACGCGCGACCACTCACTGCCGTTCTGGAAGATCGGGATCGTGGCCTGAAGGCGAACCGCGTAGTTGTAATACCGGTCGTTGGGGACCTGCAGGTTGAACTGCTGCTGCAGCGCGCCGACCAGATTGACCTGCGGCAGCAGATCGCCGACCGCTGAATTCACACCGTAGTTGGCCGCCGTAATGCGATGCGCGGCGGTGACGGCACGCGGACCGGCATCCATCGCCAGGCCGATCGCCTCCTCCTCGGACGACGGAAGGCCGCCGATCAGGGGAATCTCGCCCAGCTTGCCCGGCTTCTTGCCGATCGTGCGCTGGAAGGCTGCTTCGGCGATGCGGACTTGGGTCTCGGCCTGGACGAGGTCGGCCTTGGCCAGCTCGAGGCGCGCCTCGGACTGCGCGACGTCGGTAATGGTCAGCTCGCCGACCCGGAAGCGTTCGCGGGTCGCGTCGAGCTGCTGGACCAGAACCCGGACGTTGTTGCGGCGGGCATCGGCGATGCCGATGTTCTGAATCAGGGCGGCATAGGGCGTCACCGCTGACAGCAGCACGTTCTGCTCGGTCTCGGCCAGCTGGGCCCGTTGTGCCTGGATGTTGGACTGCGCCTGCTTTGTCTCGGCGATCGTCTTGCCGCCACGGAACAGCGGCTGCACCGCCTGCAGCGTCGTGAACTTGCCGTTCAGCGCATAGAACGTAGGCGTCGACCGGACCGAGTAGGAGTCCTGCTCGACCTTGTTGTACTCGACGTTGAGCGTGACGCGCGGACGCCAGTTGGCAACCGCCTGCGACAGCGTTTCGTCGGTCTGACGCAGGATCGCCCGGCTGGCCAGCAGGTCGGGGTTGCTGTTGTACGTCGTCGACAGGGCCTCGATCAGGCTCTGCGACCACGCGCTGGGAGCGCCCCCGAGCCCGACCGCCAGGATGCACGCGGCCGCGGTGCGGACGTGCCTCAAACCGGGCCGGATACGCATTGTTCTACCCTCATCTTTGGACGGCACCCTAGCATCAGGCGGAACACTATTGGTAGCCCTCAGCAAGGGAAAGACCCGGAGGCGTCAGAAGGTGAAGCGCGCCGGCCGCTCGAAGCCCGGCAGCAAGGGTGTGCCGGCGTCGAACAAGGGCCGCCCCGACACGACCCCACCCTGCTTCACGAACAGATGCGCGACTCCGAGGGCACCACTCGGATCGGCAATAACCGTGGCCAGGCGGCCCCCTTCGGCGAGCTGATCGGCAATGGCCTTCGGCACTTCCGGTACCGCGCCCTCGATCAGGATGATGTCGTAGGGACCGGAGGCCGCGGCGCCCTGCTCGGCTGGCCCGGCCACCTGTTCCACCCCGGAAACGCCCAGCTCCTGGAGCGTCTTGCCGGCGGCGGCGGCGAGACCGGCATCGGTCTCTACGGCCACGACCGAGCGGGTCAACCGCGCCAGAATGGCCGCCCCGTAGCCGAGGCCCGCGCCCGTGACCATGGCCTTGTCCTCGCCCCGCGGCTGCAGCACCTGGATCAGGCGCGCCAGCACCATCGGCTCCATCATGAACCGCCCTTTGCCCAGCGGCACGTCGTCGTCGGCATAGGCGACCGAGCGCAGCCCTTCCGGCAGGAAGCGCTCCCGCGGCAGCTCTCCGAGCGCTGCAAGAAGACCGGCATCGTTGACCCGGTTG
>JAIUOX010000063.1 GCA_020160955.1 Pseudomonadota bacterium
CAACGGCCGCGACACGCAGGTCGACTACCGCAGCGTCTACGGCGGCCCCGACACCGATGCCGGCGGCGGCGCCCAGGAAATCGCCGACCGCTGCGCCCGTCCCTGAGCGTCCTTCGCCCCGTGAGGCGATGACCGACCTCCAGCGCTGGACCGACCTCGCCCTCGCGCCGCTCAAGGCAGCGGGGGACGCGCTGGTCGACTTCCCGGCGCTGCTGACCCACGAGCGCCGGCGGGTCGCCATCACCGGCCTGCAACGCTCCGGCAAGACGGTGTTCATCACCGCGTTCGCGCACGCGCTGGTGACGGCGCAGTCGCTGCCGTTCTTCCCCTTCATCAAGAAGGTCCGCGACGTCAGCCTGCACGACGTGCCGGGGCTGCCGCGCTTCGACGTCGAGGGCCACCTCGCCGGCCTGCGGGCCGACCCGCCGCGCTGGCCGGCGGCGACGCACGCCCTGTCGGCGGTGCGCGTCCGCATCCAGCACGATCCCGAAAGTTTCCTAGGACGGCTGCTCGCCTCGACCGCCACGCTCGACGTCGACCTGGTCGACTATCCCGGCGAGTGGTTGATCGACCTGCCCCTTCTCACCCGGTCCTACGACGAGTGGTCGCGGCAATCGGAGGACCTCGCTGCCGCGCCGGCGCGCCGCGACCTCGCGGCCGCGTGGCGTGCCGATGCCGCGCTGATCGATCTCGACGCGCCGGCGAACCCGGCCCTGCTGGCGCGGGTCGGCCGTCTCTACGTCGACTACCTGCGGTCCTGCCGCGGCGAGCGCGCATTGTCGTATCTCCAGCCGGGACGTTTCCTTCAGCCAGAGACGACGCGTGACGAGATCCTGTTCTTCCCGGTGGCGCGACTAGACAGGCCGAAGCGTGGCAGCAACGGCGCCGTGCTGGTCGAGCGCTACGAGGCCTATCGCGGGCTGGTACGCCAGTTCCACGCCCAGGTATTCGGCCGCCTGCGGCGCCAGGTCGTGCTGATCGACCTGCTGACCGCGTTGCAGCAGGGGCCCGATGCTTTCGCCGACCTGGCGCTCACGGTACGCACCATCGCCGAGGCATTCGACGCGCTGTCGCCCGCCTTCGCCAAGCTGCTGCCGTTCGCCGGCATCGATCGCCTCGCGCTGGTCGCGACAAAGGCCGACGAGGTGGCCTCGACGCAGTTGAACAACCTGGTCGGGTTGCTGGAGAGCATGACCGGCGCGCTGATGCTGCGCGACGGCGCGGCCTCGTCGGGCTACCATGCCATCGCCTCGGTCCGGGCGACCTCGGAAGTCTGGCACACCGTCAATACCCTCAGGCTGCCCTTCCTCGTCGGCATCGAGGAAGGCGAGAGCGAGCCGAAGGAATTCTTCATGGGCGCCATTCCCGGAACGATCCCGGCCGCCGACGACTGGTCCAACTTCGATTTCCGGATTCGCCGCTTCGCCCCGCCGCGCGGACTCGGAAGCGGGCCGCTGCCTCACCTGAATATGGACAAACTTCTGCAGTTCCTGCTGGGATGATGACCACGCCCATCACCAAGGACGGCCAGCGCCTGGTCGACCTCGCGTTCCGGCCCGGCGAGTTGCCGCTCGCCGAAGCGCCGACGTCCGCCCTGCCCATCCTGGTCGCGCCGGCCCCCTCCCCCCGCCGGCTTGGCCGGTGGAGCTGGCTGGCACTGGCCTCCGGTTCCGTCCTCCTCGGTACCATCGTCGCGGGATCGATCGCCGGCTTCGCGCGGCGGGTGATCGAGACCGGCAGCCTGTACGACCTCGCGTTGCTGGTCGGCACCAGCGGGCTCGTCGCGTCGATCGTCGCGCTGGTGGCGCAACAGACACGGGCCTATCGCCGGCTCAAGTCGGCCGAACGGGCGCGCGGCCTCGCGCAGGAGCTCGCGCGACTGGGAGGCACCGGCCACGCCACCGCGCTGCTCGACAGCCTGCGCGCGATCTACGCCGACAACGCGGGCGTGCTGGGCCAGCTCAATGCCGTCGCCGAGCAGCTGAAGCCCGAGCACAGCGACCACGACGTGCTCGATCTCCTGAACCGCGAGATCTTCGACCCGATGGATCGCGCCGCCGCGGAGCGCGTGCGCCAGGCCGCGCTGCGCGCCACGCTCGGCGTGTCGGCGTGCCCGCATCCCGCGCTCGACGCGCTGGTGGTGCTGGGCGTCAGCGTCGTGCTGGTGCGCGACCTGATGCGGATCTACGGCCTGCGCCACAGCGCGCGCAGCCTGCTGCGCGTCATGACGCGCGCGGTGTTCGACTCGTCGGCGACCGCGGCGCTCAGCACCGCCGTCGAGTTCGTCGCCAACGCCGCGCAGGATCGCCTGGCCGCCACCGTCGCCGGCACCGCCGGAGAGGCGGCGATCGTGGCCCGGCGAATGTTCAAGCTGGGCGCGCTGGCCAAGGCCGAGATTCGGCCGTTGCCACCCACCACCGCCGCGTGAGCGAGGACTTTCTCGCCACCCTGCCCGACGGCCGCGCGCTCGGCTGCCGCCGCGTCGGCGTCCCGTCGGGACCGGTCGTCTTTCACCAGCACGGCGGGCCGAGTTCGCGGCTCGAGGTCGATCTCTTCGCCGACGCGGCGACGCGGGCCGGCCTCTGCGTGATCGGCATCGACCGTCCGGGCATCGGCCGCTCGACGCCGCATCCCGGTCGGACCCTGCTGCAATGGGCCGACGACGTGCGGGCGCTGGCCGACGCGCTCGCGGTCGAACGCTTCGCGGTGACCGGCTGGTCCGAGGGCGGTCCCTACGCGCTGGCCTGCGCCGCCGGCATTCCCGCCGATCGGCTGGTGCGGACGATCAGCGTCGCGGGCGGTTCCTACGGCGCGTTCGGCGACAACTGGGCAGCGCCGTTGCAGAACCCGGTCGACCGGCTCGGGGGCTGGCTCTGCCTGCACCTCCATCCCGGCTTCCGCCTGATGTACGACGCGCTGGCGTGGGAGGCTCGCCACTTCCCGGCGTCGTACCTCGCGCAGGTGAAGGCGGCGGTGAACGACGACGACCGTGCCTGCTTCGACGATCCGGCCGTGGCCGAGGCCTTCGTGGCCGCGACGCGCGAATGCTTCCGGCAGGGGACCGCCGGCCTGATCGAGGACGCGACGCTCCTGTACCGCGACTGGGGCCTCGACTTCGGCCGCATCGCGGGCCCGGTCGACTTCTGGCAGGGCGGCGACGACCGGCTGGTCCCGGCCGCGATCAACCGGCCGGTCGCGGCGGCGATCCCCAACGCCACGTGGCACGAGGTCCCGGGCGCCGGCCACTGTGTGATCCTGCACACAATCGAGCGAATATTCTCCCTCTGCCGACAGGCGCTGCCTGCGCTATAATGCTGGCGCTGAAGACGTTTTTGGGGGACGTCTCATCCATGCGTGAGAACGAGACCGGTGCAGCGACGCCGGCGGAAGAGGTCGACTACAGTGCATTGCCGGTAGGCGCCGGCATCGGGCGCTTCGTCGTCACGTCGATCCTGGGCCAGGGCGGCTTCGGCATCACCTACCGCGCCCGCGACGAGCAGCTCGGGCGCGAGGTCGCCATCAAGGAATACCTGCCAGTCTCGCTGGCGATTCGCCAGGACGGCAGCACGGTGCTGCCGCGCTCGACCAAGGTCGCGGAGGACTTCACCTGGGGCCGCGACCGCTTCGTCGCCGAGGGCCGCACGCTGGCCAGCCTGCACGACGCGCCGGCGATCGTGCGCGTCTTCGACTTCCTCGAACTGAACGGCACCGCCTACATCGTCATGGAGCTGGTGCGCGGCGAGACGCTGGAAGACCGCATCAAGCGCCAGGGCAAGGTCTCGGCCGAGGAAGCCATGGCCATCCTCTGGCCGATGCTCGACGGGCTGGAGCAGGTCCACAAGGCGGGCTTCCTGCACCGCGACATCAAGCCGGCCAACATCCTGCTGCGCGAGGACGGCCGCCCGACGCTGATCGACTTCGGCGCGTCGCGCGCCGCGATGGCCGGCCGGACCACGGCGATGACCGCGATCTTCACGCCGGGCTACGCCGCGGCCGAGCAGATGACCGCGGCCAAGCAGGGACCGTGGACCGACATCTACGGCCTGGCGGCGACGCTGTACCACGCGATCACCGGCGCCCCGCCGCCGCCCGCCTTCGACCGCATGCTCGACGACGACTACGTGCCGCTGTCGAAGCTCGCCCCCGCCGGCTTCCCCGCCAACCTGCTGGTCGGCATCGACGCCGGCCTCGCGGTCCGGGCGACGGAACGGCCGCAGACCATCGCCGGCTGGCGCACTTTGCTCAGCATGACCGGCGGTGTTGCCGGCGACGTCACGCAGCGCGTGGCGACGGATCCGGCGGCCACCGTGATGGCGCCGCGCACAGCGCCGCCTCCGCCCGTCGCCGCTCCTGCGCCTTCCCCCTCTTCCGCGCCCGCCGCGCGCAGCGGCAGCAAGGCGCCGCTCTATGCCGGCGCGGCGGCCGCCGTCCTGCTGCTGGCCGGCGGGGGCGGCTACCTCGCGATGCGGCCGTCCGCCCCTGCGACCCCGGCGGCCGCGCCGACGAGCGCGCCGCAGGCCGCGGTGCCGCAGTTGCAGGACATGAAGGTCGAGGACCTCGAGCGCGTGCTGGCCGAGCGCCGCGCCGCCGAGACCGCCGCGGCCGAGAAGCGCAAGGCCGAGGAAGACGCCAAGCGCAAGGCCGACGCCGATTCGGCCGCGAAGGTGGCCGCCGACGCCGAGGTCGCCAAGGCGGAGGCCGCGCGCCAGAAGGCGGAAGCCGAGCTCGCGAAGCTCAAGGCCGAGCTCGAGGCCCGCCGTCTCGACCAGGAAACGCAGGCGCGCAAGGCGGAGGCCGAGGCGGCGCAGCGCAAGGCGGAGATCGAGATGGCCGCCCTCAAGGCCGCCGAGGACGCGGCGCGGCGCAAGGCGGAGATCGAGGCAGAGGCCAAGCGGGAAGCCGACAAGGCGCTGGCCAAGGCGCAGGAAGAGCGCCTGAAGGCCGAGAAGGACGCGCAGGAGAAGGCCGCCGACGAGGCGAAGAAGAAGGCCGAAGCCACCGCCAAGCAGATCGAGGAAGCCGAGAAGAAGGCCAAGGCGGATGCAGAGGCCAAGGCGAAGGCTGCCGAGGCGGAGACCGACAGGAAGGCCGCCGAGGCCGCCGAGACCGCGTTGCGCCTGGCCCTCGCGGATCGCCAGAAGGTGCAGGTCGCGCTGACCTCGCTGGGCTTCGACACGCGCGGCAGCGACGGCGCGTTCGGACCGCGCAGCCGCGAGATGATCACGGCCTGGCAAAAGGCGCGCAACCAGCCGGTCACCGGCTTCCTGAATGGCACGCAGCACCAGGCCCTGCTGCGCGAGGCGGCGCCAGCGCTGCAGAAGTACGACGACGAGCAGAAGAAGAAGGAAGAGGAAGCCAAGAAGAAGGCGGAAGACGACGCGAAGGCCAAGGAAGCCACCGCGGCGACCGCTCCAGCCACGCCGCCGGCGGCCGGCGGTGCCGGCCCGATCCCCGATGGCGCCTACAGCGGGGCCTTCAACTCCACGATGACCGTCAACACGGGCGGTTCAGCAATCAACCTGCGGGTCGCCGGAACGTCGGCCAGCGGCACCCTCTCCAACCCGCGCTGCGGCACCGGGCCGATCAACCTGAAGCTCGCGCCGACCGGCGACGTGACCGGCGAAATGGTCTGGATGGACGCTACGTGCGGTCGCATCCCGCTCAGCGTGCAGGGACGGGCGAGCGGCCAGCAACTGCAGTTGCGCATGAGCGGGCCCGGCAGCAGCGGTTCGGCTCTCCTGACACCCGGCACGGCGGCGGTGCCCGCCGTGGCCGCACCGCCTCCGCCGTCACCCGCGGCGCCAGCCCCCGCCCAACCGGCCCCCGCCCAGCCTGCCAGCGCCGCCCCGTCGACCGGTGGCGGCTGGAGCGGCGGCGGAACCTGCTCCGGCTGGGGTGGCACGCTGCCGCTGCAACTTGCGCCCGGCCAGACCTCCGGCCGGTGGACCGGCAACTACGGATCGACGGTCACCCTCACGATCAACGGCAACCAGTTCTCCGGCACGATCGGCAGCAAGAACCGCTCGGGCAGCAAGACCTACACCAGCAGCTTCTCCGGAACGATCTCGGGCGGCCAGATCTCGGCCCAGACCGTCGCGCGCGCCGACTTCAAGAACAACGAAGGGCCCAACGAGATGCACTGCACCGTGAACCTCACCGCGCGCTGAGAACGGTCCGATCCGGACCCGAGCGGGTCCGCGGCGGACCCGATCCGCCTTTCGCGACGCGCCATCCGGCCGTAGTCACTCCCGCGCAATGACAGCGAGGGAACGACGTGCTGTGGCTTCTGCCCTGGGTGGTCCTGGTCCTGACGATCGTCGGCTTCTGCATCGGCGCGGAGAGCTGAGCGCGCAATCCACGGCTCACCACATGGCCACCGGCCGGGGGACGGATTCCCTCTGGATTCGGGGCATGGTTCCCCAGCCTTCCGCGTTGATCTGCAACATCTCGAGTTGATCGTCGTCGACCAGAGCACCGACAACGAGACGCGCGACCGGCTCCTGGCGCTCGGCGAGCCGCGCCGGTCTCACTACGCGACGAACACGGTCGGCGTGTCGGTGTCGCGCAACCTCGCGATCCGCCGAATCATTGCGCGATTCCGGGTGACGTGGCCACGCCGCGATCCCCTCGTTCGCCAACATGCTGGCGCGGACGTGGGATTTGTCACACCTCTTCCGCTGGCCATGTGCATCATCGAAGCATGTCACCCGAGTACCTGTCTCCCGGCGTTTACGTCGAGGAACTGAAGACCGGCCTGCACCCGATCCCCGGCGTGCCGACCTCGACCGCCGCCTTCGTCGGCGCGAGCGCGCAGGGGCCGCTCCACGTCCCGACCCCGGTCTCCTCCTTCGCGGACTTCGAGCGCGTGTTCGGGCGATCGCCGGGCAACCCGGATCTCGGTCACGCGGTCCGCCAGTTCTTCGCCAACGGCGGCCGCGCGGCCGTGGTCGTGCGGGCCGACGGACCGACCGCCGAAGCGGCCCTCGCCGGCCTCGACGCGTCCGCCTTCAACCTGCTGTGCCTGCCGCCGCTGCTGCCGGGCGTCGATCTCCCGGTCGCGACGCGCGTCGCCGCGGCGGCGCTGTGCCGGCGCCGCCGCGCCCTGTTCATCGTCGACCCCGCCGTCGCGTGGGCGAGCGCGCGCGATGCCGAGGCCGGCCTCGAGTCCTACATGCCGCAACGGGGCGCCGAGTCGGCGCTCTACTTCCCGTTCGTGCGCGGCCCCGATCCGCTGGCCAACGGCCAGGTCCGGACCTTCGCGCCGTGCGGCGCCATCGCCGGCGTGATGGCGCGCACCGACGTGCAGCGCGGCGTGTGGAAGGCGCCGGCCGGCACCGACGTCGCGCTGAAGGGGGGCCTGTCGCCCGCCATCGCGCTGGCCAACCGGGACAGCGAGATCCTCAACCCGCTGGGCATCAACGCGCTGCGCAGCTTCAGCCCGGTCGGCACGGTTCCGTGGGGCGCCCGCACGCTGGCCCGCCCCGGCAGCGCCGACGCCGAGTACAAGTACGTGCCGGTGCGGCGCTTCGCGATGTTCCTCGAGGAAAGCCTGTCGCAGGGCCTGCAAGGCCTGGTCTTCGAACCCAACACGGCGGCGACCTGGGCGCGCGTGCGGACCGCCGTCGCCGACTTCCTCTACGACCTGTTCCGGCAGGGCGCGATGGCGGCGAACACGACGCAGGATGCCTTCTTCGTGAAGTGCGACGCCACGACGACGACGGAAGCCGACATCGCGGCCGGGCGGGCCAACCTCCTGATCGGCTTCGCGCCGCTCAAGCCGGCCGAGTTCGTGATCCTGCGCCTCGAGCTGAGGCTGGCCGGCGGCGACGCCTGAGTCGCGTCAGGAGAAGCGCAACGCGTCGTATCCCTGCGCCGCCACCGCATCGGTGCGGCGGCGGTACTCGACCGCGCCGCCGTAGTAGCCCAGCACGCGCCGGACCTGCCGTCCCTCGACGTTGCGGTTGATGCCGGTCTGCCACGAGTTGACCTCGGCGAACAGCAGTCCCTCGACGGCCTGCTCGACCTCGGCCACCCAGCGATCGACTTCCTCCGGCCGCGTCTCGACGCGGTGAAGGCCGTTGCGCGTCATGAAGGCCACCAGCCCGGTCAGCCAGTCGACGATCTCCTCGATGTTGCGCGGGATGTTGCCGCGGGCGGTATGCGGGCCCAGGACCATCAACAGGTTGGGAAAGCCGTCGATCAGCATGCCGAGGTAGGTGCGCGGCACGCCATCCGCCCAGTCGTCCTTCAGGCGACGGCCGCCGGGGCCCCTGATGTCGATGCGGTCGTAGGGGCCCGTCACGCCATCGAACCCGGTGGCATAGATCAGCACGTCGAACTCGAACGTCTCCGCCGTGGTGCGCAGGCCGCTCTCCGTGATGCGCTCGATCGGCGTTTCCCGGATGTCGACCAGCCGCACGTTGTCGCGGTTGTAGGCCTCGTAGTACCCCGACTCGAGGGGCAGCCGCCGGGTGCCGAAGCCGTGGTCCCTGGGGATCAGCTTCTCGGCCACCGCGGGATCCTTGACGCGCTGGCGAATCTTGCGCGCGGCGAAGTCGCTCGCCAGCGCGTTGGCCCGCCGGTCGGTCAGCACGTCGGCGAAGTTGCCGACCCAGATGCCGAAGCCGGGCTCGGCGTAGAGCTTCTCCCAGAACGCCTCGCGTTCCTCCGCCGATACCTCGAGGGCGCGACGCGGATCGGTCTGGTGGATGAAGCAGGTCGCGGTCTGCCGGCAGCGCTCGAAGATCTCGGCGTAGGACGCCTTGATGCGGCGCTGCTCCTCCGGGGTGATCCGCCGGTTGTGCAGCGGCGCGGCCCAGTTGGGCGTGCGCTGGAACACGGTGAGCGAGCCGACCTCGGACGCGATCGTCTGGATGACCTGGATCGCGGTGGCGCCCGTGCCGATGATGCCGACGCGCTTGCCGGCGAGCGACACGCCCTCGCGCGGCCAGCGCGCGGTGTGGAAGGCCTGGCCGCGGAAATCGTCGCGGCCCGGGATCTCCGGCAAGGTGTAGGCCGAGAGCGGCCCCAGCGCGGTGACCAGCAACGGCGCCGTCGCCTGCTCGCCGCTCTCCAGCGTCACCGTCCAGCGGCTCGACGCATCGTCGAAGGTGGCGGCCGACACGCGGCAGCCGAAGCGGATGTGGCGGCGCAGGTCGAACTTGTCGGCGACGAAGTTCAGGTAGCGCAGCGTGTCGGGTTGGGCCGCGAAGTGCTCGGGCCACTCCCACTCCTGCAGCAATTCCTCGGAGAAGGAGTAGCCGTAGGACCAGCTCTCCGAGTCGAAGCGGGCGCCCGGATAGCGGTTCCAGTACCACGTCCCGCCGACATCGCTGCCGGCCTCGAAGACCTGGACGCGAAGCCCGAGGGCGCGGAGGCGGTAGAGCTGGTACAGGCCGGCCACGCCGGCGCCGATGACGATGACATCCGGGGCAGCCATGCCCCAGCCTACGACGCGGCTAGCGGCGAATCACGGCCGGCGATACGCGCGCGATGCGAAATGGCCGCGCCACGCCGTCATGCTCGGTCACCGTGACGTACTCACCCTCGACGAACAGGTGGCGGTCGAAGCGGAAGATCGGCTCGTCGTCGTCGTCGCCCGGCTCGTAGGAGAAAGCCCAGCTGCCGTCCTTGCGGTGGATCAGCGACCCGTGCTCCTCCGGGTCGCGCGCCCAGAAGCGGCGCACCGTGCAGGCGCCCTTGGACTCGGTCCATTCGCGGGACTCGAGGTGACCCTTGGCATCGAGCGGGGCCACGAACTCGTAGCCGTGCGCGGGACTGCCCTCGGGAAACTCCGGCGTGCGGGCGAGTTCGAGACGGATGCGCTTCAGCGGCATGATCTTCCCCGGAAAACGAGTGGTCGGTTCAGCCGAACATCAGGGCGTCGCGCGGCAGCACCACGACCTTGTTCACGACGCGCTGCACGCCCGGCACGTTCTCGGCCGCGACGCGCACCGCCTCGCGCACCGTCGGCGAGGCGACGTTGCCCCAGACATGGACGACGCCGTTCTCGACCACGACGTTGCTGACGCCGGCGCCCCAGTCGTGCCCGGCCAGCACCGCCACGACCTCGGCGCGCAGGGCGTCGTCGGCGGCCGGGGCCGTCGCCGGCTGCGGCTCGCGCGCCAGCAGCCCCTGCAGCAGGTTGGCGCGGCTGACGATGCCCACGACCTTGCCGTCGCGCACCACCGGCACGCGCTTGATGCGATGCTTCTGCATGAGAGCGGCAATATCCTTGAGGTCGGTCCGCTCCTCGACCGACACGACCTTGCGCGTCATCACGTCGGAGACGCGGTGCGAGTGCGAGCGCAGGTAGTCGCGGGCAAGGATCGCCTCGTCGGTGAGCAGCCGTTGCAGCCAGCTGCGCGCCGGCACCGTTCCCAGCTCGGGACGGTTCAGCAGGTCGGCCTCGCTGACAATGCCCAGCATGCGGCCGTCGGCATCGACCACCGGCGCGGCGCTGACCCGCGCCCCGAGCAGGATATCCGCGGCCGCCCATACCGTGGCGTCGGCGGGAACCGTCACGACCGTCCGGGTCATCACCTTCATGGCCTGCATCTCGTGCCCCCTGTGACCACTGCGTGCCAAGCCGGGCCTTGGTCGCACGGTGCGCCGGCGGGCTCCTTGCTCCAGATCAAGGGGGCTGTTCCGGACCGCCGCTAGCGTTGCCGTTCCGCAATCCCGGAGGAAGCCATGGCCAAGATGAAAGCCGCCGTTTTCGTCGAACGCGGCCGGATCGTCCTCGAGCAGGTCCCGGTCCCCGATGTCGGGCCGAACGACGCGCTGATCCGCATCAGCACGACGACGATCTGCGGCACCGACATCCACATCCTGAAAGGCGAGTACCCGGTCCGGAAGGGCCTGGTGATCGGCCACGAGCCGGTCGGCATCATCGAGAAGCTGGGCAGCCAGGTCGTCGGCTACAAGGAAGGCCAGCGGGTCATCGCCGGCGCGATCACGCCGTGCGGCCACAGCTATGCCTGCCTGTGCGGCCAGCACTCGCAGGACGGCGGTGCGTCGCTGCACGGCTTCAAGCCGGCCGGCGGCTGGCGCTTCGGCAACACGATCGACGGCTGCCAGGCCGAGTTCGTGCTGGTGCCCGACGCGATGGCCAACCTCGCGCCGGTGCCGGCCAACCTGACCGACGAGCAGGTCCTGATGTGCCCCGACATCATGTCGACCGGCTTCGCCGGCGCGGAGAGCGGCGGCGTGCGGATCGGCGACACGGTCGCGGTGTTCGCGCTGGGACCGATCGGCCTGTGCGCCGCGCTCGGCGCCCGGCTGATGGGCGCGGCGCAGGTGATCGGCGTCGATTCGGTACCCGAGCGGCTGGCGGTCGCCCGCAAGCTCGGCATCGATGTCGTCGTCGACCACAAGAAGGGCGACCCGGTGGCCGCGATCCGCGACCTGACCGGCGGACGCGGCGTCGACGTCGCGGTCGAGGCGCTCGGCCGGCAGGAAACCTTCGAGAACGCCCTGCGCGTGCTGCGGCCCGGTGGCACGCTGGCCAGCCTCGGCGTCTACTCGTCCGACCTGCGCATCCCGCTCGATGCCTTCACCGCCGGTCTCGGCGACAACAAGATCGTCACCGCGCTGTGCCCCGGCGGCAAGGAGCGCATGCGGCGTCTCATGGCGGTCGTCGCTTCCGGCCACGCCGACCTTGGCGCCCTGGTGACCCACCGCTTCAAGCTCGACCAGATCGAGGAGGCCTACGACCTGTTCGGCCACCAGCGCGACGGCGTGCTGAAGGTCGCGATCACGCCCTAGCGTTCGGCCTGCTACACTGGCAGCGGAGGACAACGCATGGACAAGACGAACGGGCGGCTGCCGCCCGACTTCGTATGGGGCGTCTCGACCGCCAGCTACCAGATCGAGGGCGCGGCCCGCGAGGACGGCCGCGGCCCGAGCGTCTGGGACACCTGGAGCCACGAGCCGGGCCGCATCCAGAACGGCGACACCGGCGACGTCGCCTGTGACCACTATCACCGGTGGGCCGAGGACGTCGCCCTGATGAAGCAGTTGGGCGTCGGCGCCTACCGCTTCTCGGTCGCGTGGCCGCGCGTGCTGCCGCACGGCACCCCGGACCGCGGCATCAACGAGGCCGGCCTCGCCTTCTACGATCGGCTGGTCGACGGCCTGCTCGGGGCCGGCATCGAGCCGTGGCTTTGCCTCTATCACTGGGACCTGCCGCAGGCCCTGCAGGACCGCGGAGGCTGGACCAACCGCGACATCGCGGCATGGTTCGCCGACTACGCGCGCCTCGTCGCCAGCCGGCTGGGCGATCGCGTCAAGCACTTCGCCACCTTCAACGAACCCTCGGTCTTCACCCTGTTCGGATACTCGTTCGGCTGGCATCCCCCCGGCACCAAGGACCTGCCCTCGCTGTACGCCGCGTTCCATCACGTCAACCTCGCGCACGGCGCGGCGGTCGACGTGCTGCGCGCCAACGTCGCCGGGGCGCGGATCGGCGCGGTGCACAATCGCCAGCCGTGCCGCGCCGTCGGCAAGGACGGGGCGCCGCCGAGCGCGGCCGACCGCGCCGCCGCCGGCATTCTCGACGACATCTGGAACAAGGCGTTTCCCGACCCGCAGGTGCTCGGTCACTACCCCGAGTCGCTGCGCGCCGGCATCGCGCCGCACTGCCGCGACGGCGACATGGAGCGCATCCGCCGCCCGGTCGACTGGTTCGGCATCAACCACTACGGACCGATCTACGCCCGCGAGGACCGCGGCACGCCGCTCGGCTTCGCCTGGGCCGACGCGCCGGCCGACGCGCCGCGCTCGTCGATCGGCTGGTCGGTCGATCCCGACGCCTTCCGCGACACGCTGCTCGAGGCCGCTGCGCGCTACCGCCTGCCGATCTACGTCACCGAGAACGGCGCCGGCGCCGTCGAGAAGCCCGACGCGACCGGCGCGGTGAACGACAGCGAGCGCATCGAGTACCTGCGGCGCTACACCGGCGGGCTGCGCGAGGCGGTGGCGCGCGGCGCCGACGTGCGCGGCTACTTCGTGTGGTCGATCCTCGACAACTTCGAGTGGGGCGCGGGCTACGCCAACCGCTTCGGCCTGGTCTACGTCGACTACCCGACGCAGCGGCGCATCCCGAAGGCCTCGGCGCACTGGTACGCCGACATGATCCGGCGCGAACGCGCGGCGGCACGGGGCGAGGCAACCTCTTGAGCACCTGGCTCCTGGCCGACATCGGCGGCACGCAGGCCCGCTTCGCGCTGCTGGCCGACGGCCGCATCGGCGCCATCGAATCGCTGGCGACCGGCGCCTACGCCCAGCCGATCGACGCCATCCGGCACTTCCTCAAGGACCGGCCGGCCGGCCGGCTGGCCGGCGCGGTGATCGCCGCCGCCGGTCCGGTCGAGGCCGGGCGCTGCCAGCTCACCAACGCGTCATGGCTGATCGACGGGGCGGCGATCGCGCGCGATCTCCGGGCGCCCGACGTGCAGCTCGTGAACGACCTGCAGGGGCTGGCCTGGGCGGTGCCGCATTTCGGCGGCGACGACCTCGCGGCGCTGGGCGGCGGCCACGAGGTGGCGGGCGAGCCGGTCGCCGTCATCGCGCCGGGCACCGGCCTCGGCATCGCCTGCTACGTGCCGGGCGGCGATCACGCCCACGTGCTGGCGACCGAGGGCGGCCACGCGAGCTGGGCGCCGGAGGATGCGGAGGAAGACGCGGTGCTGCAGGTGCTGCGCCGCCGCTTCGGCCACGTGTCGGTCGAGCGCGTCGTCTCGGGCAGCGGCATGGTCGCGGTCCACGAGGCGCTGTGCGAACTGGCCGGGCTGCCGCCGCCGACGCTGTCGCCCGGCGAGATCACTGCCGCGGCCCGGGCCGGCGGCGAGACCGCCGCCACGGCGATGGCCAGGCGCACGGTCGCGATGTTCTGCGCCGCACTGGGCGCGACGGCCGGCAACCTCGCGCTGACCTTTGGGGCGCGCGGCGGCGTCCTGGTCGGCGGCGGCATCGCGCCCCGCCTGCTCGACGACCTGCGGCGGTCGGCGTTCCGGGAGCGCTTCGAGGCCAAGGGCCGGATGGGCCGCTACACGAGGCCGATCTCGACCCGCGTCATCCTGCACGCCGATCCGGCCTTCCTCGGCCTGGCGGCGCTGGCCCGGCGGAGCGCCGATCCGGCGCCATGAACGGCGACGACGCGCCCTCCGCGGTCGGGCGGAAACCGGTTCGTCGCTTCTGGCGCACGGCGCTCGGCTTCTGGAAGGGCGAGACCGCCTGGCTGCCGTGGGCGCTGATCGGCCTGCTGGTCGTGCTGGTGGTCACGCAGCTGCTGGTCCAGTACCGGCTGAACCTGTGGAACCGCGACTTCTTCAACGCGCTGGAGCGACGCGACGGCCGCGACATCGTCAGCCAGACCTGGCTGCTGCTGGCGCTCGCCGCCGCCAGCATCGCGCTCGCCAGCACCGCGGTGTGGGGCCGCATGACCTTCCAGCGGCGCTGGCGCGAATGGCTGACGCGCCGGCTGATCGACCTGTGGCTGGCGCACGACAACTACCGGCTGCTCGACGGCGGCCCGGGCGAGCCGCAGCTCGCCGAGTACCGCATCGCCGAGGACGCGCGCATCGCCACCGACGCGCCGATCGACCTGGCGGTCGGCCTGCTGTCGTCGATCCTGACGGCGGCCACCTTCGTCGCCGTGCTGTGGAACGTCGGCGGCAGCCTGCACTTCCACCTGCTCGGCCGGGCCGCCGAACTGCCGGGCTACCTCGTGTTCGCCAGCATCGCCTACGCCATGCTGACGACCGGCGCGATGATCCTGGTCGGCGGCAACATGGCCAACGTCATCGAGCGCAAGAACCAGGCGGAGTCGGAACTGAAGTTCGCCGTGACCCGCCTGCGCACCGGCATCCCGCTGGCGCTCGCGGGCCCCGCCGCCGACCCGGCGGCGCCGGCCGCCTTCGCGCTGGCCGAGGTCATCCGCAATTGGCGGCGCCTCGGCGCGCAGCACGTCCGCACGACGCTGGTATCGCATGGCAACACGCTGCTGGCGCCCCTGATCGGGCTCATCCTGTGCGTGCCGCAATACATCCAGGAGACCATGTCGCTGGGCGAGGTCACCCAGGCCGCCGCCGCCTTTGCCGCGGTGCAGGGCGCCTTCAACTGGCTGGTCGACAACTACCCCCGGCTCGCCGAGTGGGCTTCCTCGGCCAGCCGCGTCGGCATCCTGCTGATGGGGATCGACCGCCTGGAGGCCGGCCGCGCCCGGGAAGACGCACCGCCCGGCGACTGATCCGGGACAGCAAGTCGCGTCGACGCCCGGCGGGCCGTGCTATCATGGGCGCGTGACGCCCCCGCTTCCTTCATGACCCCTGCTCCTCAAGACGTCACGGCGCTGCTCGCCGCGTCAGGGCAGGCGGAACTCGCCGTCACGCCCGATCTGAAGATCATCGGTTGCACGGCGGCCTATGCCGGCCTGCACGGGCTCGATGCGACGGGCCTGGTCGGCCGGCCGCTCGAGGCGGTGTTCGGCGGCAGCGCGGGACTGGCCCCGCTGGTCGAGTCGTTGCGCACCGTCGTCGCCTCGCGCCGCCCGCACCGCCTGTGGGGATTCCTGCCCTCGCCCAGCGATGCGGCCGCCCGGGCCGACACGCGCGGCGCCATGTTCAACCTGCCGGTGGTGGGAACCGACGGCGCGGTGCGCTGGATCCTACACCGCTTCGAGCCGACGCCGGCGCTGGGCGACCGCGACCCGGCCGAGATGGCGATGGCGCTGGAGGCCGCCGAGGCGCGGCTGCGGTCGATCCTCGAGACCGTGCCCGACGCGATGATCATCATCGACGATCGCGGCCGCATCGAATCGCTCAGCACCACGGCGCAGAAGCTGTTCGGCTACCCGCTGGCCGAGCTGGCCGGCCGCAACGTCAGCCTGCTGATGCCGTCGCCCGACCGCGCGCAGCACGACGGCTACCTGAAGCGCTACCTCCACACCGGCGAGAAGCGCATCATCGGCATCGGCCGCATCGTGGTCGGCGAGCGCAAGGACGGCACGACCTTCCCGATGCACCTGACCGTCGGCGAACTGCGCATGGGCGAGCGCCACTACTTCACCGGCTTCATCCGCGACCTGACCGACCAGCAGCTGACCGAGATCCGGATGAAGGAGCTGCAGTCCGAGGTGGCGCACATGTCGCGCTACACCGCGCTCGGCGAGATGGCCTCGACGCTGGCGCACGAGATCAACCAGCCGCTGACCGCGATCAGCAACTACCTGCGCGGCAGCCAGCGCCTGCTCGACCGGCTCGACGCCGACACCACGCCGATGCTGCGCGACGCGCTGGGACGGGCGGCCGACCAGGCCCTGCGCGCCGGCCACATCATCCGCCGGCTGCGCGAGTTCGTGACCCGCGGCGAAAGCGACCGCCGGATCGAGAGCCTGTCCAAGCTGATCGAGGATGCCAGCACGCTGGCCCTGGTCGGCGTCCGCGAGGCCGGCATCTCGGTCTCCTTCCGGCTCGACCCGGAGGCCGACCTCGTGCTGGCCGACCGCATCCAGATCCAGCAGGTCCTGGTCAATTTGATTCGCAACGCCATGGAAGTCATGATCGAGACGCCGAACGAGCGGCGGCTGGAGATCGCCACCGCGGTTGCAACCGACGACCTGGTCGAGGTCAGTGTCTCCGATACCGGCGCCGGCCTGGCGCCGGAGGTCGAGCGCCAGCTCTTCCAGCCCTTCGTGACGACGAAGCTCAAGGGGATGGGGCTGGGTCTCTCGATCTGCCGCACCATCGTCGAGGCGCACGGCGGCAAGATCTGGGTCGAACCGCGGCCCGGCGGGGGTACAGTGTTTCGTTTCACGTTGCGCAGCGCGGACATCGGGGAGGCCGACCGTGACCACTGACCGGGTGGTGCATGTCATCGACGACGATGCCGACGTGCGGCAGTCGCTGGCGTTCCTGCTGACCTCGGCGGGCCTCACCGTGCGCATGCACGACTCCGCGCTGGCGTTCCTCGACGTGCTGCCCGAGATCAAGGACGGCTGTGTCGTCACCGACGTGCGCATGCCGGGCATGGACGGGCTCGAGCTGCAGCGCCGGCTGCGCCAGCTCAAGGCCCGCCTGCCGGTGATCGTCATGACCGGCCACGGCGACGTGCCGCTGGCGGTCGAGGCGATGAAGTCGGGCGCCGTCGACTTCATCGAGAAGCCGTTCGAGGACGAGACGCTGCTGTCGGCGATCCGCTCGGCGCTGGCCCGCCAGGCGCAGGCCAGCGACCGCGACGCCCGGGCGACCGCGATCCAGCAGCGCATCGCCAAGCTGTCGGAGCGCGAGCGCGAGGTTCTCGACCGCCTGGTCGCCGGCAAGGCCAACAAGGTGATCGCCTTCGAGCTGGGCATCAGCCCGCGCACCGTCGAGGTCTACCGCGCCAACGTCATGACCAAGATGCAGGCCGACAGCCTGTCCGAATTGGTACGGATGGCCCTGATCGACGCCGGCAGCGCCTAGCGGCCGGCCATCACCTGTTCGTGAAAGCCCCGAAGCGGCGCCGGGACATTTGCGCTGGATCAAGGCAGCCTTCCATCCGCATCGCGATGCTGGCCGGAATGCTGGCAGACTCGGGAACCGTTCTGGTCGTCGACGACGATGCCGCCGTTCGGGCGGCGTTGAAGTTCGCCCTGGAAGTCGAAGGCTTCGAGGTCCGCGTCTACGACGGCCCGCAGGCCCTGCTCGACGACGGCCGGCTGCCCGACCGCGCCTGCCTGGTGATCGACTACCGCATGCCCGAGCTCGACGGCATCGAGCTGGTCGATGCCCTGCGGCGGCGCAACGTCACCCTGCCGGCGATCCTGATCAGCGGCCGCGTCAGCAAGCAGCTGCAGACGCTGGCCCGCCGTTCCGGGCTGACCCGGGTGCTGGAAAAGCCCTTGTCGGACACCACGCTGGTCGAGAACATCCGCGGAGCGCTGGCGACCGCCGGCTGATCGGGAATGTCGTCTTCATGCCGCGGACCATCTTTGCCTACGTCCTGCAGTACACGGGCAAGCACCAGGTCGGGCTGGCCCTCCTCTCGATCGCCACGTTCCTGCTGAGCGCCGCGCCGCTCGAGCTGCAGCGGCGCATCATCAACACGATCGTCGAGCACGGCGCCTTCGCCACCCTGCTGTGGCTGGCGGTCACCTACGGCGGCGTGGCGCTGGCCGAGCAGAGCCTCAAGCTGGTCCTCAACATCTACCGCGGCTGGGTCGCCGAGGATTCGGTGCGCTCGCTGCGCCTGCGCGCCGGCGACAGCGCCCGCGGCGCCAGCGCCTCGTCGGCGGACGATACCGGGATCGAGATCGCGGTGATGCTGGAGGAAGTCGAGCCGATCGGCGGCTTCACCGGCGTCAGCGTGTCCGAGCCGCTGCTGCAGGGCGGCATCCTGACCAGCGTGGTCGGCTACATGGTCTACCTCGACGCCCGGCTCGCCCTGCTGGCACTGCTGTTCTTCGTGCCGCAGATGGTCTTCGTGCCGCTGCTGCAGGGCGCCATCAACCGCCGGGCGCAGCATCGCATCCTGACCAAGCGCGGCATGAGCGGCGACATCGTGCGCGCCGCCACCATGTCGCACCAGGAATGGGACTGGGTGCGCGACCCGATCAGCCGGGTGTTCACGCTCAACATGGGCATCTACAAGCTGAAGTTCACGATGAACCTGCTGATGAACGTGATGCACCACCTGTCGGTCGCCGTGGCGCTGGGCGTCGGCGGCTGGATGGCCCTCGAGGGCAAGATCGAGGTCGGCACCGTGGTGGCGATCGTGAGCGGCATGGGCAAGCTCAACGACCCGTGGGGCGACCTCGTGAACTGGGCGCGCGAACTGTCGGTGGTCGACGTCAAGTACCGTCTCTATGTCGACGCCCTGGACCGCCTGTCGGCCAGCGCCTTGGCGCAGGCCAGGAGCGCCGCGTGACCGGATCGACCGGGCCCGAGGTCGGCCTGACCTCGGCCGAGGCGGCGGCCCGCCTCGCCGCCGAAGGCTACAACGACCTGCCCTCGGCCGACCGACGCACCCTGCTGCTGATCGTGCGCGACGTGCTGCGCGAGCCGATGTTCGCCCTGCTGCTGGGCGCCGGCGCGATCTACCTGGTGCTGGGCGACCTCGGCGAGGCGCTGATCCTGCTCGCCTTCGCCACCCTGTCGGTCGGCATCACGATCGTCCAGGAACAGCGCAGCGAGCGCGTGCTGGAGACGCTGCGCGACATCGCCAGCCCGCGCGCCCTGGTGGTGCGCGACGGCGAGCGCCGGCGCATTCCCGGCCGCGAGGTGGCGCGCGGCGACCTGATGGTCCTGCTGGAGGGCGATCGCGTGCCGGCCGACGGCCTGGTCGTCTCCGCCAGCGAACTGGTCATCGACGAATCGCTGCTGACCGGCGAGTCGGTCGCGGTGCACAAGCTGCCCGCGGAGGGAACCGACACGGCGACCGCGCGGCCCGGCGGCGAGGGCACGGCCTTCGTCTACTCGGGCACGCTGGTGGTGCGCGGCGAGGGCCTCGCCGTCGTGCAGGCGACCGGCGTGCGCAGCGAGCTCGGCCGCATCGGCCAGTCGCTGCGCGGCATCACGAGCGAGCCGCCGCGCCTGCAGACCGAGACGAGGCGTCTCGTAGGGGTCTTCGCCGTGGTCGGGCTCGTCACCAGCCTGCTGGTGGTGCTGCTGTACGGCCTGTCGCGCGGCGACTGGCTGCAGGGCCTGCTGGGCGGCATCGCGGTCGGCATGTCGATGCTGCCCGAGGAATTCCCGCTCGTGCTGACGGCGTTCATGGTGATGGGCGCGTGGCGCCTGTCGCGCGCCCGCGTGCTGACGCGGCGCGCCGCGACCATCGAGATGCTGGGCGCCGCCACGGTGCTGTGCACCGACAAGACCGGCACGCTGACCGAGAACCGCATGACGGTGGTCGACCTGGTGAGCCCGTCCGCGCGGTGGCGGCGGGCCGACGGCGGACCGCTTCCCGCCGCCCTGCAGGACGCCGTGCGGGCGGCCCTCGGCGCCAGCGCGCCGCAGCCCAGCGACCCGATGGAACGCGCGATCGCCACGGTAGCGACGGAAGTGGCGGTGCCCGCGGACCCGGCCGCCACGCTGGTCCGCCGCCATGGCCTGACCCCTCGGCTGCTGGCGGTCACGCAGGTCTGGCAGGCCGACGGCACGACGGGCTTCCGGGTGTTCAGCAAGGGCGCGCCCGAGGCGATCGCCGGCCTGTGCCGGCTCGACGACGCGACGCGGTCGTGGCTGCGCGCCACGGTCGACGAACTGGCGGCCGCCGGCACGCGCGTGCTGGCAATCGCGCGGGCCGACCACGCCGGCGCGCCGTTGCCGGAGACGCCGGAAGGCTTCCGCTTCGAGCTGCTGGGCCTCGTGGGCTTCGCCGACCCGTTGCGCGCCCACGTCCCCGACGCGATCGCCGAGTGCCGCTCGGCCGGCATCCGGGTGGCGATGATCACCGGCGACTATCCCGCCACCGCGCAGGCGATCGCCCGCCAGGCCGGGCTGGTCGACGGCGGCGTCACCGAGGGCACGGTCCTGAAGGGCCTGTCGCCCGAGGCGCTGCGCGAGCGCGTCGAGGCGACCAGCGTGTTCGCCCGCATCCTGCCGGAGCAGAAGCTCGATATCGTCGAGGCTTTCAAGGCGCGCGGCGAGATCGTCGCCATGACCGGCGACGGCGTGAACGACGCCCCGGCGCTGCGCGCCGCCCATATCGGCGTCGCGATGGGCGGGCGCGGCACCGACGTGGCGCGCGAGGCTTCGTCGATCGTCCTGCTCGATGACGATTTCGGCTCGGTCGTGCGGACCGTGCGGCTGGGTCGCCGCATCTACGACAATCTGCGCAAGGCCATGGGCTACATCGTGGCCGTCCATGTGCCGATCGCGGGCATCGCGCTGCTGCCGCTGCTGACGGGGCTGCCGCTCATCCTGTTGCCGGTGCACATCGCCTTCCTCGAAATGATCATCGATCCGGCCTGTTCGGTCGCCTTCGAGGCCGAGCACGAGGAGCCCGACGTGATGACCCGGCCGCCGCGCGCGCCCGATGCCCGGCTGTTCTCGCCGTCGATGCTGGCGGCGAGTGTGCTGCAGGGCCTTGCGGCCCTGCTGGTGACGGCGGGCGTCTATCTGCTTGCCGTGCAGCGCGGGATGCCGGAGGAGGACGTTCGCACGCTCACCTTTTTCACGCTGGTGCTTTCCAATCTTGGATTGATCGTCGCGAACCGTTCCTTTCGCGGGCGGGCGTTCGATTTCCTCACCGGCGGCAATCGGGTGCTGCTTGGCATCCAGGTGCTCACGATCGCGTTTCTGGCGGCCACCGTCACCGTGCCGCCGGTGCGGCGCCTGTTCGGCTTCGGGCCGATGCACCTGCACGACGTGGCCATGGTCGCTCTGGCCTGTGCCCTGCTGGGACTGACGCTCGCCCTGATGCGCAGGGCGGGGCGGAGCTGGGGCCGGCGCTGAACGCCGGCGACCTTCCCCCGTCGAGGCTTGCTACACTGGGCCGCTTCCGGAGTTCAGCCATGCGTCCTGCCGCCTTCGTGCCCTTCCTCTGCCTCATGCTCGCGTGCTTCGGCGCGCAGGCGCAGCCGAGGGCGCCGGATTTCTTCGCTTTCGTTCTGTTCGGCGAGGGAAGCGACGGCCAACCCCTGCCGATGGTTCGCAGCGTGGCCGAAGGCGCCACGGCCTGTCCGGTCCTGCGCACGTCGGCGGGTGGGGGATCGACGACGATGAGTCCGCGCCGCCGTCCGCCGGGCGGTCACTTCGACGCGGTGATGGTTTGCGAGGCCCGCTATCCGGTCGGCGAGGCGGCCAGCGTCTTCCTGGGCGATCGGCGCATCGACCTGCCGACCGTTTCACTCGGCACGCCGCGCCGCGTCGTGCTGATCGGCGACAGCGGCTGTCGCGGCGAGACACTCGCCAAGCCGCAATATTGCGGCGGCGACGGTTTCGCCAAGGTCTGGCCCTTCGGCATCCTGTCGGAGGAGGAAGCGCACAAGCGCCCCGACCTGATCGTGCATGTCGGCGACTACAATTATCGCGGCACCGAGCGTGGCCTCGTGCTTCCCACGAGCCTCACCGGCTATGCCGCACCGCTCAAGGTGAGCGTGTACGACACGGGCGACCTCGACGACGAAGACGAACCCGATCTGCCGATCGGCGCCGCCTACTGGAGCCAGAACATCGAGGGCAGTCCGAATCCGGACCGGTGGACCAACTGGCGCGACGATTTCTTCCGGCCGGCCGCCCGGCTGCTGGTCGCCGCGCCGTGGCTGTTCAGCCGCGGCAACCACGAACTCTGCAGCCGCGGCGGTCCCGGCTGGTTCTATCTGCTGGATGTGAATTCGCCCCTGCTCGGTCCCGGCCGCCAGCAGAAGGAGTGTCCGCCCCAGCTGCCGGCCGACTGGCGGCCCGGTGCATGGCCCAGGCCGCCCGCGCTGCCCTTCGCCGGCCAGCCGTTCCCGATCGTGTCCGACGCGCCGTTTCGTCTCAAGCTCGGCAGGCTCAACATCATCGCCGTCGATTCGGCCAATGCCGCCGATGCCGTGCTCTACAATCTCGAGACCTACCTCACGCAGTATCGCGAGGTGGCGAGGATGCTGGCCGATGACTCGACGCCGACCTGGCTGGTGACGCACCGGCCCATCTGGGCCGTGGTCAGGCGCGACAAAGGCGGTCCGATCGGACTCACACCCTACGGCTTCATTAACGAGACGCAGCGCGAAGCGATCCATCGCGTGTTCCGCGGAAGCCTGCCCCGTCACGTCACGGCGGTCATCGCCGGACACATGCACCGGTTCCAGGCGATCGGCTTCGACGGACCGCACCCGCCGCATCTTGCCGTCGGCACAGGCGGCATGGAGCTGTCGCACGTGCAACCGCCACCTTCGCCGGAGAACCCCAAAGCTCCGGTCCGCGTCGAGGGGCTGGACAGGGGGCCGGCCTATGTCGTGGGCCTGCGCGATTTCGCGGCGATGATCGTGCGGCCCGTCGAGGACGGGACCTGGAGCAGCGTGCTCTACGGCATCGAGGGCGAGACGCTGGCGATCTGCGATTCGCGCTGGCCGGGGCCGGGGCGACAGCGCTCGATTTGCGAACTGAAGTGATGCCTGCGCGTGGTCCGTCGGTCGCTCACGCCCGGCCGGCGGCGACCTCGCGCTGATAGAAGAGCAGGTCGAGTTCCGGCGCCTCCTGGCCGAGCCCGGTCAGGATCATGTGCGCCTGGCCGCGGTGATGGGTCTGGTGGTTGAACCAATGGTTCAGGGCCGGCATCAGCTCCTGCACGAATTCGTCCGGCGTCGAGACGCGGCGGTAGCGGATGACGCCCGCAAGCCGTGCCTCGTCGAGACTGTCGATCCACGCGACGATGCGGCGATCCTCGGCTTCGCGTGCCGTGCGCAGACCGGCGAAGTCCTCATGCAGGATCGCGTCGAGACGGTCCGGCGCATCGCCCGCGCCGGTGAAGCGTTTCATCCAGATGCGATCGGTCGCGAGCAGATGATTGAGGGTGCCATGCATCGACTTGAAGAAGGCGCCCTGGTCGGCGCGATACGCCGGGTCGTCGAGCCTGGCGGCCGCGTCGTAGAGCCGGCGATTGGCCCAGGCATTGTAGCCCGCGAAGGTGACATAATGTTTCTTCATGCCGTCATCCTGCACCGCGGCCTTGCGGTTTCAAGATTGATTGGCAGGGTCAACCTGTCGGCCCCTGGATTGTCCGGAGTAAGCAGATGACGAGACGAATCGGCATCCTGACCAGCGGCGGCGATTGCGCCGGTCTCAACGCCACCATCCGGGCCGTCGCGTTGCGCGCGCATCATGGCCACGGCTGGACGACCGTCGGCCTGCGCTACGGCACGCTCGGCCTGCTGGAGCGGCCGGTGGAAGCGGTGCCGCTCGATCCCGACCGGCTGAGTGCGGCGCTGGCGCGGCAGGGCGGCACCTTCCTCGGCAGCACCAACCGCGGCGATCCCTTCGCCTTCCCGATGTCAGATGGCAGCCGCAAGGACCGGTCGGGCGAGATGGTCGAGGGGTTGAGGCAACTCGGGCTGGACGGGCTGATCGGCGTCGGCGGCGACGGCAGCCTCGCCATCCTGCGCAAGCTTCTGGCGCCCTCGGGGATTCCCTTCGTCGGCATCCCCAAGACCATCGACAACGATGTCGGCCAGACCGAACGCGCGGTCGGCTACTCGACTGCCGTCGCGATCGCGACCGAGGCGCTCGACCGGCTGCAGCCGACCGGTACCAGCCACGAGCGCACCATGGTCCTTGAGGTGATGGGCCGCGACGCCGGTCATATCGCCATCGCGTCGGCGATCGCCGGCGGCGCCGACGTCGTGCTCATCCCCGAAGTCCGCTGGAAGCTGGAGAACGTGGTTGCGCATATCGCGCGGCTCCGCGCCGTGGGCCGCACTTCGGCCCTGGTCGTGGTGGCGGAAGCGGCCGGTCAGTCGGACGAGGCCGCCGATCCATCGGCCGATGCGCCCGACCATGGCGTCGGCGACTGGCTGGCCAAGCGACTGGCCCGGGCGACCGGTGCGGAAGCCCGCGCCACGGTGCTGGGCCATGTCCAGCGCGGCGCCATGCCGACCGCCGAGGATCGACTGCTCGCGTCCGCGCTGGGTGTCCGCGCGGTCGACCTCCTGGCCGAGGGCAAGGGCGACCACATGGTGGCGTGGTGGAACCGGCAGGTGATCGACGTGCCGCTGTCGAAGGTCGTCGGCCGCTCTAGGACAGTCGATCCCGACGGCACCTTGATCCGCACGGCGCGGGCGCTGGGGATTTGTTTGGGGGATGCGGGCTAGGCCAGATCGCTCCGCGACAGCCAGAACACCTCGCCTTCGCTGAGTTCGGTGTCGAGCCACAGGAAGGGGAGCCTTGGGTAAGACGCTTCCAGCGGGGCGCGGCCGCGGCCGATCTCGCAGACGAGGCCGCCGCTCCTGGTCAGGTGCTTGGGCGCTTCGGCCAGGATGCGATGCACCAGGTCGAGCCCATCGTCGCCCGCCGCCAGCGCCATGCGCGGCTCGTGCCGGAACTCGGGCGGCAGCTTCGCCATGCCGCCGGCATCGACATAGGGCGGGTTGCTGATGATCAGGTCGTAGCGCTGGCCCTGCAGCGGCTTGAAGAGATCGCCGCGATGCACGGTGATGCGGTCGCCGAGTCGGTGCGTTGCCACGTTGCGCCGGGCGAGCGCCAGCGCGCCGGCCGACAGGTCGACGGCGTCGACCCTGGCGCGCGGGAAGGCGAGTGCGGCCAGGATGGCGAGGCAGCCCGAGCCGCAGCAGAGATCGAGGATGCGACGTGGCCTGGCGGTCGGCAGCGCGCCGCCCGCGAGAAGATCGCCGATGAAGGAACGCGGGATCAGCGCGCGCCGGTCGATGTGGAAGCGGACGCCCTGCATGTAGGCGGCTTCCAGCAGGTAGGGCGCCGGCATGCGCAGCGTAACCCGCGCTTCGATCAATGTGATCAGGCGTGCCTTTTCGGCCGGCGTCGGCACGAGGTCCAGCCACGGGTCGATCCGGTTGATCGGAAGCCGCAGCGCCTCCAGCACCATGAAGGCCGCCTCGTCGACGGCGTTGGTGGTGCCATGGCCATAGGCCAGCCTCGCGGCGCGGAAGCGCGCGACCGCAAACTTGAAGAAATCGCCCAGGGTGACGAGAGAGGGTTTGGTCGGTCGCGTCATGCGGCCCTACATTACCGGATATGAATCGCCGCGCGCTTCTTTTCGCCGGACTCGCTGTCGCGGCGACCGCGGGTGCTCCGGCACGCGCCGTCCCGGCCGAGATCAGGGTGATCCTGATCGGCGGCCCGGACTGTCCGCCCTGTGTGCGCTGGAAGCACGAGTATCTCGCCGCCTGGCTCGCCTCGCCCGAGTTCCGCCAGGTCGTCTGGGAAGAGGTCGAGGCGGCGCGCTTCCGCGAGGCCTATCAGGAACGATACTGGCCCGGCGACCTCGCACCTATCCTCGCCCAGATCCCGCGCAAGAGCGGGGCGCCGCGCTTCCTGATCGTGCAGGCGGGCCGCATCGTGTCGAACCATCTCGGCGTCAGCAAATGGGCCAGCACGCTCGACGATCTTCGCAATCTCCTGGGGTAGGCAACATGGCAGGCGCTCTCGACGGTCTGGTCGTTCTCGATCTCACGACCCATCTCTCCGGTCCCTTCTGCGGCATGCAGCTCGCCGACATGGGCGCCGACGTCATCAAGATCGAGAGCCCGCAGGGTGATTCGATGCGCGGCGCGCCGCCGTTCGTCGAGGGCGAGTCGGCGCCCTTCATGCTGTGGAACAGGAACAAGCGCGGCCTCAGGCTCGACCTCAAGAACGAGGACGATCTCAAGGTCTTCTGGGAACTGGTCGACGGCGCCGACGTGGTGCTGGAGAACTTCCGCCCCGGCGTGATGAAGCGGCTGGGCCTCGGCTGGGACGCATTGCACGCGCGCAACAAGCGGTTGGTGCTGGGCTCGATCTCGGGCTTCGGCCAGACCGGTCCCTATGCCGGCCGCGGCGGTTTCGACCTGATCATCCAGGCCATGTCCGGGCTCATGTCCGTGACCGGCCCGAAGGATGGTCCGCCCTATCGTATTCCGCTGGCCATCTCCGATGTGGGCGTCGGCCTCTATCTCACGATCGGCGTGCTGAGCGCGCTGCAGGCGCGGCACAAGACCGGCGAAGGTCAGTGGGTCGAGACCTCGCTGCTCGAGGCCACCGTGTCGCTGGGCGTCTACGAGGCGGCCAACTACTTCGCCAACGGCATCCGGCCGGAGAAGCTCGGCCAGGGCCATCGCGGCTCCTCGCCCTACCAGGTGTTCCAGACGAAGGATGGCTGGATCACCATCGGCGCAGCCCAGCAGAATTTCTTCAAGAAGACCTGCGAGATGATCGGCAGGCCGGAACTGGTCGAGGATCCGCGCTTCAAGGCCAATGCGCTACGGGTGAAGAACAACGCCGCGATCGTCGAGATCCTGCAGGCCGAGCTGATCAAGAAGAGCAACGACGACTGGCTGGCGGAATTCGAGGCCGCTGGCATTCCGGCCGGCCCGGTGCTGCATCACGACGAGGTCTTCGCCGATCCGCAGATCCTGGCGCGCGGCATGGTGGCCGAAGTCGAGCACGCCAGGGCAGGAAAGCAGAAGACGCTGGGCGTGCCGCTCAAGCTTTCCGCGACGCCGGGCAGTGTTCGCCGGCCGGCGCCTACGCTCGGCCAGCACGATGCGGAGATCCGCGGCACCAGGCGACGTTGACGTGCGGTCGTCCCATTCTTCCTTCGGCGCTCCCGGACATCGCCAAGCGATGTCCTGACGCTCATACGGCCAGGCTTTGCTTGGCCTATCACCATCGCGAGCGCTGGTACTTGTCCGGCACACCATCACCGTTGCGATCGCGGTCGTAGCGATCGGGGATGCCATCCCGGTCGCTGTCCCTCGCGCGATGGTAGGACGGGCGTGGCGGGGAAGCCGGGACGGGCACGTAGCGCGTCTCGGTGATCACCTGCGGCCGGGGCGGCGGCGGTGCA
>JAIUOX010000064.1 GCA_020160955.1 Pseudomonadota bacterium
GCCAGGCCCGAGGGCTTCCAGGCGAAGTATCTCGACATGCTGAAGGCGGGCGGCGTGAAGCGGCACAAGGAGCTGCTGGCGCCCTTCGGCCTCGATGCCTCGGACCCGGCCTTCTGGGACAAGGGGCTGGGCGTGATCGCGGGCTTCGTCGACGAACTCGAGACGCTGTGAGCCCGCGTTGAGCGACGAAGGGGACTCGCTGGGCGGGCGGCTCGGCCGCTACGCACGCGTCGGCACCTCGGTCGGCGGGCTGGCGGTCAAGCTGGCCGGCCAGCGTTACCTCGGCCTGTCGGTCGACCGCGACCGCCACGCCGCCGAGCTGAAGGCGGCGCTGGGCGGGCTCAAGGGGCCGCTGATGAAGGCGGCGCAGCTGATCGCCACCATTCCCGACGCGGTGCCGCCCGAGTACGCGCGCGAACTGGCGCAGCTGCAGTCGAACGCGCCGGCGATGGGCTGGGCCTTCGTGCGGCGGCGCATGTCGACCGAGCTGGGGCCGGACTGGCAGGCCAGGTTCCGGAGCTTCGGCAAGGAGGCGTCGTTCGCCGCCTCGCTGGGCCAGGTCCATCGCGCCACGCTGCCCGACGGCACCGAGGTCGCCTGCAAGCTGCAGTACCCCGACATGGCGTCGGCGCTGGAAGCCGACCTCAACCAGCTGAAGCTGGTGTTCGCGGTGGGCCAGCGCTTCGACCCGGCGATCCGCACCGACGAGATCCATGCCGAGATCACGACGCGGCTGCGCGAGGAGCTCGACTACCGCCGCGAGGCGCGCCACGTCGCGCTGTACCGCCACATGCTGCGCGACGAGCCGCACGTGTTCGTGCCCGAGGTCGTGCCGGCGCTGTCGACCGAGCGGCTGCTGACCATGGGCTGGCTCGACGGCATGCCGCTGATGGACTGGAAGGAGCGGCCGCAGGACGAGCGCGACCGGCTGGCGGTCAACATGTTCCGGGCGTGGTACATACCGTTCTACTTCTACGGCGCGATCCACGGCGACCCGCACCTCGGCAACTACACGGTGCGGCCCGACGGCTCGGTGAACCTGCTCGACTTCGGCTGCGTGCGCATCTTCCCGCCGCGCTTCGTGCGCGGCTCGATCGAGCTCTACCGCGCGCTGATGACCGACGACCAGGACCGTGCCGTGGCGGCCTACGAGGACTGGGGCTTCAGCGGCCTCAGCCGCGAGACCATCGCTGTGCTGAACCGCTGGGCGGCGTTCCTTTACGGGCCGCTGATGGACGACCGGCCGCGCCGCCTGACCGAGGGCATCGCCGACGGCTACGGCCGCGAGATGGCGCAGAACGTGTTCGGCGAGCTGCGCAAGATGGGCGGCGTCCGCCCGCCGCGCGAGTTCGTCTTCATGGACCGCGCCGCCATCGGGCTGGGCGCCGTCTTCATCCACCTCCGCGCCTCGATCAACTGGCACCAGCTGTTCGAGAGCCTGATCGCCGACTTCGACGCCGACACCCTCGCCGCGCGACAGGCCGAGGCGCTGCAGGGGGCGGGGCTGGCCTGACCTTGAATTCTGCATGTGGGGCTGGCCTATCCGCTCTAGTCGCGGGCTGCTCGTTCTCGTAAAGTTCTCCCATGACGTTGGCGACCCTCATCGAGCGCGCGGGAGCAGACCCGGTAGCCGGCGGCTTCTACACGGTTCGCGAGGCGGCGCGCCTTCTCGGCATCGGCCAAGTTTCCCGAATCACGGGCTGGCTGGATGGTCGCGGGGCACGCGGACGCGGGCCGATCCTCCAGAGGGAGTACCAGCCGATCGATGGCGCCCAGGAACTGGGCTTCCTCGACCTGATCGAGGTTCGCTTCGTCGACCATTTCCGCAAGCAGGGCGTGAGCCTGCAGGCCTTGAGGAAGGCCGCCCAGTTCGCGCGCGAAGACTGGAAGCTGCAGCATCCCTTCGCGACCGCCGGTACCCGGTACATGACGGATCGCATCGAGATCTTCTCCAGGACGGCGCGCGACCTTCGAGACGGGGCGCTGCTCAACCTCGTGACGCGGCAGTACGAGATGTACGTCGTCCTCGAGGAGGTGCTGGCAAGAGGCGTCGACTTCGATCCGGCCTCGGGCATGGCCCGGGAGTGGCGGCCCAGCCCGACAACGTTTCCCGATGTCGCCCTGTCGCCGCTGGTCGCCTACGGGCACCCGGCCATCGCGCCGTTCGGTGTTCCCACGTCGGCGATCTACGGCACGTGGAAGGCCGAGAACGGAAGCTACGCGGCGACCAGCGACTGGTACGAGATCGATGAAGACCTCGCCCGCGAAGCGGTCGAGTTCGAGTTGGGGCTGCCGGATTGAAGATCCGGGCGGACGAGCACGTCTCGCCCAAGATCATCCGAGCCCTCCGAGACCTGGTCCTGAATCCTGCGTGGGAACTGTCGCATGTCCGCGAAATGCACGGCACCCGAACGGCCGACGAGACCTGGGTGGCGCAATTCGCGGCCGATGGTGGTCGCGGCATCATCACGGCCGATGCCACCATGCTGAAGCGGCCGCATCAGCGTCGCGCGATTCAATCGTCGGGCGTCGCCGGGGTCGTGCTTCCCCGCTCGTGGGCCATGGCCAGGCGGCATATCCAGGCCTCGGCGCTGCTGTTTCATTGGCCGCAGATCGAGGATGTCCTCGCGACAGCCGCTCCCGGCGAATTCTGGCGCATGCCCACGCGACTGCACCGGGGGCCGCTGGAACGGGTGCGGATCGGCGCTTCGCGGGTCAGCGCACGCGGGGCATCATGATGAGGTCCCACGGGCTCGGCACGTCGCCGTGCGGCACCCAGACGAGGGCGGGGCGATCCAGCGCGAAGGCCTTCTTCAGCGCGTCCTCGAGCTGCGCGGCGTCGGTCGCCTTGAACGACGCGACGCCGAAGCTCTCGGCCAGCTTGCAGAAGTCGGGGTTCTGCAGGTCGCAGGCGATCAGGCGGTTGCCGTACGACTGCTGCTGGATGCGCTTCACGTTGCCGAAGCCGCCGTTGTCGAACACCACCACCACGACCGCGAGGTTGTGGCGCGCCGCCGTCGCCAGTTCGCCGACCTGGTACAGGAAGCCGCCATCGCCGGCGATCGCCAGGACCTTTCGGTCGGGCATCGCCGCCTTGACGCCCAGCGCGGTGCCGAAGCCCCAGCCGAGGTTGTCCTGGTAGCCCGGCGACAGGTAGGTGCGCTCGCGTTCGACCGGCAGGGCGACGCGCGAGGCGAAGCCCATCTGGCTCACCTCGTCGACGAAGATGCCGTCCTCGGGCAGCGCGTTGCGGATCGCGCGCAGGAACGAGCGCTGCGGTTCGAGCCGCGACAGGCGCTCGTCGAGCCACGCGCGGTGGCCGTCGATCTCGGCCGCGCGCGACGGCCGCGGGCGGTTGTGCTTCGGCAGCGCCTCGATCAGCGCGCGCAGGTAAGGGCGGGCATCGCCGACCAGCGCGACGTCGGGCTTGCGCAGGCGCTCGGGCTCCTCGGGGTCGATGTCGAGCCGCACCACCTTGAGGTTGGCGTCGATGCCCCAGCTGCCGTTCTGGATCAGGAAGCGCGTGCCGACCGCCAGCACTGCGTCGGCGTCCTTCCACAGGCGATGGCCGACCGGCATGTCGACCGCGAGACGGTGCGAACTCGGGATCACGCCGCGGCCGCGGCGGTAGGAACTGACTGGCGCCTCGAGCAGCTCGGCCAGGGCGACCACCTCGTCGCGCGCGCCGATCGCGCCGCCGCCCAGCACCAGCATCGGCTTCTCGGCGGCGCCGAAGATCTTCGCGGCCGCCTCGACGGCTTCGGCGTCGACCGGTCGCTGTGGGGCGGGCAGGGGACCGTCGGGCAGCGTCACCTCGGCGCGCTTCGCCCAGGTGTCGAGCGCGCATTCGAGCGCCACCGGGCGCGGCCGGCCGCCGGTCGCCTGCCGGATCGCCTCGCTGACCAGCGCGGGCGCGTCCTGCGGACCGTTGATGCGGGCCGCCCACTTGGTGATGTGGCGGACGAGGCCCAGCTGGTCGTGGATCTCGTGCAGGTGGCCGTGGCCGCGGTCGATGTCGGCCTGCGGGATCTGCCCGACCAGCGCGATCACCGGCGCGTTCATGCCGTAGGCGGTCAGCAGCGCCGCCCCGGCGTTGAGCAGGCCGGGCCCCGGCACCACGGCGAAGGCCTGCGGCTTGCCGGTCGCCAGCGCCGCGCCGAGCGCCATGTAGGCCGCCGTCTGCTCGTGCCGCGGATGGATCACCCGCAACCGGTCGGCGGCGTGGTAGAAGGCGTCGAACAGCGGGTCGTTGTGCAGGCCGGGCAGGGCATAGACCGTGTCGATGCCATGGCGCAGGAGGGTTTCGACCGTGGCTTCGGCCGTGGATAGACGGGGCATGCCGGCAATCTTAGGGGCCGGGCCGGACCGATCAAGGCGCGCGCCGTGAGGTGGGGCCTCGTGTTCCTGTTCGCCGTCGGCGGCGTCGCGCTGGTCGCGGTGCTGCTGGCGTGGGCGGCCGAGCGCGGCCTCGACCGCGCCGCCGACGACTGGTCGTTCGCCGATGTCGCGCGCTTGCCCGAGGTCGAGGCGGCGGTGGTGCTGGGCACCGCGCCGATCGGTCCCGAGGGCGGGCCCAACGTCTACTTCGTGCGCCGGCTCGATGCCGCCGCGGCGCTGTGGCAGGCCGGCAAGGCCCGGACGCTGATCGTGTCGGGCAGCGGCGACGAGCCCGAGGCGATGAAAGCCGGGCTGGTGGCACGCGGCGTGCCGGCCGATGCGATCCGGCTCGATCCCGAGGGACCCCGTACCTGGGACTCGGTGCGGCGGGCGCGCGACGCGTTCGGGCTTGGCCGCACGATCTTCGTGTCGCAGCGCTTTCACCTCTCCCGTGCCCTGTTCCTCGCGCGCCACGCCGGCATCGAGGCCTGGGGCTTCGAGGCGCGCGACGTCGAGCGGCCCTACAGTTTCGTCACGACGCTGCGGCGCTATCCCTCGGCGCTGCGCGCCTGGATCGATGCATGGCTGCAGCCGGCGGCGCAGCGCTAGCGCAGGCGGCCCTCGGGATGGGCCGCCATGTCGCGCAGCTCGGGCACCGGCGAGATCACCGGCAGGCCGGCGAAGTGGGCGTCGAGGTTGCGGCGGACCAGCGCGTTCATGCGGCGCTGGGCGTGCTCGGTGCCGCCGCCGAAGTGCGGCGTCATCACCAGGTTGTCGAGCGGCAAGAGCTCGGTGCCCTCGTAGGGTTCCTCGTCGAACACGTCGAGCGCCGCGCCCTCGATCACGCCGTGGCGCAGCGCGTCGGCCAGCGCCGCCTCGTCGACCGCCCAGCCGCGGCTGATGTTGACGAGGTGGCCGCGCGGCCCCAGCGCCTTCAGCACCTCGGCGTTGACGATGTGCTTGTTCGAGGCGTCCGAGCGCAGGCAGACGATCAGGTAGTCGGCCCAGTGCGCCAGCTCCATGACGTTGGCGAAGTAGGGATAGTCGACGTCGCTCCGCTTGTTGCGGTTGCAGTAGCCGATCTCGACGTCGAAGCCCTTGATGCGCTTGGCGAACTCCAGCCCGATCGCGCCCAGCCCGAGGATGCCGACCTTGCCGCCGGTCAGGCCGGCGATCGCGCCGAACCGGTTGGGGATGCGCTTGGTCCAGTCGCCGCGGCGGATCATCTTGTCGGCGCGAACCACGCGGCGGGTCGAGGCCAGCAGGATGGCGACCGCCATCTCGGCGACGTCGGGCGCGTTGGCGTCGGCGCCGTGGGTGATCATGATGTTGCGCCGCCGCGCCGCGGCGAGGTCGATGCGCTCGTAGCCGGTGCCGTAGCAGCAGATCAGCGACAGCCGCGGGAAGGCCGCCATCAGGGCGTCCGAGGCGCCGACGCTGCCGGTGGTGACGATGGCCTGGACCTGCGGCGCGACGGCGGCCGGCACGAGGGCGAGGTCGGGACGGTCCATGTGGCCGACGATCTCGTAGCCCTCGGAAAACGTGGCGAGGGCGACCTTGGTGAAATGGTAGCCGGTGAGGATGGCGGGACGCTGCTTCATGGCGCGAGTATCGGGCGCGGCGGCAGCCCGGTAAACGAGCGTTTGCCTTGGGGCGAAAATGCACCTTGGCAAAGACCGGATCGCTGGGCATGGTGCAGTGCGAAACCGACCTGCCTGCGTCTCCAACCGATCAGTTCTCCATGAAAATCGCCATTCTCAAAGAACGCCGGCCACACGAGACCCGCGTGGCCGCGACCCCGGAAACCGTCAAGAAGCTGAAGGCCCTGGGGGCGACGGAGATCCTGATCGAGGCCGGCGCCGGGACGGCCGCCGCCTACACCGACCAGGCCTACGCCGAGGCCGGTGCGACCGTGGTGCCGGACGCCGCGTCGGCGACCGGGCCGGCCGACATCGTCTTCAAGGTCCAGCGGCCGATGCTGGTCGAGGAAGGCCACGACGAGCTGTCGCTGCTGCGCCAGGGCCAGGTCCTGATGTCGCCGCTCGGCGCGCTGTTCAACAAGGACCTCGTGACCGCGCTGGCCCAGCGCGGCGTCACCGCCTTCGCGCTCGAGCTGATCCCGCGCATCACCCGCGCCCAGTCGATGGACATCCTGAGCTCGCAGGCCAACCTCGCCGGCTACAAGGCGGTGCTGGTCGCGGCCAACAGCTACGGCCGCATCCTGCCGCAGATGATGACGCCGGGCGGCACGCTGGCGCCGTCGCGCAGCTTCATCATGGGCGTCGGCGTCGCCGGCCTGCAGGCGATCGCCACGGCGCGCCGGCTCGGCTCGATCGTCACGGCGACCGACGTCCGGCCGGCCACCAAGGAGCAGGTGCAGTCGCTCGGCGCCAAGTTCGTCGCTGTCGAGGACGAGGAATTCAAGGCGGCCGAGACCGCCGGCGGCTACGCCAAGCAGATGAGCCCGGAGTACCAGGCCAAGCAGGCCGCGCTGGTCGCCGAGCATATCCGGACCCAGGACATCGTCATCACCACGGCGCTGATCCCCGGCCGCAAGGCGCCGGTGCTGGTGACCGAGGACATGGTGAAGAGCATGAAGCCCGGCTCGGTGATCGTCGACATGGCGGTCGAGCAGGGCGGCAACTGCCCGCTGTCGGAGTTCGGCAAGACGGTCGAGAAGCACGGCGTGAAGATCGTCGGCCCGGCCAACCTGCCGGCCGAACTGGCGACCGACTCGTCGGCGCTGTTCTCGCGCAACCTGCTGAACTTCATCACGCCGATGGTCGACAAGGAGACCAAGGCGCTCGCGATCAACACCGAAGACGAGGTCGTCAAGGGCACGCTGGTGACCCGGGACGGCCAGGTCGTTCACCCCTCGCTGCAGCAGTAACCAGGATCGCCCGATGGACGACAAGATTGCCGGCGAAGCCGCTAAGCTCGCCACCCAGGCGCAAGACCTCGCCACCCAGCTGAAGGGCGTGGCCCAGCAGATCACCGACGCCGCCGCGCAGGGCGCCGCCGCGGTGCCGGACGGCCACATGCCGTTCGTGGCGCTGCTCACCATCTTCGCGATGGCCTGCTTCGTCGGCTACTACGTGGTCTGGCGGGTGACGCCGGCGCTACACTCGCCGCTGATGGCGGTGACCAACGCGGTGTCCTCGGTGATCATCGTCGGCGCGCTGCTCGCCGCCGGCCTCAAGGGGCTGGGCGCGGCGCAGGTGCTGGGCTTCCTCGCGGTGGTGCTGGCCGCCATCAACATCTTCGGCGGGTTCATCGTCACGCACCGCATGCTGTCGATGTTCAAGAAGAAGCCGGTCAAGAAGTAGGCGGCGGGAGTACCAACGTGATCACCCACGATATCGCTGCCTACGGCTACCTGGTCGCGGCCATCTGCTTCATCATGTCGCTGCGCGGGCTGTCGTCGCCCGAGACCTCGCGCGGCGGCAACCTCTACGGCATCGTCGGCATGGTCGTCGCCATCGGCGTCACCGTGCTGTCGCCGGGCGTGCTGTCGCCCTGGCTGATCATCGCCGGCCTGGTGATCGGCGGTGCCGTCGGCACCTTCGTCGCCATGCGCATCCAGATGACGGCGCTGCCGCAGCTGGTCGCCGCCTTCCACTCGCTGGTCGGCCTCGCGGCGGTGTTCGTCGCCGCCGCCGCCTTCCTGCAGCCCGAGGCGTTCGGCATCGGCGTCGCCGGCAAGATCAAGGCGGGCAGCCTGATCGAGATGGGCCTCGGCACCGCGATCGGCGCCATCACCTTCACCGGCTCGATCGTCGCCTTCGCCAAGCTGCAGGGCCTGGTCTCGGGTTCGCCGCTGGTCTTCAAGGGCCAGCACCCGCTGAACGCGCTGATCGGCATCGCCATCGTGGTGCTGCTGGTGTGGTTCGCGATGAAGGGCCACCCGGCGGCCTTCGTGCTGCTGATCGTGCTGTCGCTGCTGGTCGGCTTCCTGCTGATCCTGCCGATCGGCGGCGCCGACATGCCGGTCGTCGTGTCGATGCTCAACTCCTACTCGGGCTGGGCGGCGGCGGGCATCGGCTTCACGCTGGGCAACACCGCGCTGATAGTCACCGGCGCGCTGGTCGGCTCGTCGGGCGCGATCCTGAGCTACATCATGTGCAAGGGCATGAACCGCTCGATCTTCAACGTGATCCTGGGCGGCTTCGGCACCGATGCCGGCGCGGCCGCCGGCCCGGCCGGCGCCAAGACCGACAAGCCGGTCAAGGCGGGCTCGGCCGAGGACGCGGCCTTCCTGATGAAGAACGCCCAGTCGGTGATCATCGTGCCGGGCTACGGCATGGCGGTGGCGCAGGCCCAGCACGCGCTGCGCGAGATGGCCGACCTCCTCAAGAAGGAGGGCGTGCAGGTGCGCTACGCCATCCACCCGGTGGCTGGCCGCATGCCGGGCCACATGAACGTGCTGCTGGCCGAGGCCAACGTGCCGTACGACGAGGTCTTCGAGCTCGACGACATCAACCGCGACTTCGCCTCGACCGACGTGGCCTTCGTGATCGGCGCCAACGACGTCACCAACCCGGCCGCCAAGACCGATCCGAAGAGCGCGATCTACGGCATGCCGATCCTCGACGTCGAGAAGGCGCAGACCGTGCTGTTCGTGAAGCGCGGCATGGCCTCGGGCTATGCCGGCGTCGACAACGAGCTGTTCTTCCGCGACAACACCATGATGCTCTTCGCCGACGCCAAGGTGATGTGCGAGAACATCGTGAAGTCGCTCGAGGGCTCGTCGCACTAGCGCGCAGGCCGTGGTGACGCCCTACGTTCTCCACGGCCTCAACCCGTCACCCTACTCGGTGAAGATGCGGGCGATCCTGCGCTATCGCCGGATCCCGTTCGTCTGGCAGGCCACCGGCAATCCGCGCGAGGCCGCGCTGGCGGCCGGCCTGCCGCCGGTCATCCCGGTGCTGGTGTTTCCCGACGGCACGGCGATGAACGATTCGACCCCGCTGGCCCACGCCCTCGAGCGGGCGCACGCCGGGCGGTCGATCGTGCCGGACGATGCCGCGCACGGCTACCTCTCGGACCTGCTCGAGGATTTCGGCGACGAGTGGGTCACCAAGATGATGTTCCATTACCGCTGGTACTACGAGGCGGACCGCGCCTTCGCGCAGGACTGGGTCGTGACGTCGCGCGATCCGGTGATGCCCGAGGCCGAGCGGCGGGCCGCCAAGCAGGCCTTCAACGACCGCCAGGTCGGGCGAATGGCGATGGTCGGTTGCACCGAGCAGAACCGGCCGGTGATCGAGGACAGCTACCGCTTCGTGCTCGACACGCTCGACCGTCACGTGCGGTCGATCCCGTTCCTGTTCGGCTCGCGGCCGTCGCTGGCCGACTTCGGCCTGTTCGGCCAGTTGCAGATCCTGTCGGTCGATCCGACGCCGATGGCCGAGATGCGGGCGCGCGCGCCCGACGTCTACTGCTGGCTGCTGCGGCTCGACGATGCCTCGGGAGTCGACGGCGAATGGCTCGACCCGTCGCGGCCGCTACCGCCGACGCTGACCGCGTTGCTCGCGCATTGCGCGGAGACCTACCTGCCGTTCCTCGCCGCCAACACGCGCGCGCTGCAGGACGGCGCTGCCGAGGTCGCGGTATCGATCGGCGGCCGACCCTATGCCCAGGCGCCGTTCCGCTACCAGGCCAAGTGCCACGACGCGCTGCGCAAGAAGCTGGCCGCCCTGCCGGGCGAGGTGCGCCGCCGCCTCGATCCGGTGCTCGAGGAAACCGGCTGCATCCACTACCTCGGCTGACATGCGCTGCCGCGCCGTGCTGTTCGACGTCGGCGGCCCGCTCGACATGGAACTGGCATGGGAGATGGCGGTCGACGGCGCCATCGCCGCCGCCTGCGGGATGCAGGGCATCCGGGTCGAGCCGGCGATGGTGGAGGAGGCGTCCGACGCGGCGGTCGCGGCCTTCGAACCCGATGTCTACGGCGCCATGATCGACACGCTGTGCGGTGGCGATCCCGAGACGGCGACGCGCGTGCGCCGCGCGGTCGCCGCGATGACCGGCAATCTCGACGCCTTCCAGCTACGCCCGGGGATCGACGACCTGCTGCGTCGCCTGAAGGGGCGGGGGCTCAGGCTCGCGGTCGTGTCGGAGCGGCCGCAGGCGGCGCGGCTGGCCCGCGCCGGCCTCGCCGGGCTGTTCGACGTCGAGGGGCCGGGCACGCTGGCCGAGACCTGCGCCGCGCTGGACGTGCCGCCCTCGGCCGGCGTCACCGTCGGCGACCGGCTCGACGCCGACATCGCGCCGGCGAAGGCGCTCGGCCTCGCCGCCATCCAGTTCAGGGTCGGGCGCTGGCGTCGGGCGCGGCCGCGCTCGGCGGCGGAGGAACCCGACGCCGTGGTGACGGACGTCGCCGAGCTCGAGGCCGCGATCGCCGCGCTTCAGTGAGCGTGGGGATGCGGGTGCGGGTGGGGGTGGCTGGCGCCGTAGCGGTTGATGTGGAGCGGCGCCTTGGCGAGGCCGGGACAGAAGGTGCCGACGACCTTCTCGAGCCGCTGGTAGAGCCGCCGGGCCGGCGCGCTGATCTTCTCGCGCCGGGCGCGTGACTCCTCGGCCCTGGCGGCCAGCGCCGCCATGTCGACGGTCAGCAGCTTGCGATTCTCGACCACCATGCGGCCGCCGATCATCACCGAGTGCACGGCGCTGCCGTCCTCGGTGTGGACGATCGCGTTCACCGGGTCGTTGAGCGGGATCCAGTTCACGTGGTGCAGGTCGAGGAACACGATGTCGGCCTTGTAGCCCGGCTCGATCCGCCCGATCTGTCTGTGCAGGCCGAGCGCGCGGGCGCTGCCCTCGGTGGCGGCGCGCAGCACCTCGGCCGTCGTGATCCAGCGCTGCCAGTCCGGCCCCTGGACCTTCGAGGTGAAGGAAGCGAGCCGCATCGCCTCGTACATGTTCTGGTTGTCCGAGCAGTTGGCGCCGTCGGTGCCGATGCCGACATTGACGTCGGCCGACAGCATGCCGCGCATGTCCGCGAGCCCATTGCCCAGCCGCATGTTCGAGCCGGGATTGTGCGCCACCGAGGCGCCGCGATCGCCCAGCCGCTTCATGTCCTCGCCGTCGAGCCAGACGCCGTGCGCCACCGTGAACTTCTCGTGCACGAGGCCGAGGCGGTCCATGTGCGCGGCCAGCGACATGCCGTAACGCTCGTAGCCCGCCACCACCTGCACCTTCGATTCGGCGACGTGGCTGTGCAGGCCGACATCGAACTCGCGCGCGAGGTCGCGGCAGGCGACCAGGAACTCGTTGCTGCAGTGGTGGGGGATCGTCGGGCCGAGCGCCAGCTGGACCCTCTCGAACGGCCAGGCGCGCAACGCCTTCTTCATCTGCCGCGCCGTCGCCTTCCACGGCGCAGTGCGGAAGCTCTCGACTTCCTTCTGCAGCGCCGGCGGCAGGCGATCCATCAGGCCGGGAATGGCGTCGAAGAAGGTGATGTCGGCGACCATCGGCGCCAGCACCGCGCGCATGCCGACATCCTCGTAGGCGCGGGCGATCGCCGACAGGCCCTCGACGGTCGGCAGCGGGAACTCGGCGGCGAGGTCGTAGGCGGCGGTGCAGCCCTTCAGCACCATCTCGGCCGCGCCGATCTGCGCCGACAGGTACTTGTCCTCCAGCGTGCGGCCCGAGCCGATCCACTGGCTGGCGGTCAGCAGCAGTTCGAGCGACCACAGGTCGCCCAGTCCCTTGCCGAGGTTGCCGGGGCTGTGGGTGTGGGCGTTGACCAGGCCGGGATGCATCAGCCGGTGGCTGGCGTCGATCACCGTCGCGCCCTCGGGCGCGGGCAGGCCGGGCCGGCCGATCTCGGCGATCGTCTCGCCCTTCAGCAGGATGTCGGCGGGCACCGCCTTGCGGCGGGCGGGATCGAGCAGCTTGCCGCCGCGGACGATGGTGAAGGGACGCTTGGTGCGAGCCGGGGATGATCGGGTGGCCATGCCGTCACTATGGCAAGTCCGGGGCCGAACGAAAAACCCCCGGACGAGGCCGGGGGTCTTGAACGCTTGTGCGGAGTCCGCGGGCTAGTAGCCCTCGCGCTCCATGCGCTTGCGCATCAGCTTGCGGGTCCGGCGGATCGCCTCGGCGCGCTCGCGGGCGCGGCGCTCGCTGGGCTTCTCGTAGTTGCGACGGAGCTTCATCTCGCGGAAGATCCCTTCGCGCTGCATCTTCTTCTTCAGGACGCGCAGCGCCTGATCGACGTTGTTTTCACGAACGAGAACCTGCACTTCGATCGCTTCCTTCCAAAACGCGGTTGGGCGCCCGGAAACGGTTTCCGGGGCAATTCGAGGCGGCGGTGGTATCACAGGGAAAGACCCTTGGGAAGCCCGGCAAAAGCCCTATATTCGGGGCATGACCGCCGAATTACCCCCCATCGAGGCCAACCCGGCCGATCCGGATAGCGAAATTCGTGACCGCTTGGCCGACGCGGTGGCCGGCGAAGCCTCGTTCGACGGCTGGAACCGGACCACGCTGCGGACCGCCGGCCGGCAATTGGGACTGCCCGACGGCGAGGCCGAGCGGCTGTTCCCGGGCGGCCCGCAGGACATCCTGGCCTGGCTGAGCGAGCGGTCCGACCGGCGCACCGTCGAGGACATGGAGCGGGAAGGGGTGGCGGCGCTCAAGATCCGCGACCGCATCCGCCGCGCCGTGCGGCTGCGCATCGAGCGCCATGCCGGCCAGCGCGAGGCGGCCCGCCGGGCGCTGGCGCTGCTGTCCCTGCCGACCAATGCCGGGCTGGCGCTGAAGCTTCTGTACCGGACGGTCGACGCGCTGTGGTACGCGGCCGGCGACACCAGCGTCGACTTCAATTTCTACACCAAGCGCGCGACCCTGGCCGGCGTCTACTCCTCGACCCTGCTGTACTGGCTGAACGACCGGTCGGCGGGCAGCGAGGCGACGTGGGAGTTCCTCGATCGCCGGATCGACGACGTCATGCGGTTCGAGAAGCTGAAGGCCCGCGTGCGGTCCTTCGGCAAGGGCGGGGTCAGGCCGGCAGGAAGGTGACGTGGCCCATCTTGCGGCCGGGGCGGGCTTCCGCCTTGCCGTAAAGGTGTAGCCGCGCCGTCGGGTCGGCAAGGTAGCCCAGCCAGCCGTCGGCCTCGTCGCCGATCAGGTTCTCCATGCGCGACGGGGCCAGCACCTCGACCGGGCCGAGCGGCAGGCCGCACACCGCGCGGACCAGCTGCTCGAACTGGCTGGTGGCACAGGCGTCGATCGTCCAGTGGCCGGAATTGTGCGGCCGCGGTGCCATCTCGTTGGCCAGCACGTGGCCGTCGCGGGTCACGAACATCTCGAGCGCCACCAGTCCCACCAGGTCGAGCCCGTGGGCCAGTTCGACGCCGTAGCGCTCGACCGTGGCCTGCAGGTCGGGCGGCAGGGTCGAGGGCACCGTGGTGGTGCGCAGGATGCCGTCGCGGTGGACGTTGATCCCGGTCGGGAAGCAGCGCGTCTGCCCGTCGAGGCCGCGCGCCACGATCGCCGAGGTCTCGCAGGCGAAGTCGACCAGCGCCTCGAGGATACAGTCGCGGCGGCCGAGCTTGTCCCAGCCGGCGGCCAGCGCGGCGCGGTCGGCGACGCGGACCTGGCCCTTGCCGTCGTAGCCCTCGGTGCAGGTCTTGAGGATGCCGGGCAGGGCGGTCGCGGCGGCGATGTCGGCCTCGCTGGCGATCGCCCGGTAGGCCGCGGTCTCGAGCCCGACGGAGGCGAAGAAGGCCTTCTCGCGCAGCCGGTGCTGGGCGATGTGGATCGGCTTCACGCCCGGCCGCACCGGCCGGTGGCGCAGGCAGGCCTCGACCGTGGCCTCGGGCACGTTCTCGAACTCGTAGGTGATGACGTCGACCTGGCCCGCGAAGTGCGCCAGCGCGTCGGTGTCCTCGAACGGGGCGCGGACGTGGCCGGCCGCGACGTCGCCGCCGATCGCGTGCGCCTCGGGGGCGTAGACGATGCAGCGGTAGCCGAGACGGGCCGCCGCCAGGGCGGTCATGCGGCCCAACTGGCCGCCGCCCAGGATGCCGATGGTCGATCCCGGGGCCAGGGGCTGGGGGACGGCCATGGCCTAGCGGTCGCTCGGCGCCCGGGCGACCGCGGCCGTCTGGCGGGCCCGCCAGCGCTCGACTGCGGCCATGATCTTGGCATTGTCAAGACCGACGATGCTGGCCGCCAGAAGCGCGGCGTTGATGGCACCGGCGCGTCCGATCGCCAGCGTGCCGACCGGGATGCCGGCCGGCATCTGGACGATGGAAAGCAGGCTGTCCTGGCCCTTCAGGGCGGCGCTCTCGACCGGCACGCCCAGGACCGGCAGCGGCGTCAGCGCCGCCGTCATGCCCGGCAGGTGGGCGGCGCCGCCGGCGCCGGCGATGATGACCTTGAGGCCGCGTCGCTTGGCGGCGGTGGCGTAGCTCACCATGCGCCGGGGCGTGCGGTGGGCCGAGACGATCCGGGACTCGAAGGGCACGCCCAGCGCTTCCAGCGTCTCGGCGGCATGCTTCATGGTCGCCCAGTCCGACTGGCTGCCCATGATGAGACCGACCGCCGGCTTGGCGACCGGCCGGCGTTTGGCGGTGGTTTTGGCCATCGGATCCTCAGGCGATGATATCGGGAATCAACTGGCTTTCCAGCCTGAGGATCTGGTCCTTCAGGCCGAGCTTGCGCTTCTTCAGCCGTTGAAGCTGCAACTGGTCGAACGGTGCCTTCTCGATCAGGCGGTCGATCACCTCGTCGAGGTCGCGATGCTCGCTTTTCAAGGCCTCCAGCCGGGCCTTGATCGCGTCATCGTCCAGCGGCTCGGACGGGGGAATGCTCATGCTCTAGCCACGTTGCCTTGCGCCGTGTACCCCTTCGGCCGACCAAAGGGAAGCACCGAAGCTGTCGGATTTTCTACCCCACCCGTTCTGGAACTTCTCGCTCGAACTCTATGCCGGCGAGGGCGTGGCGGACGCCTGCCTCGACCTGCAGGACCGGCGCGGCTGCGACGTGAACATCCTGCTCTTCTGCTGCTGGCTGGGCGCCTCCGGCCGCCCGACGCTGACCGCCGAGCGGTTGCGCGGCATTCTCAAGGCGAGCGACGCCTGGCAGTCCGAGATCGTGAAGCCGCTGCGCGCGGTGAGGCGCCTGCTGAAGGACCGTTCCTGGCCGGAGGCGCTGCCCGAGACGGTCGACGCGGTGCGACGGCGCGTCGCCGATGCCGAGCTGGCGGCCGAGCATGCCGAGCAGCTGAAACTCGCGGCGTTGCACACGCCGCCGGCCGACCGTGACCGGCCGATCGAGAAGCGCCTGCGCGCGGCGGTCGGCAATCTCGGCGTCTACGCGGTGTGCCTCGGCGTGACGCCCGACGCGCGCGATCGCGCCGCGGTGGCGACGCTGATGCGCGCCACCTTCCCGGCGCTGCTCGCCGAGGAAATCGACCGCGTCGTCGGTCCCGCCAACTAGGTCAGCATCCAAGACCTGTGTCGTTGTGTCCGCGGCGGTGGACAGGCTGCGATTCGGCGTGACTTGCCGCGAGGACAGAGTCAGAGTTTGTCGTCCGCAACCAGCCCGGAGGGTCGCCGTGAGCACCGTGGACCACATCCAAGCACTCAAGGCCAAGCACGCTTCCCTTGAGAAGGCCATCGACAGCGAAAGCCATCGGCCGCATCCCGACGACGATGCGATCTGCAGCCTCAAGAAGCGCAAGCTCCAGATCAAGGACCAGATCGTCCGATTGAGTAACGGCGCGACGCGACACTAGCGCGCCAACCTTTCCCGCCGGTCAGGACAGGCCGGCCCAGCGGGCGAGCGCCACGGCGCCGACCGCCATGAACAGCCCCGGTGTGAAGCCGCCGAGGAAGCGCGTGGCGATGGCCGCCGCGGCCGCGCCGACCCAGTAGGCGCCGCCGCCCTGGACGATCGGCACGATCGCGGCCGACACCATGACTGCTCCCGGCGCGTGCTCCAGCCATGCCGTCACGAACCGGTGACGGCCCAGCCAGCGCATGGCGAAGAAGCCGCCGCCCTTGGCGGCGAGCGCGGCCAGCATCATCACGAAGATCGCGACCAGCGTGTCGGGATGGGCGGTCATGGCGCCTTCCGCAGGTCCTGGAGCGCGCCGAACAGGCCGCCCGCCAGGCCGCCCACCACGATGTACCAGTTGCCGCCCAGCAGCAGGCGGGCAGCCAGCGCGGCGAGGATCGCCACCGCCCAGGGCGCGAGGTCGCGGCGGCCGCGGAACAGGATCGCCGCCACCACCACGAACACCGCGATGCCCACGAAGTCGAGCCCGAGCCGCTTCGCCGCGGTCGGATCCGACAGCACGCCGCCGGCCGCGAGGTGGCCGAGCAGGGTCGAGCCCGACCAGATCAGCGACATCACGAGGCCGCCGCCGATGAACTTGCCGAGGTCGCCGTAGCCGCGGCGGTAGTCGGCGATGTTGACCGCCCAGTTCTGGTCGACCGTGAAGTGCCACACCACCGGCTGCAGGGGCCAGCGCAGCGACGGCAGGTAGGGCTGCAGCGCGGCGCCCATCACGAAGTAGCGCAGGTTGGCGACGAACACCGAGACCGCGATCGCGACGAGGGGCAGCGGGTGCGCCCACACGTCGAGCGCCACCATCTGCGAGGTCCCGGCGAACACCGTCAGGCTCATCAGCCAGACCTCGAAGGCGCTGAGCCCCTTCTGGGCGGCGGCGACGCCGAGGCCGATGCCGAAGGGAAAGGAGGCGAGCCCCGGCAGGAACATGCGCAGGGCGCCGGCCTGGAGACTGCGCCAGGTCACGCGCGTGGACAGGGACACGGAACACTCGGAACGGAGGGGCCCGCTCAATTTAGCTTGTGCAGGTTCACCGTCCAAGTGACCGGGCCGAAGGCGCCGCGCGAGGTGCCGCTGCACTGCGCGACGTCGTCGGCGCCGCGCCGGCAGACCAGCTGGTCGGCGTACCAGCGCGACCCGTCGTTGCAGCTCGCGTCGCCGTCGCGCACGCGCAGCACCGGCCCCTCGAAGCGCGCCTGGGCGCGGGTTCGGCAGGCGGTGCGGCCGCGCCGCCATTCGAGCTGGCCGTTGCCGTTGGCGTCGAAGCAGTAGGACGACACGCCGGGCTGCAGCTGCGTCGTCTCGTGGCGGAACGGATCGGTGCGCCAGCAGCCCGCCATGAAGCTGTAGTCGTTGGTCGGCGCCGGCGGCAGCCGCAGGCGGTCGTCGTTCGGCCGCGTGGCGCGCGGTTGCTGCGCGGGCGGCGGCGTCGGCCTGGCCTGCGGCGGCGGTTGCGGGGACGGCTGGACGGGTAGCTGAACGGGGGGCGGTGCGACCGCGACCTGCGGCGGCTTCGGCGGTTCGGGCGGCCGGCAGTCGGCGATGCGCTTGCGCAGCTCCGCCTCGACCAGTCCCATCTCGACCTTGAGCACGCGCTCGCGCGACTGCTCGGCGGCGAAGGCGGCCTTGAGGGCGGGCAGCGGGTCGGGCGGCGGCTCGGCGGCCGGCGGCGCGGCCGGTCCCTCGCGCGTCACGAGCGACAGCGCCGGGTCGACCGGCAACAGTTCGCGCAGCAGCCACGCCGCGCCGAGCAGCAGGAGCAGCAGCGGCAGGGCGAGCAGCAGCGTGCGCAACCACGGCACGCCGGCAGCGGCGGCCGGAACGGAGACCGGCAACCGCGGCTCGGGCGCGGCGAGGACCGGGCGATGCGCGGAAGCAGGCGCGGGAACGGCCGGGGGCGCGGGAGCCGGTGGCGGCGGGCGGGACACCGGCAACAACGCCGGCGCGGATTCCCGTTCGTAACCCCAGCACGCGATCACCGGTCGGTCACCGACCGCGAACACGAAGGACGGCGAGGGCGTGCGCGCCGCGAGCTGCAGCGACAGGCCGACCAGGCCCATCTCCTCGCGCGGACCGGCGCCGGCCAGCGAATCGCCGAGGCGGCGGATGTCGGCCAGCAGTCGGTCGACCTCGACCTGCAGCGCCGCCTGGCGGTCGGGCGGCAGGTCGGCCAGTGGCCGGACCTCGCCCGCGCCGTCGGCGTACCAGTCGATCGCCGTGCCGTCCTCGTGCGGCTGCGGGTCGGCCAGCAGCGCCGCCGCCGCGTCGCCGAGCCGCCGGCGCACGACACGGCGCAACTGCGGCGCCGCGTTGTGCAGCGGTTCGCCGCGAACGCCCAGGGGGCGCACGCCGCTCCGCGTCGTGACGATCAGCGTGGATTCGCCGGCCATGAAGCGCTCAGCTTAACCGGCGGATTGTGGCGCGGCGATGTCCTCGGGGGCGAGCTACGCCTGCTTCGCCCATTCGCGCAGCACGAACTTCTGCACCTTCCCGGTCGAGGTCATCGGCAGCTCGCGGAACACGACGTAGCGCGGGCACTTGAAGCTCGCGAGGTTGGCGCGGCAGTGGGCGATGATCTCCTCCGCGGTAGCCTGCGCGCCCGGCTTCAGCACGACGAAGGCGCACGGCGTCTCGCCCCACTTGGCGTCGGGCTTGGCGACCACCGCGACGTTGGCGACCGCGGGATGCTTGATGATCACGCCCTCGACCTCGATGGTCGAGATGTTCTCGCCGCCCGAGATGATGATGTCCTTCGAGCGGTCGCGCAGTTCGATGTAGCCGTCGGAGTGCAGCACGCCGAGGTCGCCCGAGTGGAACCAGCCGTCGGCGAAGGCTTCCTGCGTCGCCTTGGGGTTCTTCAGGTAGCCCTTCATCGCGAGGTTGCCGCGGAACATCACCTCGCCCATCGTCGTGCCGTCGCGCGGCACCTCCTTCATCGAGATCGGGTCCATCACCGTGACCGCGTCCTCGGCGGCGTAGCGCACGCCCTGGCGCGCCTTGAGCCGGGCCCGGTCGTGCGCCGGCAGGTGATCCCACTCGGCATGCCACGAGCAGATCGTGGCCGGGCCGTAGACCTCGGTCAGGCCGTAGACGTGGGTGACCCGGAAGTTCTCCTTCTCGAGGGCCTCCAGCACCGCAGCCGGCGGCGGCGCCGCGGCGGTCATGAACTCGACCTTGCGGGCCAGCGGGCGGCGTTCCTCGGCGGAGGCGCCGATGATGAACTGCATGATGATCGGCGCGCCGCACATGTGCGTCACGTTCTCCTCGGCCAGCGCCTTGTAGATCGTCGCGGCATTGGCCCGGCGCAGGCAGACCGAGGTGCCGGCGACCAGCGCCAGCGTCCACGGGAAGCACCAGCCGTTGCAGTGGAACATCGGCAGCGTCCACAGGTAGACCGGGTGCAGGCCGATCGGCCATTGCGTGGCATTGCCGTAGGAGGCGAGGGTGGCGCCGCGGTGGCTGAACACCACGCCCTTCGGGTTGCCGGTGGTGCCCGACGTGTAGTTCAGCGAGATCCCGTTCCACTCGTCGCTCGGGTAGTCCCACGTGTAGGCGCTGTCGCCGGTCTGCAGGAACTCCTCGTAGGTGGTGTCGCCGATCTGCGCCCGGTCCTCGCATTCCGGATCGTCGATATCGACGACCAGCGGCTGCACCTTGGCGATGCCCAGCGCCTCGGTGGCGACGCGGTGGTACTCGCGGTCGACCAGCAGCACCTTGGTTTCGCTGTGGTCGAGGATGAAGGCGATCATCGCCGCGTCGAGGCGGGTGTTGAGCGCGTTCAGCACGCCGCCGGTCATCGGCACGCCGAAATGCGCCTCGTACATCTCGGGGATGTTGGGTGCCATGATCGCGACGGTGTCGCCGACACCGATGCCGACCTTCTCGAGCGCCGAGGCGAGCCGCCGGCAACGGGCATAGGTCTCGGCCCAGGTCTGGCGACGATCGCCATGGACCAGCGCGACGTTCTCGGGGAAGACGCTGGCCGAGCGCTCGATGAACTGCAGCGGCGTCAGGGCGGCGTAGTTGGCGGGAGTCTTGTCGAGACCGCGCTCGTAGATGTTGGCATTGAGCGCCGGCACCTTGGGACGGGCCGGCCGGGGCGTCGGCAGCCGGGCCACCGAGGCCCGGCTCTTGACCGGCCGGCGCAGGGCAGGCCGCGCGACTGGCTTGGCCAGCGGCTTGGGCGCCGCGAGCTTCTTGCCGGCGGCTTTCCGGGAAGCGGTCTTCTTCGGGGCGACTTTCTTCGGCGCGGCCTTCTTCGCGGCCGGCTTTCGCCCAACCGCCTGGCGCCCGGCCGTCTTGCGGCCCTTGCCCGTTCCCGACTTCTTGCCCTTGGCCATGGTGTTTCCCGTTTCCCTCGATGGCCCATTTTTCCACGAAGCGGCCTCGCTTCTCCAGCCCCACGAAGGTGCAGGGCCAACAGGTCGCGCACCGTGACCGCTGGGGATCGACCGGCAAACCGGCCTTGCTTTGCGTCGACCGTGGTTTAGAAGCGGACGGGGTTCGCGTGCGAGGAATGGCATGACGCTCGGCAAGGTTTGGCGCGGTCTGGCCGCGGTATCGGTCATGACCCTGCTTTCGGGGTGTGGCTGGTTCGACGGCTGGTTCGGCGGGAGCCCGACGCCGTCCGCCAAGGCGCGTCCGGGCGCCGATCGCGACATCGCGCCGAGTACGGCGCTGCCGCCGGCGCCGGGCGGCGCGGGCGTCGATTCGGGCGCCACGGCGGTCGAGGAACCGACCCCGGCCATCGGCTCCGTGGTCCCCGGCAAGGGCGGCCAGAAGGCGCAGAAGGAGGCGCTGGAGAAGGAAGCCAGCGAGCGCGACGCCAAGGCGCGCAAGGAACGCGACGAGCGCGAGGCGCAGGAAAAGGCGGCCCGGGCCGCCGAGAAGGAACAGGAAAAGGCGAAGGGCAAGCCGGGCGCCGTCACGCCGGCCGCGGCCACGGAGACGCCCGCCGCCGCGACGCCGGCTGCGGTTCCGCCGCCGCCCGCCGCCGATTCGTCCGGCCCGGTCCTGCCGCCGATCCCGCCGGCCGCCGAGCCCAAGTAAAGCGGCTTACCGGAGCGGGCCTGCCGGCTAGTCCAGCTTGATGTCGAGATCCTTCATCATCTGGGCAAAGAACACCCTGTCGTCGGCGACCTGGCGGGCGAACTCGGCCGGCGACTGGTGGTGCGCGACCTGCGCCACCAGCAGCAGCTTCTCCTTCATTTCAGGCTGGGCGGAGATCTGCGCGGCGGCCTGCGACAGCCGCTCGGCGATCGCCGGCGGCAAGCCCTTGGGCGCGAACAGGCCGAACCAGCTGCGATCGCGGAAGCCCTTGAGATCGAGGCCGACCTCGCGCGCCGTCGGGACGTCGGGGAAGTCGGCGAGGCGGGCGGGACCGTCGGTCAGCACCATGGTGACCTTGCCGGCCTTGGCATAGGGCACGAAGGACGGGTCGAACACCATCTGGATGCGGCCGTCGAACACGTCGCCGGTCGCGTCGACGATCGTCTTGTAGGGCGAGTGCTGCATCTGGATGCCGGCGGCGCGCGTCAGCACCTCGCCGGTGAGATGGGTGATCGTGCCGAGACCCGACGAGCCGTACCAGAACTTGCCCGGGTTCTGCTTCGCCAGCGCGACGAATTCCGTCCAGGTCTTCGCACCCAGCGCGTTGGTGATGGTGACGCTCAGGATCGGCGTCGACAGCCGGCACACGGCCACGAGATCGTCGGCCTTGTAGGGCACGTTGCGCTGCATCGGCGTGATCGCGAGGATCGCGGTCGGCGCGAGCAGGAGCGTGTAGCCGTCGGGCGCGCTGCCCGCGACCATCGCCGCGCCGACGCCGCCCGACGCGCCCGGCTTGTTCTCGACGATGACCTGTTGGCCCAGCAGGGACGCCAGCCGCTCGGCATAGAGCCGGCCGACCTGGTCGGCCGAACCGCCCGGGCCATAGGGAACGACGAGGCGGATGGGCTTGGCGGGCCACGCGGCCTGCGCGGAACCGACGGCGGGCAGCAGCGCCGCGAGCGCCGCTGCCGTCGCCTGGCGACGACCGATCATTTCGTTTCCTCCGCTTCGCGGCCGCTCTGTCCGGCGACCGTTGGCGAAAGGATAGGAGGGATTGCCGGCGCGGGAAACCGCTCAGCGCGGCCGCGCCGGCGTCCACGGGCCGACCGCGCCGGGGCGCAGGTCGTGGGCGGCGGACTGGTGCAGGCCCGCGGCCGATGGCCCGTCCTCGCGGCTCCATTGCTCGACCGGGGCACGGCGGGGCGTCGTGCCCTTGCTGCCGGTCACGATGGCCACGAAGACGAGGCTGCACGAGGCGATCACCAGCAGGTCGATCAGCCCGTGGGCCCACCGGCGGCGACGCGTGTTGTTCTCGGGATCTCGGCCAAGCACCATGGAGTCTCCAGTCCCCAGTGCATACGGCGGCGCGGCGGCCGGCATCCCCGCCGGAGTCCTACTTTCGCGGTGGGGATTGGTCCCGGACCTTGCGGCAAAGCTGCAGCCACATGCGGATTGCGACACTGGTCCCCCGGGGCTAAGCCTGCGCCAGATAAAGGGAGGACGGCCGACATGGCGATCGGTGAGAAGTACCGCGCGGTGCACCAGCGTTCCTTGACGGAGCCCGAGGCGTTCTGGGCCGAGCAGGCCGAGGCGATCGACTGGAGCAAGCGCTGGGACAAGGTGCTCGACGGGTCGAAGGCGCCGTTCTACCGCTGGTTCGCCGGCGGCGAACTCAACACCTGCCACAACGCGCTCGACCGCCACGTTGCCGGCAAGCGGGCCGACCAGCCGGCGCTGATCTACGACTCGCCGGTCACCAACACCAAGAAGACCTTCACCTACCGCGAGCTGCGCGACGCCGTGGCGAAGCTGGCCGGCGCCATCGCCGCGCGCGGCGTCGGCAAGGGCGACCGCGTCATCATCTACATGCCGATGATCCCCGAGGCGGTGATGGCGATGCTGGCCTGCGCCCGTCTCGGCGCCGTCCACTCGGTGGTGTTCGGCGGCTTCGCGGCCAACGAGCTGGCGGCACGCATCGACGACTGCTCGCCGAAGCTGGTGCTGTCGGCGTCGTGCGGCCTCGAGCCGGGCCGCATCGTCCACTACAAGCCGCTGCTCGACCAGGCGATCGAGATGGCGAAGCACAAGGTCGGCCATTGCATCGTGCTGCAGCGGCCGCAGGCCACGGCCTTCCTGGTCAAGGGCCGCGACGCCGACTGGACAGAGGCGGTGGCGGCGGCCGAGCCGCATGCCTGCGTGCCGGTGAAGGCGACCGACCCGCTCTACATTCTCTACACCTCGGGCACGACCGGTCAGCCCAAGGGCGTGGTGCGCGACAACGGCGGCTACGCGGTCGCGCTGGCGTGGTCGATGCAGTACCTCTACGGCGTCAACCCGGGCGAGGTCTGGTGGTGCGCCTCGGACGTGGGCTGGGTCGTCGGCCACAGCTACATCTGCTACGGGCCGCTGATCCACGGCGCGACGACGGTGCTGTACGAGGGCAAGCCGGTCGGCACGCCCGATGCCGGCGCGTTCTGGCGGGTGATCTCCGAGCACAAGGCGGTGGCGCTGTTCACCGCGCCGACCGCCTTCCGCGCGATCAAGAAGGAAGACCCCGAGGGCAAGCTGCTGAAGAACTACGACCTGTCGAAGTTCCGCACGCTGTTCCTGGCCGGCGAGCGCGGCGATCCGCCGACCGTCGAGTGGGCGCAGAAGCTGCTCGGCGTGCCGATCGTCGACCACTGGTGGCAGACCGAGACCGGCTGGGCGATCTGCGGCAACTTCGTCGGCCTCGACCCGATGCCGGTGAAGCTGGGCTCGTGCTCGGTGCCGGCGCCGGGCTGGGACATGCAGGTGCTGGACGAGCAGGGCCACCCGATGAAGGCGGGCGAGGTCGGCGCGCTGGCGGCGAAGCTGCCGATGCCGCCGGGCACCTTCCCGACGCTGTGGAACGCCGACGAGCGCTTCCGCACCTCGTACCTCGCCGACTATCCCGGCTACTACAAGACCGGTGACGCGGGCTTCATCGACGAGGACGGCTACGTCTCGGTGATGACGCGCGTCGACGACGTCATCAATGTCGCGGGCCATCGCCTGTCGACCGGCCAGATGGAGGAAGTGCTCGCCAGCCACAAGGACGTCGCCGAATGCGCGGTAATCGGCGTGGCGGACGAGTTGAAGGGCCAAGTGCCGCTCGGTTTCGTCGTGTTGAAGGCGGGCGTCAATCGGCCGGATGCGGAGATCGTGACCGAAATCGTGTCGCTCGTACGCGACAAGATCGGCCCGGTCGCGGCGTTCAAACAGGCGGTGATCGTCAAACGCCTGCCCAAGACGCGCTCGGGCAAAATCCTGCGCGGCACGATGCAGAAAATCGCCGATAGCCAAGCGTTCAAACAACCCGCGACGATCGACGATCCCGCGATCCTGGGCGAAATCCTGGACTCGCTGAAGCCGCTCGGCTACGCCAAGGATGCTTCTTCCCAAGGAACGCTGTGAATCGCATGTCCGAGTTCAAGAACAAGATCGTCCTCGTCACCGGCGGCGCCAACGGTATCGGCTATGCCTGCGCCGCCGCCTTCGCCAAGGAAGGCGCCAAGGTCTGGATCGCCGATGCGAATGCCGAGGTGGGTTCCAAAGCCGCGCGCAAGCTGAAGGCCGAATTCGTCGCTTGCGACGTGGGCGACGCGAAACAAGCCGCCGCCTTGATCGACGCGGTCGCGCGCAAACATAAGCGCCTGGACGTGCTGATCAACAATGCGGGCATAGCACCCTCGGTGCCGTTCCTCGACATGAGCGAGAACGATTTCGACCGCGTGATCCGCGTGAATTTGAAAGGCTCGTTCTTGGTCGCGCAAGCGGCCGCGAAGTTGATGGTCAAGTCGAAGACCAAGGGCGCCATCGTGAATATGAGCTCGGTCAACGCCGTGCTCGCGATCCCGGGGCTTGCCGCCTACAACGTGTCCAAAGGCGGCATCAACCAGCTGACGCGCGTGATGGCGCTGGAACTCGTCAATCACGGCATCCGCGTCAACGCGATCGGGCCGGGCACGATCGCGACCGAACTCGCGCGCAAAGCCGTGCTGTCCTCGGCCGCCGCCAAGGAAAAGATCATGAGCCGCACGCCGATGGGCCGCTTGGGCGAGCCTGCGGAAGTCGCGGACCTCGCCCTCTTCCTCGCCTCGAAGCGGGCGAGCTACATGACCGGGCAAATCGTCTATATCGACGGCGGCCGCATGCCGTTGAATTACACGGTGCCCGTTAAGTCTTGAGAGCGGATACGACGTCCGTCAACGCGAAATCGGCGCCCTTGTAAAGCAAGGGGCGTGCAGTCGACGCCGACAACGCATACGCGTAGCAATCGCCGAGATTGAGACGCGCGCGATGATTGCCTTTGCCGTAGCGCACATAGGCATTCAGCGCATGTTCGGTCAAAGCTGCGTCGCAGGCCACAATCCGCATCCGCGCCGCTTGTAAGACATCGGCGAGTTCGGCATCGGCCGAATGACGGCGCGCGACCAGCCTTGCTTCGAACAAATTCACGGCGGTCATCGCCGGGCGATCCGCGTTCTCGAGCGCGCGAACGAACAACGCGGCATCGACTTCACGCAACGCGATGGCGCAGAGGGCCGACGCGTCGACGATCATCAATCTTCGTAGAGGCCGGTCGCGTGGTCGGCGCTGGTCATCGCCACGCCGCTGGCCTGCACCTTGGCCTGAAGCCGCTCGACCGCTTGGCGCAACCGATGAATGCGCGCGGCATCACGCGTCCCGGTCTTTCCGGACGTCGCGCGCGGACGATCGCGTCGTGCGGCGGATTTCTTGGCCCGGGTGTCGATGGAGTTCGCTTTGCGCATATCGATAGAATATCACGCGTCCTCGCCAACAAAAAACCCCGGATTTGCGTCCGGGGTTTTTCGTTTCGGCGTTCGCTTTTAAGCTTACGCGTCCTGCTCGGCGTCGCTATCGGCGGCTTCTTCGGCCGGCGCGGCCGCGGCCTTGGCGGCGCGACGCGCGGCGCGTTCCTGTTCTTTGCGCGCGCGTTCGGCGGTGCGCGCCGCACGGCCCAACGCTTCGTCGAGCGCGTCTTGGCTGCACAGGCCCAGCACGACCGGGTTGGTCGGCTTGATATTCGCCATGTCGAAATGCGTGCGATCGCGGATCTTTTGGATCGTCGGCTTGGTCGTGCCAACCAAGCGGCCAACCTGCGCGTCGGCGAGTTCGGGATGGTGGCGCAGCAGCCACGCGATCGCCGCCGGGCGATCCTGGCGCTTGGAGACCGGCGTGTAGCGCGCACCCTTCGTGCGCTGCACCGGCGTGGGCAGATCGATCTTGAGCATGACCAGACGCGCTTCCGGGTCCTTCTCGCAGCGCTCGATCTCTTCGCGCGTGACCTGGTTATTGGCGATCGGGTCGAGGCCGACGATGCCCACCGCGACTTCGCCGTCCGCGATGCCCTGGATTTCGAGCGCGTGCATGCCGCAGAAATCGGCGATCTGCTCGAAGCTCAGCGCGGTGTTCTCGACCAGCCACACAGCGGTGGCCTTGGGCATCAACAGCGACATGACAGTCTCTCCATCTCTCTAGCGTTCCGGCCCGAGCGCGCGCGCGTATCAGGCTGTTTCCCTTTGGGTAGGGAAACATCGGAACCATCCCGGATTGTCCGAATGGCGCTTCTTATATAGGGCGCGCGGCCAGCGGTCAAAATGCTAGAAAGAACTCCTGAATCGCTTTGTTTTACAGGATGATGAGATGCCGGATTTGAGCCGGGAGCGGCGGATCGGCGGGCAGGTCGCCGGGGTGGACGAGGCGGGGCGCGGCCCCCTCGCCGGCCCCGTCGTCGCGGCGGCCCTCATCTTCCGGACCGACAAATTGCCGCGCGCTTTGTCGGGCCTGATCGACGATTCGAAAAAGCTCAGCGCGCCGGCGCGCGACAAAGCCTTCGCCGAGATCCGCGCCCAGCGTTTGGTTGGCACGCTGGATTTCGCGTTGGGGGCGGCCAGCGTGCATGAGATCGACCGCATCAATATTCTGGCGGCGACGCATTTGGCGATGCTGCGCGCCCTTGCG